>CAMFLX010000001.1 GCA_945957555.1 uncultured Cytophagales bacterium
GATCTATGTCATGCCCTGCCTATTGGGAGGGTGATAAAAACAAGGATATGAAAGGAACCAACATGGCCAAAGATGAAGATGGTAATGTGGTACCAAAGGATGCTATGCCTACCAAATCGCCTGTAAAGAAGAACAAAAACAATGGCTTGATAGATAAGAAGAAAGATAAAAGAATGAATGCCAGCTATTATCGAAAAAGATAATTCCAATCTTGATGAAGAATTTTATACTGTTATTAACTCTTAATGTATCATTATTTTGTCTTGCGCAACAGCCAAAGAAGGATAAGAATATAAACTATCAGGGAAAAGAAAGTACCAAGCAAGAAAATAAAATGTCAGGCCCTAAGACGAATAGCGTCGAAAGTAAGCCTAGAAAAATAAAGACCTCCGGTCCTAAGAACAAACCTGCGCCAGCGAGACCTATGCCTTCTAAGGAAAGTGGTCCACAAAGTGGTGCTGTGGAGTCCAGTCCAAGAAAAGCCAACTCTGTTGGCCCGAGAAATAAAACAAGTTATAAGGAGAGAAGTGCGGAAATGAAAAACCCACAAAACGCCGAGTCCTATTCTGCACCAAAAAACAAATCAGCAGGACCAAGGAGTGGAAGTGGTGAAAGCAAATATCCTGAATCAAAAGAATCGGGACCAAGGAACGTCTCTGTATTTAGGGAGCGAGGAAAGCCATCCAAAGCCCCACAAAACAATAACGACACCCACGAATACGATAAAAGAGAGTCCAAAGCACCAAGAAATCAGCAAGCGTACTCTGCTCCTGATAGAAAGAAGAAAAGTTCTGAACAGAAAGATTATGCAGGAGATAGAAGTCCTTCTTCAAAGCCTAACAATGACAACATTAAAAATTATGAAGGAGGCTTGTCACAATCAACCTATACCAATAGGATAGAAAAAAGAAAAAAGTCGGCTCGACAAACACATGATTACTCTGGAGACGTCGCATACACAGCAGTAGAAAACAAAGCAAGCACTAAGAAAGAAAAGAGCAAACAAGTTGCTTCAAGTTCAGGTGATGTAGATGAAAAAAAGCTCAAGAAAACAAGAGAAAGGAATGTTGAAAACTCCAAAACCGCTACCAGTAGTGCTGGTGATATAGATCAGAACATTCTAAAGCGAAGAATAGAAAACAGAAAGAAAAAAAATGCTGAGATTGGTAAAAGTGAGGGAGATATAGATCTTAAGTCTTATCAAAGTAGTGCTGACAAACAAAAGGACAATTCACATCAGCAAGCAACGAATTCAGGAGATGTTGATGTAAAGAGATTTGAGAATAGAGCTAACAAACAAAAAGACAACTCTCACCAACAAGCAACCTCTTCTGGCGACATTGACCAAAAAAGGTTTGATAGCAGAAAACAAAAACAAGTTGACAACGCTCACCAGCAGGCAACTTCTTCTGGAGACATAGACCAAAAACTGTTTGATAACAGAAAACAAAAACAAGTTGATAATAGCCACCAACAGGCAACATCACAGGGTGATATAGACCAAAGCAGATACGATAGCAGAAAACAAAAACAGATCGACAACGGTCACAAACAAGCGACTTCCGAAGGTGACATTGACCGTAAAAGATGGGAAGACAGAAAACAGAAGCAGATCAACAATGCCCACAAACAAGCGACCTCTGAAGGCGATATTGACTATAGTGTCTTAGAGCGTAGAGAAAAATACAGAAGAAAGAAAAATCACGAGGTCTCAACCTCTGAAGGCGATATTGACATTAGCGTACTCAACAATAGAAACAAAATGAGGCGCGTGAAAGACAAACAACAAGCCAATTATAGAGGCGATTTGTTAGTAAGCTCTATCAACAAAAAACAGAAAAGCCTCAGAAAGAAAGCTAAACAAATGGCCAACTGGGAAGGAGATATCGTAATTAGCAAACGTAAAAAGGGCCAACACCCAAGTCAAGTATACCAAGGTGGAAAAGTGGCCAATTCTTACCAACAAAAAGAAAAGATGCGTAAACGTAATCTCAAGAAATACGGCAAGGGAACTTACGAAACTCCAAATTATCAAAAGCAGAAAACTGTGAAGCCTGGCTATGATAAGCGCGAAGCTGAGTTCTGGCAAGAAACAGATAGAAAATACGGACATTGATAAAAAAGGGGAGCAATTATGGCTCCCCTTTTTATTTTTATCATATATGTGACTTATTTCGAAGTATCCATGAAACCATTCACCTATATCCATAGTGCTAATAGCACTTTACCTTTCAATAATTAAGCCTCGGCACTCAACCTCCATTTGTTACCTATAAATAGATAAGACGCAAACATCCAGATACATTTGACAATTTTGATTACCTGCTAACTTTATTGGATACAAGCAGGTATCATTTTATAACAATTTTTTATGAGTTCAAAAAATACATTAAATCAAAAAGCGATCAAACAAAAGGATCAGCAGCTGTTCTCTTTTCGCAAAAAGTTCAAATCTAGAAACCTCGGCGTTTTGCTTTCCACAACAATGTTGCTTTGCATGAGTACGTACCAAGCCAAAGCTCAAAAAGCAAAAAAACTTGTAAAAGTAAGTGAGTTCTACCAAACGCTCTCTGGTCAATCCTCTCATGCAAGAGGCATTAAGTCGTCAGAAAAGACTTTCACGCTTTCCACTGCCCGCAAAAATGTGAATGCAAAAATCAATTCTTACCATCAGGCTGAAGGAAACGAAAGCTTTATGGGTAGTATAGAAAACAGCAAGAATTCGGTTGTCTATTTCAACATTAAGAACAGTCTTTTGCACGGCAAGGTGATAATTCCTTCTGAGAAAAAATCTTATGTATATCAAACCAATGCTTGGGGGGAGGTTGAGGTACAAGAAGAAGATATCAACAATGCTTTTTGTGTAGATTACGGAATAAAAAAGACTAATCATAAGTCTTTGACCAATGCAAGAGCTACAACGATACCTCCTGCTTTATCACCAGTATATAACCTACAAAGCTTGCCAAGCGCAAACGTGGTTTTGATGCTGGACTTTGATGGGGAATATGTAACTAATACACAATGGAATAATGGTACTACTGCAATTGACGCATTGCCAAACAACTTTGACGAAACTGCCATTAATGAAATTTGGAAGCTTGTAAGCGAAGACTTCAGGGCTTTCAACATTAATGTGACCACTAGCAATGCCGTATTTTTAGCCGCTAACCCCCACAAAAGAATGAAGTGTATTTTTACATCCAATACAAACATCGCATCAGGTGCTAATGGTGTTGCATTTGGTGGCTCCTTTTATTGGCCAACAGAACAACCATGTTGGGTGTTTAGTGGTCAATATATAGAGGCGGCAGAAACAGCATCTCATGAATTAGGGCATACATTAGGGCTTGCACATGATGGAACCTCAACAAAACCATACTATCCTGGAGGTTATGGATGGGAACCTATTATGGGAGTAGGCTTGCACCCTTCTTTGGTACAGTGGAGCAATGGTGAATATCCAGATGCTAACAACCAAGAAGATGATATCAATATCATTGCCAATACTCCATTTTATGGAGACAATGCACATGTTATTGGTTTTAGAACTGATGAAGCAGGTAACACTTTGGCTACTGCGAAACTTTTATCTTATGCTCCGAATGGTGATATAAGTGAAACTAATAATGTAGGCATTATCTCAGAAAGAACAGACGTGGATGTGTATTCATTCAACACTACAGGGGGAACGGCTTCCATCAATGTACTCAATACATCTATTTATGCAAACCTCGATATTCAGCTGATTATAAAAAATAGCGCGGGAAATGTTATCTCAAGCACATATTCAAAAATCGATCAGGCAACGAGTCTCGATGCCTCTTTCGCTGGAGTATTACCTGCTGGCACCTATTATATCATTATTGATGGAGTTGGCAAAGGAGACCCGTTGACTACTAATGGCGGATATAGCGATTATGCGTCTTTAGGTCAATATAAAATTACAGGAAACATTATTGCAAACACTGCGCCAGCGGTTACTTTGTCTCATATTGCCAACTATGGTTCATTTACCACTTCAACGGCATACAAAACACCTGGTTCAATTAGGTTGTCTGCTAGCGCCACAGACATAGAGGGACCTATTAGTAAAGTGGAGTTCTACCAAGGATCTGTTAAGATTGGCGAAGACAATCTCTACCCAAGTTTTGAATGGTATCTTAATAATTTACCTGCTGGTATCTACACCTTTACCGCAAAAGCTTATGATCAGACTGGTTTAAATACGGAATCTGCTCCTATTTCTTTTATAGTAGATGCAGTAGCTCCTACCATTAATTTGAGCTCACCTACGGTTTCTCCACTTGTTGCCCCTGCCTCTATATATCTAATTGCGAGTGTTAATGATCAAGAAGGTCCGATTAAGAATGTAGAGTTTTATCAAAATAACGTTAAGATTGGGGAAGATGGTTTATATCCAAGTTTCAACTGGTCTGCAAACAATTTACCTGCCGGCACCTACACCTTTACCGCAAAAGCATACGATCAAGCAGGTTGGGCTACTACTTCCGCACCTTTAGTATTTGTGGTAAACGATCCTTGCCTTTTATCCGAGGCCACTCCTCCTGCTACGCAATTTGTCTTGAGAAATAATTGGTATGATCAAAACGCTGGCGCCTCGGTAAGCAACGAAGCAGGTGCACTGAAAGTAACGCAAAGAGCCTATGGACAAAATGAACTCTGGGTACTGGAAACACAAAAATTGATCTCTGTGACCAATGGACAGGCTTACAATATCAAGTTTGATTTCAAAGATTTTCAATCAATCGGTGTAGCCGGGATCGATGTGGCTTTTGCAACGGGCATTAACACAAATGGCAATGGACCAACGATAACTGGATCTATAGTAAGTTTTCCTGCAGGATATTCATCTACCAATTTTACTACCAAATCAGCTAATATAACATCTAGCTACACTGGTTCTGTATTTATTGCCATTAAATTACGTTGGCCAGCACAGCCACCGCTACAAGTGATCAATTATATTAAAAATCTGATGGTTTGTATAGGCACCTCTACCCAATCTAGAGACGTGGCGTTTGAACAACAAAATACTGAAGTGGAATTTTCTGGTATCAGCATCAGTCCAAATCCTTCAGAAACCGCATTTAATACTTTTGTTTCAAAAGATGTGGCATCGGTTCAAATAACAGACCTTCAAGGAAATCGTGTATTTTCAAGTACTAGCGCTGCCAAAAACACAACTCTCAACTTTGGAGAGACATTCCAAAGTGGTCTTTACATAGCTAATATACAATATGTAGATGGCACCAAGGAGGTCATTAAGATTGCTAAGATAAAATAGTTCTTTAAGGGTTTCTATTTTAAAAAAGCTTCAGTGTTTATAAATACACTGAAGCTTTTTGTTTTATAACGAACTTGCACAAACTCCAAGTCATAAATATGGCTACTTATAAATATATCGCTTCGAAAAAAATCCCTAATTTTGCCTTTCGAGTTATAAGTCTGTTAAAATGAGATTGAGTCAATCAAAATTTCATTTTTAACACTTTCTTCTCGCCCCAAAATCGAAACACATAATACATCAAACGTTACACGTAAACATGTCAAAAACATACAATCCTTCGGAAGCAGAAAGTAAATGGTACAGTTACTGGTTGGACCAGAAATTTTTTAAGTCTCAACCCAACCCTAACAAAAAACCATACACCATCGTCATTCCTCCACCCAATGTTACAGGAGTCTTGCACATGGGCCACATGCTCAACAATACCATTCAAGATGTATTGATCCGTCGTGCGCGTATGCAAGGTTTTGAAGCCTGTTGGGTACCTGGTACCGACCATGCCTCTATTGCTACAGAAGCAAAAGTGGTGGCCATGCTCAAAGAACAAGGTATTGACAAAAAATCACTGAGCCGCGAAGATTTCCTGAAATATGCTTGGCAGTGGAAGGAGAAATATGGAGGGATCATCTTAGACCAATTAAAACAACTAGGTGCTTCATGCGACTGGGACAGAACCAAGTTTACCATGGATCCTGACTTGTACGATGCTGTAATTGACGTATTCATAGACCTATATAACAAAGGGCTGATCTACAAAGGTTATCGCATGGTCAACTGGGATCCGCAAGGCAAGACTGCCCTCTCTGACGAAGAAGTAATCCATAAAGAGGTGAATTCTAAGCTGTACTATATGAAGTACACCGTTGTAGAGGAAAACTCAACATCCAACACTCAAAATCCAAAATTCATTGTTGTAGCCACGACTCGTCCAGAAACGATCTTTGGAGATACGGCTGTGTGTGTGAATCCTAACGACGAGCGTTATCAATTTTTGAAAGGCAAAAAGGTAATTGTACCCATCGTAAACCGTGCTGTCGATATCATTTTTGATGAATACGTAGACATGGAGTTTGGTACGGGATGCTTGAAAGTAACCCCTGCACATGATGTAAACGATAACGAGTTGGGCAAAAAACACAACTTGGAAATCATAGATGCCATGAACGACGACGGCACCATGGCCACTGTTTGTGGACCTAACTATGCTGGCAAAGATCGTTTTGCGGTACGTAAACAAATCGCCAAAGACTTGGAAGCAGCTGGGCTTTTGGAGAAAATAGAAGAAATCAAAAACAATATAGGCCATAGCGAGCGTACCAACGCAGTGGTAGAAAGTCGCCTTTCGAGCCAGTGGTTTGTAGACATGAAGAAATTCATGGCCAAAAACCCACAAGTACTTGAGGATGTGATGAACGATACCATACAACTCCATCCCGCAAAGTTCAAGAACACTTACCGTCACTGGTTAGAAAACGTGAAAGACTGGTGTATTTCTCGCCAACTTTGGTGGGGACACAGAATCCCTGCTTGGTACAACAAAGAAGGAGAATTTGTAGTAGCAAAAACAGCCGAGCATGCTCTTGCAGCTTTCAAAGCAAAAGATACTAAATACTCAGGACTAACGACTCAGGACTTGTCGCAAGACGAGGACGTAATGGATACTTGGTTCTCTTCATGGTTATGGCCGATTTCGGTATTTGACACCAACGTGTTCAAAGGTGAAAAGCCATCAGCGGATTTGGATTACTACTACCCAACCAACACCCTTGTTACCGCGCCGGAGATTTTGTTCTTCTGGGTAGCCCGTATGATCATGGCCGGTTATGAGTGGAAAGGTCAGCTACCTTTTAAAGACGTGTATCTCACAGGTATTGTGCGTGACCCACAAGGCAGAAAAATGTCTAAGTCATTGGGCAACTCTCCAGATCCTTTGGAACTGATTAACAAATACGGTGCTGATGGCGTACGTGTCGGGATGCTCCTGAGCTCACCTGCTGGTAATGATCTTTTGTTTGACGTAAAATACTGCGAACAAGGCCGCAACTTCTGGAACAAACTCTGGAACGCCTTCCGCTTGGTAGACATGTGGGAAATTGTGGACGCTCCTCAGCCCGCTGAAAACAAAGTGGCTATAGATTGGTTCACAGAGAAATTCAAAGCGGCTCTCGTAGAAATAGAAGATAACTATAATGGACTTCGTATGTCTGATGCCCTCATGGGCATCTATAAATTGGTATGGGACGAATACTGTGCTTTATATCTAGAAATGATCAAACCAGAGTTTGGCAAGCCTATTGACAAGTATACCTTAGTAGAGACTAAGGCCATATTTGCAGATATCCTGAAAGTGGTACATCCTTTTATGCCTTTCATTACCGAAGAGCTCTGGCACGAACTTGCAGACAGGGATGAGAAGGATAGTATATGTATAGCAGCGTATCCTTCTTTGGAGAACGCCAACGAAACCATTATCAAAGAAGCTGACGTAGCTTTTGAAGTAGTTGTTCAAGTGCGTAACCTCAAAAACAGCAAGCAAATACCACCCAAACAATTGGTTGATCTTCATATCAAAACTGCACAAAATGCTGTCTATGAGAAATTTGGAGGTTTGATCAAAAAACTGGCTTTTGTAGAAAACATCGCTTTTGTATCAGAAAAAACCGAAGGTGCAGCTTCCTTTGTGATCAAAGGCGATGAGTTGTTCGTTCCTCTGGAAGGAATGATTGACCCTGAAGCAGAGCGTGAGAAACTCCAAAAAGAACTAGAATATGCCCAAGGTTTCTTGAAATCGGTAGAAGCGAAGTTAAGTAACGAAAGATTTGTAGCCAACGCCAAACCAGAAGTCGTAGCCATAGAACGTAGCAAAAAAGCAGATGCCGAGGCCAAAATCAAAGCTTTGGAAGAAAGCTTGGCGGCGTTTAAGTAAAATTTACACTTGCCAAGTCTTGAAGACTTGGCAAGTGTACTTTAAGCTATAAATTAACCATAAAGAAGGACAAACTTTAAGAAACTAAAAGGGGTAATAGTGCATCTCTACAAATTGTTAGTAGTATACCTATAATGAACGACGAACCTGTAATTAATACACATGCTCTTAGACCACAAATAAACGTTATGTGGCACAAATATGGTGGCTTGATACAAATGATTGGTATGGAGCCACCAAAAACTGATCAATTTCAAATCTAGTTTATACAAGCCCCCTAAAAGATATTGTAAATTTAATACGAGGACCTAAAGCCTTTTTTGATTCTATAGGCTACGCAAAAACTGATGGTGTATAATGACAGTTGCTTTAATTGCAACCTACTGATCCAAAAAGCAAAAAAGTACATGAAAGGATTGAGTATGGCTCTGTAAGCTCTCGCTTTGAGATCAGTCCTTTTCAACAGATCAAGGTAAAAAATCTCGGAACATTGTGGATGCTTTTGAGCAATATAAGTCAAATTTATCCTTCCAAATGTCTCCAAAAGCTGTAAAGCTTGTTTGAGCGTTTTGTCCGATTCGGTGCTCACCACCGCCTTTTTATTAAAAATAAATTTGGCTGAATAGTTTTTGAAAATCCTGTAGGCCAATTCTGTATCTTCCCCACCATAGAGCTTAAAACTTGGATCTAAGCCCCCTTCTTGCACAAAAAAGGAAGTTTTCATGGCTACATTTTGTGTAGTAAAGTATTGATAAGGAACGAGTTCTAGATCTTTGTGCTTTGCCACACCGCGACTTTTGATATATTTCGCCCAGATATTGGCATCATGATTCACCCAATTAGTAAACCCTATGGAAATATGAGAAGAATTTTCGTTTAAGACGGCATAATGAGACGTTAACAAACTTGAATCACAGACCACATCTCCATCAATGAATAGTGTAAATGTTGCCGAAAGGTATGGCAATACTTGGTTTCTATTGATGGCTCTACCTTTATTCTGTCTATCTTGATGTTCTAAGAAAAAAAACTTCTGATTTTGAGCACAAAAATGCTCCAAAAAAGCAACAGTACCATCAGTGGAACCATCCACACAGATCCAGACTTTATAATCATCAAGTTTTTGCTGAAGAATACTGCTTAGACACTTTTGTAATCCCAACAAGTTATTGTAAGTCGGTATTACAATATCAAACAAAGCCATCTAAACTTTCTTTATGGTGATAAATATTTAAAAAGTAAAAGCTAGCACGATAACGTTTGAGTAAATGTATACAACTAAACGTTTTCTTTTTGGAATAGTGCCGGAATGGTCAGAAAGATGATTTTGATATCGAACCAAAACGTAAAGTGAGTAGCATAAAAATTGTCCAACATGATCCTTTCATGATCAGACATACCCCCTTGCTTACCCCTCTTTCTTACTTGCCACAAGCCCGTCATACCTGCTGGAGCTAAAAAACGAGTGGCGTACATGTCCGTAGTGAGTTTTTCCGCTTCATAAAATGAAAGAGGCCTATTTCCCACAATAGACATATCGCCAATTAAAACATTAATAAGTTGTGGTAGCTCATCAAGGCTTGTGTTCCTTAAAAAAGTCCCTAGTTTAAAAACCCTTGGGTCGTTCTGAATTTTAACAAATGTAGGACCTTGGTTTTGAATTTGTTTACGCCTTAGGTATACTTTTTCACATATAATCTCATCATTAGCGTATAGTGGAGAATCACACTCCTTCTGCAAATCAGTACACATACCGCACAAATTTGACTCCTTAATATCAGTATTAATTGGTACGGCCGTATTTTTCTTATATTGATTTAAATGCAAAAGTTCTGAAAGCTTTAAGTGCGCATCAGATCTCATACTTCTAAACTTATAAAACTTGAATATTCTATAATTAGTACCTACCCTATTTGACTTGAAAAAAACAGGACCTTTAGAACTTAGCTTTATTCCTATACCAATAACAAGAAATAAAGGTAGAAGAAGTATCAAAGCTATGGACGAAACTACCACATCAAAAACTCTCTTTGACAGCGGTATCTTAAACTTCTTCTCTAAGTTTACAAGATAAATATCTCTCATTTAAAAACACTATACCTTTTAAGAATATTATCTACTCTAAGAGATAATTCTTCAAAATTAAAAGGTTTTATCAAAATATCATCGACACCTAGCTTTAAAAATTTTACACGCACCGATGATTGCTCATTACTGGTTAATATAAATGTTGGAATATCCTTTGTGTTCATTTCAGACTTCAGGTACCTAACGAAGTCCTCACCACTTACATCGCCCATGTTAAGGTCTGAGATAATTAGATCTGGAAGTTCCATATTGTTTTGTAAATACTGAATTGCTTCGTTGACGCTTTTATAAGTTACTACTTCATAATTGATTTCAAAAAACTTTTTAAGCAACAAAAGCATTGAAACTGCATCGTCTACCACTAGTAATTTCTTTTTCATAATCTGGTAATTTTATATATAACGTGTTTTATCATTGGTTTATTGTATGCATCTATAAAAATATTCAAAATATTTTTATAATTTATTGAAATCAGTCATTGTTTTCTGAATACCTGCTAAGCAAAAAGAAGTAACGGCATCGCCAGTTGTTTTTATCTTCTCCTGCAATAACTGATTTTCAGCATCAGTAAATTTCCCTAAAACGTACTCTACTTGTTTTCCCTTTGGAAAATCACCACCAACTCCGAACTTAAGTCTGGCATATACATCAGTATTTAGAACTTCTTGAATATTTCCCAAGCCATTATGTCCACCATTGGAACCTTTAGGTTTGATCCGAATAGCCCCAAAAGGTAAAGATATATCATCAGTGACCACCAATAAATTATCTACATTTATCTTGTGAAAAAGTAACCAATAATTCACTGCTTTACCACTTAAATTCATATAAGTGGTTGGTTTGATAAGATGTAGTGTCTTGCCTTTGATTTTTATAGTGGCATGCATAGCTAGTTTATCTAAGGTAAAAACAGCTCCATGTGCTTCTGCCAAATAATCACAAACCATAAAGCCAATATTATGCCGAGTTTTTTCATACTCTGCCCCAACATTTCCTAAACCTGCGATTAGGTATTTCATTTTGCAAAATTAGCTATTTATCTAGTAATCTTTTAGTCAAAAATTGTGCTGTGTAATTGTTTTTTTGTTGGGTTAACTCAGCTGGTGTCCCTTCAAAACAAATAAGACCACCATTGATTCCGCCTTCTGGCCCAAGGTCTATGACCCAATCTGCCTGAGAAATTACTTCCATATTGTGCTCAATTACGAGAACTGTATTTTTTTGTTCAACAAGTGCATTAAGTGATTTTAAAAGCTTACTAATGTCATGCGCATGCAAGCCTGTAGTAGGTTCATCAAATATAAACACCATATTCTCGGCGTATTCCGATGCTCCTGCCCCTAAATAAGAGGCCAGTTTTACACGTTGCGCCTCACCACCACTTAAGGTGTTTGCAGACTGTCCTAACTTGATGTAACCGAGCCCCACATCTTGAAGTACCTTAATTCGATCACATATTTTTTTGGTTTTGTCAAAAAACGAGACCGCCTCATCAACCGTCATATCTAAGACATCAGAAATGTCTTTATCGTTGTATCGAACTTCTAAAATTTCTTGTTTAAATCTTTTCCCCTCACAGCTTTCACATTTTAAATAAATATCAGCCATAAACTGCATCTCTATTTTAATCTGTCCTTCACCTTGGCAAGTTTCACATCGTCCTCCTTCCACATTAAACGAAAAATGCGATGGTTTGTATTGTCGGACAACGGCAAGCTGTTGACTAGCAAAAAGATTTCGAATATGGTCGTAAGCTTTAATGAAAGTAACCGGATTGGATCTTGATGATTTACCGATAGGGTTTTGATCCACAAATTCGATTTTGGAAACAGAAGTAAGAGAGCCATCAATACTATCATACCTACCAGTGCTTTCATCAGTAAAACCTCCAGTTGCCTTTAATAGGGCAGGATACAATACTTTTTTTACTAATGTTGATTTTCCTGAACCACTTACCCCCGTTACAACTGTAAAGATATTTAGAGGAAACTTGACATTAACATGTTTAAGATTGTTTTCTCTGATACCGTTGATCGTTATGTACTTACTAGCTTTTCTAAATATCGTCTTTTCTGGCCCTTTCTCTAGTCCTGCCAAAAACTTATAGGTATGTGAGTGTGCATAAGACTTCTTCTCTCCCTTTTTAAGAAGGTCAGTCAGGGATTCTTGAAATATGAGTTCCCCTCCTAATGCACCTGCATTAGGTCCAATATCTATAATCTGATCAGCGGCCCTCATTACTTCTTCTTCATGCTCTACCACTATAACGGTATTGCCCAAATCTCTGAGTTGCTCCAAGACCATTATGAGCCTTTGGGTATCTCTTGGATGCAAACCTATACTTGGCTCATCTAATATGTACATGGAGCCCACTAAGGCACTACCCAAAGCAGTCGCTAAACGAATTCTTTGAAACTCTCCCCCAGAAAGTGTTTGTGTGAGCCTATTAAGAGTCAGGTAACCGAGACCTACTTGATCAAGGTAGGAAAGCCTGTTTTGAAGTTCGACCAAAATCCTTTTAGCAACTTTTTCCTGATGTTCTGAAAGTATCAAATCTTGAAAAAACTTGAAAACATCAGCCACAGGCATTAAAACCAAATCTTGAATAGACTTACCATTGATTTTTACATAATCGGCATCCTTTCTCAATCTAGAACCTCTACAATCTGGACATACGGTACGGCCTCTGTACTTAGAAAGCATTACGCGGTACTGAATCTTGTGAGTTTGCGACTCGAGATATTTAAAAAAGGTATTAAGACCCTCAAAATGAGAATTCCCCGTCCATAGCAATTGTTTCTGTTCTTCATCCAAATCTTTGTAAGAACGATGAATCGGAAAGTCAAACTTGATGCCATTTTTCACCAAGGGCGTAAGCCACTCTCCCATCTTTTCGCCTTTCCATGGCGCTATTGCACCTTCGTAGATCGAGAGGGTTTTATTAGGAACCACCAAATCTTCATCGATACCTAATACTGATCCAAAACCTTCGCAAGTTTTACACGCTCCATAAGGGTTGTTAAATGCAAAAAAATTGACAGAAGGCTCTTCAAAGGTCATTCCATCTAATTCGAAACGATCTGAAAAATTTCTCTTTTCTGCTCCAACCACTTGCACATCACAGTAGCCTTCTCCTTCAAAAAATGCAGTTTGAACGCTATCAGAAATCCTAAAAACAAAGTCATCATTTTTCTCCGTAACAGCCCCTCTATCCACCAGTATTTCTATATCTGCGTGCTTAAGAGTTTCATTAAGAAGGATATCTTCGATAAAAGTAGTTTCTCCTTTCAGTAAAACCCTCGTAAACCCTTTTTGTAACAAGACTTCTAGATCCTTTTTAGCAGTTCTATTGTCCTTTTGAAACAATGGCGCAGAAATAATATATTTAGTGCCCTGCTCAAGAGCCACTATAAAGTCAATGACTTCTCCTATAGAGTTCTTTTTTACCTCTTTTCCTGATATCGGTGATATGGTTTTACCTATCC
Organism: uncultured Cytophagales bacterium; assembly: GCA_945957555.1. Taxonomy (GTDB): domain Bacteria; phylum Bacteroidota; class Bacteroidia; order Cytophagales; family UBA9547; genus CAMFLX01. Next base: position 13,811 of record CAMFLX010000001.1, read on the forward strand.
TTGCATACAGTAATTTAAGATAATCATAGATTTCAGTGTTTGTACCTACCGTTGACCGTGGATTTTTAGAGCTTACCTTTTGCTCTATAGCTATCGCTGGGGATATTCCTCTGATATAGTCTACGTCTGGCTTTTCCATCCTCGCCAAAAACTGCCGAGCGTAGGAGTTCAAGCTTTCTACGTAGACCCTTTGTCCCTCGGCATATAATGTATCAAAAGCTAACGAAGACTTACCAGAGCCAGAAAGCCCTGTTATGACCACTAGTTTATTTCTAGGTATGGCAACCGATACGTTTTTAAGATTATTTACCCGTGCATTCTTTATGATGATAAATTGTTTTGGATCCAAACGATCTATCTCATTATCTTTATTTTCTAAATTTTCCAATTCGAAGTACTCCTAAAAAATTTCCTGAAATTAATAAAATTTGACCAGCTATTGAAATATCGCCAAAACATAATAATTCCTTAAACTAGGTCATTGACAAAACACAAGGTCAAACTCATTAACCAAGAGCCTGCTAAGAAAGAAAATACTGCTTTGCCGTTTAAATGCGTTTGCTTTGCAAACCACGAGTCAATGTTGTTTGTTTAACATTAAATTTTTATCATTGTTGAAATTATTTGTTATGAACGCAAAAGCCATCACCATTTTGGTAGTTTTTTTAGGCTGGTCTATCATAAGTTGGAAATGGTATTTATGCAGAATCAAGGAAAAATGCGATGACGAACCCAAAACAGCATTGATCCAAGCTTCCGATACAGTATCGGGTGAAGTAACTATAAAAGTTGATTCAGTATCGAACATTGAACAAAAATCTGTTCAAGAGCTAGACCACAAAACAATTCTATATTTTCAGAATAAAGCAACACATTTTGATGAAGATAGCACCATAAATTCTTACTTGACAAAATTGACATCAAAACTTTTAACATCAAAGGACACTATTATAACTATTGTGGGACATACTGACGATAAAGGTCTAGACGAAACCAACCTCCTCCTCAGTTATCAAAGAGCACAAGATGTACAGACATACTTGATAGCCAAGGGGGTTCCCATTACGAAGATAAAAGTGGAAGGAAAAGGAGAGAAGGAACCGATTGTTTTGGACACTACTTTAGAGGCAAGAAACAAAAACAGAAGGGTAGAAATTTTATTTAACAAATAACAAAAAGACATGCTAACGATCACATTACAAATATTCAACAATGTTCTAGAAGGTCCAGGTTCTGAAACAACCAAAACCTATACCTTAGAGATAGCAATAATGCTTGTGGTGTCCTTTATATTAGGGTTTTTGTTTAGGTATTTTTTAGCAGGGCTTGCAAACAAAAAAGCAGAACCACAGGCAATAGAATTGCCTAAAAAAGCAGAGCCACAAGAATCAAAAAATGTAAGCTATGTAGATAATACTCCAAAAAATAACAATGCAGAACTTAGCAGATTAAAATCTGATCTAGCGGAAGCAAATGCTATGGTTGCTTCTTTAAAAGCCCAACCCAACAACACTGCCACTCTTGAAAGCGTAAAAAAAGAACTGGACTTAAAAGTGACGGAAGTTGTTAGCTTAAAAACAGAAATTTCAAACTTAAAGGTAGAAATTGAAGCGCTATCTATGTTAAAACCACCAACAGTAATTACGAAAGTGGTTCACGTACAAAAAGACGAACTTAAAAAGATTGAAGGTATTGGCCCAAAAATCCAACAGCTTCTTTACGATGCGGAGATCACAACATTCAAACAGCTCTCTGAAACCCCCGTTGAAAAAATCAAAGAAATTTTAATGGCAGCTGGTGAGCGATATAAAATACACGATCCTAGCACTTGGCCACAACAGTCTGCACTTGCCGCAGAAAACAAATGGGATGAATTGAGGCAAATGCAAGATAATCTCATTGCAGGCAAAGATTGATTGCAACTATAATTTTAAAACAAAAGGATTAAATTCAAATAGGCATGTCTGTTACAGAGTCTTCTTCGCATTACCAAAATCTTGAACAAATGTCATTAATGGAGCTTCTCCAAGGCATCAATAATGAAGACAAGACCGTTCCCTTGGCAGTGGAGAAATCACTACCGCAAATTGAAGCCTTGGTAAAGGTAATCGTTACAAAGATGAAGCATGGGGGTCGACTATTTTATATAGGCGCTGGTACCAGTGGCAGGTTAGGAATCGTTGATGCATCAGAGTGTCCTCCGACTTTCGGCGTCCCACATGATTGGGTAATTGGCCTGATAGCAGGTGGTGATATTGCCATAAGAAAAGCCGTAGAATTTGCCGAAGACGACACTTTACAGGCATGGAAAGATTTGGATAAATACAATATAGCTACTGACGATGTGGTTGTTGGAATTGCCGCATCGGGAAGAACACCCTATGTAATAGGAGGTGTTAAAGCAGCTAAAGAAAAAGGCATAACAACTGCATGTATTGTTTGCAATGATAATACTGTTTTATCCAGTGAAGTTGATTTTCCTATTGAGGTAGTGGTGGGCCCAGAGTTTGTAACAGGCAGTACACGAATGAAATCTGGAACAGCACAAAAACTAGTATTAAACATGATTTCCACCTCTGTAATGATACAGCTTGGCAGAGTTAAAGGCAATAAAATGGTAGATATGCAGCTATCAAACCATAAACTCGTGGATCGTGGCACAAAGATGGTCATGGACGAGCTTGGCATTGATTACTCTTTGGCAAATACATTACTTAAAAAACATGGAAGCGTGCGCAAGGCCGTAGAAACTTTTAATAAAAATAATATTTCATAATTTGCATCTTTAGTTTACTTTTGCAAAACCAAGATCCGCCCACATGGTGAAATTGGTAGACATACCATCTTGAGGGGGTGGCGCTCGTTTAGGGCATGGGAGTTCGAATCTCCCTGTGGGCACAAAAAAACCAGTCAGGTATATCTGACTGGTTTTATTTTTTATGTTCAATACCGCAACTATTGCAAAGTAACTAGTCCTCTCAATAAAGTCTTACCTACCATTGGTGTAGTACCATCATCAGTAGCACCACTGAAATTCAAGTTTGAAGTAAACTGTGGCGTATTAGCGGTAGCTGCCGTTGTAGACTTAATATCTTGTGTAAATAACGTAAAAGCTACTCCTTCTGGCAAACCAGTGAAGGTATAAACACCACCTGAGACGCTTGTAGTAAACGTGTTAGGCTCAAAAGAGTCACTTATTTTAAGTACTACTGTACCTGTTGGTACTACAACAGCATTTCCAGATCCTGGACCATCAAGGTCAGCCATAATCACCCCAGACACACTTGCACCAATCTTAGGTAAAGTAACTTGCGAAGTAACAGAGTATGTTTGCTCATTATTAACTGTTACGCTGTTGCCACTTGTTGTTGTACCATTTGCACCATCAACTACAGGAGTACCTCCATAAGTAAGTGTTGTGGTACCATTAACGCTAGCAAAATCTGCCTTCTTTACATACCATCTTACAGCACCTTCTGTTAATCCGCCAAATGTAGCGATCCCTGACTCATCAGTAGTAGCAGAGTAAGTATTACCGTTTTGTTTTACGACAACAGTAGCACCATCTAATCCTGCAGTTCTTGCAGATTCTGAACTTGCCAATACATGTACTGAAAAACCAATTTTCACGGTAGGTGAAGGATACAATTGTTGTGTAACAACTGCTGGTACAACTTCTTTGTCGTTGCTCTTACAAGCACCTATAAATAGAAGGGATGACAATACGGTTCCTAATACGAATACTTTTTTCATGTTTATTTATAAAAATTTTTAGTAGGACAATAATATGAAAGATATTTTGATTTTTAAAGCGCTTTTAAACAAAAAAAAGATTTTAACAATATCTACGAGTATGTTACATAGGATTACTCAAAATCTTAAGCTGGATGCAATAAAGCATGTCTTTTACGTATCAGCAAATAGTTATAATGATCAACTATGATACTATGTGGTTGAAGCACAATTTCATATAATATTTCTAAATTATACCAATAATGGGCTCCAGCATATACTTACAGCTATAGAAGGCAAGAGCAATATTAGAATCATCATATTGAATATTTGTATATTAATAAATGATTCTTATATTTGTTATAGATAAATTAATAAATATATTATGGGAACTTACGTTACTAGACGGCAGCTATTACGGCTTGCCGACAGAGATCCATTGCTCAAAAACATCAGCCCCTTTGCAAAAGGTGGCAGTAAACACATGGCAAGAGTCGCTGGAGATTCTTGTACAACCACTACTTCTGGGATTACTCCATACACGGGAACCTTTGGAAGAGCAGAACTGATCCATCTCCTTAAGAGAACAATGTTTGGTGTAAAAAAGTCCGACATAGACTTTTTTGCTGGTAAAACCATGGCTCAGGTAGTCGATGTGCTTACCTCCAATATTCCAACAACCATCCCTTCATATCCTTTAAGGGATTATGACTCCAACTACAATGGTGGTACCACTGCAAGTGGTGCAGCAAAGACATCAAGTATTGACTGGGGAGATGTACCCTTAGGTGGGGAATGGGGTAAGGCTGGTACCAACCTTAAGGACTGTTTTTCTGGCTGTGGGGATTTGGGGATCAATGATACCACTGCTGACAACTTTTGGAGAGATCGTTCTTTAATTAAATGGAACTTAGGATTGCATCTAAACCAAGATAGAAGTGTTTATGAAAAACTGGTATTGTTTTGGTTAAACCATTTTGCCTATAACTCCATCACACAAAACTACTCTCAGAGGTCGTTTACGTACGCAAAACTAATTAGAGAAAGTGTAAATGCTGACCTAAGAGATTTTGCAAAGAATATCACCAAAAACCCAGGTTACCTTATGTACCTGAATGGAAGAGATAACACAAAAAATGCTCCAGACGAAAACTTTGCGCGTGAAATCCAAGAACTTTTTTGTATCGGGAAAGAAGTACCTTTTGATAAAAGATATACAGAAGATGATGTCAAAGCTTTTGCGAGGGCATTAACAGGGCACAGTGATAGCCCATCTGGTTTTTTGGGTGCTGGTTATACTTTCAATTCTGCCAACCATGCTACTGGTGATAAACAATTATCTGCATTTTATAGCAATACCGTTATCAAAGGTGGAACTGGATCTACAGCTGGAGATACCGAACTAGACCAACTGGTGGCTGCAATGTTTAATGACACAGATAAAAACATTTCAACACTTGTAGGAACGGAATTTGAAGGATGGACCAGAGCTGATATTGTTTCGGATTTTATAGTAAAGAAAATTTATAGAACTTTTGTATACTCCTATATAGATGATAACATCAAAGCAAATGTTATAAAGCCACTCGCTAATCTGTATAAAGCAAGTAGTTTTAAAATATTACCAGTGGTTAAAACCTTGATTGCGAGTGAGCATTTTTATGACATGCGTCACAGAGGAGCAATGATAAAAACACCTTATGATGCTGTCATTGGTTTAGTAAGGACTACGAATGGTGAGGCAGATGCTAATGTATCTGATGTAAAAACGAGATATAGAAATTACGATGCATTACATCAACAAGTGCTGAGTATGGCACAGGGTGCTATTGAATCTCCAAACGTGGCGGGTTGGGCACCTTATTATCAAGGCCCTCAATTTCACGAACTTTGGATCAACTCCGATACCTTACCTAAGCGTCAAGATTTTGCAAAACTCTATTGTGGCAATGGAGGTGGCGGTAGTTTTGGTTTTGGAACCTACCAACCCAAGCTAGATCCCATAGCCTTTTGTAAAACACTAACGAATCCTGGCGACCCTAATGCTTTGATTCAAGAATTGGCAGAATTACTACTTGGAATTCCTCTTACACAAAATCAGAAGGACAAGATTAAAACCGGTACATTGCTTAAAGGTCAGACCACTGACTCTTATTGGACACAGGCATGGAACAATGGTACGCCTACGGCTCAAAATACCTCAATTGTCACCAATAACTTGAAAACCTTGTTTGATACCTTGGTAAGGATAGAAGAATTTCAATTAATGTAATACTGTTAAATGTAAAAGATAAATCTCATGAATCGTAGGAAATTTCTAAGTAATAGCACAAAAGCTTGTGCATCTGCTTTGTTAGTAGAGCAGCTTTTGTCCCAAAATAGTGCTTTTTCTCAGACTGCATTATTAAATGCCCTAGCAACTCAAGCAGACTCTTGTTCTGATAATATTTTGGTACTCGTACAGTTATTTGGTGGTAACGATGGATTGAACACCTTCATTCCCTTGGATGCCGCATATGATGTGATGAACAACAAACGTTCAAATGTTACCATTGCAAAAACAAATTTGAAGTTTGCCACAGCAGTGAATAGTGGACAAGTAACCTTAGGTACAAGATCTTCCATTACAACCAAATATACAGATTTGGCATTCCATCCTGCCATGGAAGGGGCTTACAATTTATTTGAAGCCAACAAATTGTCATTGGTTATGGGTTGTAGCTATGATAAGCCCGATTTTTCACATTTCCGTGGAACGGACATCTGGATGATGGGTGCAGACTCCAATGAATTCCTCAAATCAGGATGGATTGGTAGAGAACTAGAGTCTCAGTACTCAAATGTAGGATTCCCAGACCCTACTACTTTGGCAACAAACGGCTACACCGATCCTTTGTGTGTGAACATGGGGTCTATTGCACCACTAACATTCAATGCGAGTACCGGTGTGGGTGCTGGTGTTTCGGTAAGTACCATTAACAATGATTATCCTTTATTGGGTGGTTTTGGTGATGCGGCACCGACTACTTGTGCTGGTGATGAGTTATCTTTTTTAAGACAAGCGGCCATAGATACAGACAAGTACAATGCTAAAATTGTAGCTGCTGCAAAAGCACAAACAAGCAACATGTCTACCAAATATGGCTCTGACTCATTGTCTAGCCAACTTAAAAACGTAGCTAGATTGATCAAGGGTGGTCTGAAAACCAGGGTTTATCAGGTAAGTATGGGTGGCTTTGACACTCACACAAATCAGGTAGGTAGCAATAAGTATGACGGTAATCATGCAGGGTTACTATGGAACGTATCAAAGGCACTTGAAGGCTTCCAAGACGACCTCGAAAAGATGGGTGTTGCAGACAAGGTAATGGGTATGGTATTCACGGAATTTGGCCGTACTGTGAACTCTAACGGTGGCGGTGGTACTGACCATGGTCGTTCTACACCTGTTTGGGTATTTGGTAACTCACTCAAAGGAGGCAGATATGGTACCAATCCACAGTTAACCAACGCAACTACGGGTGCCACCGAAACGCAAGTACCCATGCAGTTTGACTATCGTAGTGTTTACTATACTTTGTTAAAACAATGGTTCGGATTGGCACCTTCACAAATGGATGCAGTATTTGGTGGTTCTACAAAAGTTGCTAAATATGCTGCACAAGAACATGATTTGATTATCAATGCTAAAAGAGCTGAGATATGTCAAGTAACTTCAGTGGATGATTTTCAATCGGTATTGGGAGCGGATATATTAAGCGATGTATATCCAAATCCAGTAGAAGATATTGCCTTGATACCGTTCAGAAGCGATGGTGGTTACATTAAGCTAGAACTTTTTGATGTGAATGGTGCATCAAGGGGTGTAATGCTTGAGACAGATGTACCACTGGGAGATCATCAATATAGATTTGAACGTAATGGTCTAAAAAGTGGTGTGTACGTGGTTAAAATGCGCAACAGTTTCGGTCATCAAGCTTCTAAAAAGTTAGTCTTAAAATAAGATTCTCTTATTTTATAACCCTTAAGGATCAGACATGATTTAGAAAATCATGTTTGATCCTTTTGAACTTTCTTCATTTGTACAAATTCTTGGTTCAAAAAATGCCCACTCACTAAAATGATCCTTTCTGTGGTGATAGATCAATTTATTATAGAATCTGATTCACAAGATAATCAGTCTTTTACAAAAGTTTAAATGGTAATGTTAAGTTTAAAAAACAAAAAATGAAAAAAGAGTTCTTCATTCTTTTATTTGCTTTAGGTATCAATATATTCAGTCAAGAAAACCAACCCATCAACTATGGAAATTACAATACCTTGTCACTCGTTGGTCTGCCTTCAAGTGTAAGGGAATATTATTACGATCGCCTATCCCAAATCAGGGCGCACTATTATAACCACCTCTTTACGTACGACCAATCAGGTCACATTTTGCTTCATACTAAAACTAATATTGGTCTTTATGACACCATCTTACCGCTTTTTCAAAATATTGTACCCCCAGAAGGCATCACAAAATATTCATTTGCATACGATTCCAAAAACAGGTTGATCCATTTTACCAACCTATACAAAGGTTTGGCTGGAGATTCTACCCGAATAGATGAGGAAAAAGAGTTTGATGAATATAATATGACAACCAAAAGTTATGTTTGGGAATGGACTCCTGAAAATGGCAAAACGATCAAGAACCCATCCTATGACCGTAAAATATTTAGGGATACCAATAATAGGGTTTTAAAAATCGAAAAAAACGCATACTCCTACACGACTAATGGCTTGGTGCTGTCAGAAGTAATCATATATAAATATGATTTAAGCAGCAAAATTGATACGGTGGTGTTTTTTCGTAGTAATGATAATGGGCAAATCATTCTTAAAGAAAAATGGTACGACCTTTCATTTATAAAATACAATACTTTAAATACAGATTCACTTTTATTAGCATCATACAAGTTGAAGGACGCTAGTTCTTCAAGGTTTACGGTACAGCAAGAGTACGATTCACTGGAAAGACAGACTTTTTACCATAAAACAGACACATCAGAATCAACTGTATTAAAAAAAGAATGGAAATATGAGGATACCTCCAAAACCATTACAATTGAATATCTCGACGGTTCTGAATTGATAGGATATAGGTATCGTGCCAATTTTGACAAGTTTGGTTATTTGGACTTTGAAGAAACCTTTACTAGGGATGGGGAAGAATGGTATCCAGAAGGCCCTCCATTAGAAATCATACAAAGAACTTACGAAAACGGAAAAATCATAAAGGCAACAACCTTGCTCAATGATCAAGATAGGAACTTTTACAGATTGAAGGCCGATTTTGAGTATGAATATAACATTGTAGCGCAAATAGATGACCAGATAGACCAAAAACAATATTCTGTTTACCCCAATCCCTCGCAGGGCTTGATCTATCACAGTTACGATCAAAACACTACAAAGCTTGAACTGATTGCGGCCGATGGCACCTCAAAAGTGCTAAAAGCAGAAAACCCCTTACAACTCGAGGTTCCCAAAGGATTGTACATACTACTAGTTAAAACGGAACATCAAGATTGGCAGAAAATAAAATTAATAATAGAATAATGGTTTTATTCAAGCTTCTTGCTCGGCGATAGCATTAAATCCATTCAAGGGTAATCATTGTCGTTTTTGACAATGCCATCCCTCGGTCGTATATAAGCGTCTCCAGTTTTGATTTTAAGAAAATACAGTTGTACAAGAGCAACTCCAATTTGAAGTTGTAGGTCTACAATTGTACGGCAACAACTACAGTTTTGAGTTGGCATCATACAATTGTATTGTGGCAACTCCATTTCTGATTTTGTGAAAATACAACTGTATGAGAGCATCTACATTTCTGAGTTGCAGGTATACACTTGCGGGATAGCAACTCTCAGTTGGAGTTGTTCTTCTCCTTTTATATAGAGCCTTCCATAAATTAGGATTCCGTTTTTTTAGTACGGGATACAATTCATAATTAAAATAACCTTAGTTCCCGTGGCCTGTCCCTGACCATCCACGAGATCCATCAATTGAACTGCATCAGTTCTTTGGGTTAGGATCTTCAAGCGTTCTTTAATTACTTGGGTAGCTGCTGAAGTATGCAATTGTTCCTTATGTCCTAAGGTAGCCTTTCTTCCAATGCCATTGTCTTCTATAGTACAATACATAAAATTTTCAGTCTTCTTAAAACCTAATAAGATCAGGGCATTGTCTTTCTTTTGGGCTAAACCGTGTAAGACTGCATTTTCCACAAATGGCTGTATGAGCATAGAGGGAATCTTCAAAGTACTGAGATCCACTATACTCTCTAAAATTACCTCAAGCTCTATATCAGTATCTCTACTGAGGTTTTCCAAAAGAACGTAGTTCTTTATCAGTTCGATCTCTTTATCCAAAGTGACGAAGTTTTCACGAGAGCTGTCTAATATGGAACGCATGAGTTTTGCAAACTTATTGATATAAGATTTTGATTCCTCAATCTTATTCTCAGCAACAAGCCCCTTGATAGAATTGAGGCAATTGAAGAGAAAATGTGGGTTCATTTGTAAATGTAAGGCCTTCTGTTCCAGCTCAAGGAGTTTTTTTTCGGTCTCTAAAATTTCCCTTTCTTGTGCATTCTTTCGTTTCAATCTTTTAATCCTTAACCAGTAAACCACGAAAAGACCTAATACTATACAAATGACAATGAACGCCCTAAACCAAAATGTTTGCCAAAAGGGTGCCTCAATGGTAAAAGAAAAACTCAAGGCCGATTTACTCCAAAAACCATCTTCATTCCTAGCTTTTACCAAAAAGGTATAAGTACCAGGCTGCAAATTTGCGTACACAGCTTCATTTCTCGCAGTTATTGGTGACCAATCGGCATCAAAACCCTCAAGTTTCCAGCGGTATATCGTCGATTCTGGCTCTTTAAGACTAATACCTACAAACTGAAAACTCAAACTATTTTGATCATAAGGTAGGGACAAGGATGTGGGTAATCGGAAGTTCAAAGATTTATCTTTATAATATGGGGTATTTTGAAGTGGTGTAAAGAAGAGATTGATGCCTTTCATCATTAAAGTGGGTTCCTTATCATTTATATAATCCTCTTTGGGATCATATTTAAACACACCAGCTATGGTTCCAAACCAAATACAACCCTTACGGTCTTGATAAACACTATTATGTGTTGCTTCTATTCCTAAATAGCCAGATGCCCTAGTAAAAGTTCTCAAGTTTTTAACAGCAAACGACTGATTGATTTGAAATCGGTGCAAGCCTTTGTCGCTCCCTACCCAGACCCTATCATTAGAATCACAAAAAATAGAATAAACATTGCCAGATATTTCGGTCTCCTTCAAATCAATAGGAACCATTTGGTTTTTGTCAAATAAATAAAGGCCCTTGCCTGCAGACCCCATAAGTATCCGTTCTTCCCGATCTTCTGTAATGCATCGTATTTGCGATGGACCCTTAGGGAAATATACTATTTGTGGTTCCTCATTCAATTCATGCGCTTTAATCATCATCACAGGTGAAGACTCTAAACCAAGCCAAATATGGTCAGCATGATCAACAAATACGGTGTTGATCCTTGATTTAGTAAGCTCTTTGTTCTTTATACATTTAATTTTCTGCAGATTAGGATCAAAATAACATAAGCCATTGGTAGTCGCCAACCATACCCTTCCTTTGGCATCCTCCATGATAGCATTGATAAATTTACTGCTTAGACCATCTTTTTTAGAAAAGAGTTTAAATCTATGGCCATCATATACATACACGCCTCCTCCAGTGGTTCCAAACCACATTTTGCCATTTTTCTGAGTATAAATACATTTTACTTTTCCAGATGTAAAACCTACTTTGTCTGATATCCTTTTAAGTTTACGACCATCAAAAACCGTAACTCCTCCCTCTGAACTTGCCAACCATATTTGTCCCTTTACATCTTCGGCGATTGAAAATATCAAATCACCCAACACACCTCTTTCTTCACTGAAATGGATAAATCTTTCACTATCAAGTCTACTTAATCCACCCCCAGAGCTACCAACCCACATATTTGCAAAAGAGTCCTTCAAAAGACATCTTACCACATTGTTACAGAGGCCATTGTCTTCCTTATAGTAAGTATACTTTATGGAGGTTATGCCTTCGGAATAATTCAAAAGTGCAATGCCTTCACTACATCCCATCCACAACTTTTGGTTTCCTGCATACTTCAAGCAATAAATACTATTTCTAGGAAGCCCCTCTGTCATTGTCAAGTTGGTAAAAACTTCCCCATCGCAAAAAGCAACTCCTTTGCCATAACTTGCGATCCATACGTTTCCCTTTTCATCACCTTCTATGGCTGTAATATCCTTAAGATTAAAACCCCTAGATGTATTAAGATATTTAACTTCATACTTACCTGATTGCTGATGAACCATATATATACCGTTATGAGAACCTAGCCATGTGGTTCCATCCACATGATGATAAAGGCATGTTATTCTCCGATGTAGCACCTTAAACTGTTTGGACAGATCCTTGAAAGAACCGTCTTCATAAAAATAAACGCCACTATCGCTTGCTACCCAAAGTTGGTGGTGTGCATTGATAGCCAAATCGTTTATAGCCAATTTCTTTAGTCCGTCCTTTTCTCCAATGGATGTAAAAGCCTTACCATCATATTTAGAAAGACCCTGATCGGTACCAATCCATAGATTTCCACTGGAGTCAGCAGCGATCGTTCTTACAAAATTGTTTATCAAACCATCGCTTTCAGAAAACTTTACAAAATCAAAACCATCGAAACGACAAAGACCGCCCCCTCTGGTGCCCATCCATAGATAGTTATTGCGATCTTGGCACAAAGCATATATTTGAGACTGAGGGAGCCCCTCGGCAAGCGAATAGTTTTTAAAATTATACTGTTGCCCAAATGCCAATTTGCTTAGCAATATGATTAGGCAACATTGCCAAAACCTTTGAAATTTTATTTGAGACACAAACAGTTATACAATGACCAACAGTAAAGATATTTTCATTGAAGGCAAAAACCAAATCCATAATCCATAATAAAACCTCCCATGAGAGATCATAAATATTGAAAAACGAATAGTCTTCGTTTTTTTATTTTTTTATATTGCGCCACACAATAGGTATATGCTCATCAAAACATTACTCATATTAAATTTATGCCATTGGGCTGGAGATTATACACACCTTAGCACCTCTTGGATGTTAAGAGCCAAGCAATTTGGCAGACCATTACTCCCTATATTTTTACATGCACTTGTGCACACCTTTCTTATGTTTGTAGCAGTATTGTTATTACATAATAAGGAAAAAGCCCTTTTTGCAGCAGCCATGCAGCTCCCAACTCATTTTATTATCGATGTTACCAAAGGTAAACTCAATGTGAAATACCCCCAACTACAAAACCCAAACAACAAGTTTCACTGGTGGGTATTTGGGCTTGACCAATGGCTCCACCATGCTGTTATTGTAATCATTGCCATGGGGATCTGTAAGTGTAGGTAAATAACTTAAGGGTAACTTTTGAGTTTGAAGCGAATTCTTGATAATAATTAACATTATGAAAAATCTATTTCTGGTTTCCTGCACCATTCTCGGTTTGTTTTCGTCACTAAACCTCACCAATGAACCTGTATGGACAGAGGTGGAAAAGGGACTTTATTATACCTCCACAACACTAAGCACTAAATCAGAGGTAGGAGACTCCAAGGTAGACATCTTAAAAATCAACCCTCAATACTTTGACTTTCAACTGATCTGTGCTAGTGAAAAGAAATCACCCTCAAAAATTGCGAGTACTTGGGCCAATGAAAATGAGCTGCTAGCACTTGTAAATGCAGGAATGTTTAAACTGGAAGGTGATCTGAAAACCTGTACAGGTTATATGCAAAACTATAAGTATGTCAATAACCCTGCTCTCAACCCCAGTTATAAAACTGTTATGGCTTTCAATGCCAAAGACACTACAGTACCGGCAGCACACATTATAGATATAAGCTGTGAAAATTGGAAAAGCCTTAAGAGTAAATACAATAGTTTTTCGCAAGGAATAAGAATGATCAATTGCGAAGGACGAAACACTTGGCAACAAGATCAAAAAAAATGGAGCATGGTGCTCTTGGGAGAGGATAAGAACCAAAACATTCTATTCATTTTTGTTAGGTCACCTTACCGTGTTCATGATTTTATCAACCACCTTAAAAGTTTAAATATAGGTATCACAAGGCTTATGTATTTAGAAGGAGGTCCTGAGGCTTCGTTTTATGTGAATCATCCAAAAATGAAAGTCCAAAAAATGGGAAGTTACGAAACGGGATTCAATGAAAACGACAACAACAAAGAATATTGGCAGATTCCAAACGTGATTGGCATCAAAAGAAAAAAGTGAAACTTTCATCTCACTTTTCTTTTATACGTCTAAATTAAAATTATTTGCTCTCAAGGTGCTTCTTCCATCCTTGTTGTTCTATGGATCCTATGGCTTCTTCCACCTTCTGGGTCATCTTCTTTTTGAACTGAATCAGATTTAGAGCCACATACGCATCAAAGGTACCTACGATTTGTGCTGCCAAAATCCCAGCGTTCCTTGCGCCATCAAGCGCTACCGTTGCTACAGGTACACCCGCAGGCATTTGTAGGATGGAAAGGACAGAGTCCCAACCGTCGATAGAGTTGGAAGATTTGATTGGTACTCCAATTACTGGCAATGTTGTCAAAGAAGCAACCATACCTGGTAAATGAGCCGCGCCACCCGCTCCTGCTATAATGATTTTCAAACCTTTGTCTGCAGCTTCCTTTGCATAAGTTACCATACGCTCTGGCGTACGATGTGCTGATACCACAGTAAGTTCATATTGAACGCCCAGTTCTTCGAGCACTTCGGCAGCTTGCCTCATGATCTTCAGATCAGAATCGCTCCCCATGATAATCCCAACTGTTGCAGGTAGTTTCATTATGCTACAACTTTTATGATTGATTTTACTTTTTCTACTTTGGCTTTGAGTTTTTCTATGTCGCTATCCACCACAGTAATATGCCCCATCTTTCTGAACGGTTTTGTGAATTTCTTACCATAAAGGTGTAGAAATACCCCTTCCATTTTCAAAAGACTATCCAAGCCTTCATACTTTGCAATACCACTATAGCCTTCTTCGCCAAGAATGTTGACCATAGCAGAATTGGTATTGGAAATGGTTGAACCCAATGGTAGATTCAAGATCGCCCTTAGGTGTTGCTCAAACTGTGATGTATAATTTGCCTTGATGGTATGATGTCCGCTATTGTGTGGCCTAGGAGCAACTTCGTTCACCAAAACTTGTTGGTCTTTAGTTACAAACATTTCCACGGCCAGGATTCCAACTATACCTAATTTATTAGTTACCTCTAGTGCTATTTTCTTTGCCTTCTCTGCTACTTCTGGCAAAATATTGGCCGGCGCAAACAAGTACTCAACCAAGTTCTTTTCTGGGTGAAACACAAGCTCTACTACTGGAAATACTGCGATTTCACCTTTTTCATTGCGAGCAGTAATTACCGAAATCTCCTTTTCAAAATCTACAAGTCTCTCTAGAACACTCGCAGACTCAAAACCTTTTTCAATATCCGATACATCCTTTATTTTCATTACCCCTCTGCCATCATAACCACTTTTGCCTAGCTTTTGTACTGCAGGCAATAAATTAAGATGTTTTTTGATATCATCGCGATGATCAATAAGCACAAACTCAGAAGTGGGAATATCGTTATTCTTATAAAACTGCTTTTGTGTCCTTTTATCTTGGATGAGGGCGATTACGTCTGGTTGCGGATATACAGTTTTACCTTCTTTTTGAAGTTTTCTCAGAGCATCAACGTTTACGTTTTCTACTTCAATGGTAATAAGGTCTAAATTCTTACCAAAAGCGTATACATCGTCAAAAGAGGTAGGATCACCCAAGATAAATTTAGAGGCGAATTCTTTGCAAGGAGATGAATCATCTGCGTCGAGAACGGTCGTATGTATATTAAAATCAACACAAGATTGTATAAGCATTCTGCCCAACTGACCTCCTCCTAATATTCCAAGCTTGAAATCTTGGTAAAAGCTTTTATCCATAGAATATGGTGTAAACCTGTTTAAAATGACAAAAGCCCTCCTTTGCAGGAGGGCCTTGTACCAGGAGCGGGACTTGAACCCGCACGTCCGTTACCGAACACAAGATTTTAAGTCTTGCGTGTCTACCAATTCCACCATCCCGGCAGAAAAAAAAAAGCCATTGTTTCTTTTTCGGATTCCAATGACTTTGTATTTCAGAGCGAAAGACGAGACTCGAACTCGCGACCCCAACCTTGGCAAGGTTGTGCTCTACCAACTGAGCTACTTTCGCTTATTGTCCCAATGGGATTGCAAAGATAGAAACTCATTTTTTAATTGCAAAAAATTTTTGAAAAATTTTTGAAAAAAATGTATCTTTAAATCACAATATACCCCAAAATGACAGAACTAAGCATCACTACACCCGCGGTACTTTTTCCCGCAATATCACTTCTCTTGTTGGCCTACACCAATAGATACATAGCTATCAGTAACAGAATCAGGATACTACACGACGCATATCATAAAGAGAGGAACGACATTGTCATTGACCAGATCCGGATTTTGAAGAAACGAATTAATCTCATTAAAAACATGCAACTCTTTGGGGTTATTAGTATTTTCTTTGCCGCCTTTACGATGTTTTTGCTTTTTGAGAATCTTAAAATTTGGCCAACATGGACTTTTTTTATGAGTATGTTAAGTTTATTGGTTTCTCTAATATTGTCTATTTATGAGATAATGCTCTCCAATAAAGCACTTTTTATATTGCTTAGAGACATAGAAAAAGAAATCGAAAAGGACCATTAAATATTAAGATAAGCCTTAACTGTGCATAATAGGGTTTATTCAAAATAAGATTGATAGGTCTTTGGAAACGTTTCGATTTTCTGGATTTTAATGTCTTTAAAGAAAACTTCAGTGGCTTCGCTTTGCAACTGAATTTTACCCTTCGTTAAAGGCTTTATGATTGAGCCCTCTTTGTATCTCGAATGTGATAAGGCCATGACTACGACTCCATTTACAATATGGACACTTTTGTCCTCAAAACAAATCAACTCCAAGGTATTCCACTGACCATTGGGGTTTTCGGCATGTGGAGCACTTTGACAAAAATTCCCATTTCCTGTTTCGGAGCCAAAAGCTAATAATTTACCCTCGTTCTTGAATCTGTAGTTTTTAATATCATTGCTGATAGATTGGACGGCTTTGATGTCTATCTCAGAACTGGCGATATTCCAGTAGTCCCCCATGCTTTTCTCTATAATCTGAAATTCTTGAGCAAGCATCCAAGAACGCCAATAATCCACACCACATTCACCTTGAGAATGATACAAAATACCAGAATCCATGTCTTCGTTCAGTCTTGGAGCCCACTTTTTGTTCCCCACCTCACTTTTAGTTTGAGGTGGTAGTTTTCAAATATCTCTTTTGTGAAAACACAACCATAAATCTCACCCGTTATTTTAAGCACTGGCTCCCCATTTTCTTCAATCACAGAAAATACTTGACCCTCATTCCCATTGTAGCCAATAGGCATAATGGTATCGCCATTAGCTGTTACTGGCAGCTCGCCCTTATAACCCACCTGATGTCTATAACTTTGGTATATTTCCCATTTCGACAAATCTTTGTCAAGTAATGATACCCACCTATTTTGTTTCAAAAAAAAACTACTGACGAGAATAATAGCCAATAAACTAAATAAAGGTAAATAAGGCCTTAGTTTCATATTATTTCTTGTAGAATAAATATACAGAGATGCCCATAAGTACTAAGCCTGCAAGTCTCTTATAATCGAAAGAGATTTGCTTTGCACCCATTAATCCAAAATGATCTATCATAGTACTACAAGCAAGTTGACCCACGATTAAAGTGGTGAGTGCCGCCGCGATCCCAATCCTAGGGACTGCCACGACCATAATCATGATGTAACAAGCTCCTAATAAACCTCCTGTGAGCTGCCACTTGGGTATTTCAAATACACTTTGAAGACTACCCTTTCTGGTAAGAATATAAATGATAAACAAAAAAATGGTGCCTACTGTAAATGAGACGAGTGCAGCTTCTATAATACCCACCCTTTTGCCCAACAATCCATTCACACCTGCTTGTATAGAAGTAGCGGCACCAGCAATCAAAACCAATAGTAAAACGAACCAATTCATGAATCTAAAATTATAACAGACGAATATATTTGAGTGATATTATAAATACAAACCTTTGAATTTTATATACTTCTCTACCTCTTCTTGAAGCAAATATTTAACAGATTTGTTCTTTTTTATTGACTCTCTTATAAATGTGGCAGATATTTCAAACAATGGCGCTTCTACAAGCTTCACCTTGGGGTGATATACCATATCTGTCTTCGGTGCATAAGGTCGGGGGTATACCAATATTCTGTGATTGTCCAAAATTTCTTCGTGATTGTGCCAATTGGTGAAATCGGCAATGTTGTCTGCACCCATGATCAAATCAAAAACATCATCAGGGTTATCCTCTCTAATTTTGCGCAAAGTCACATAGGTATAATTGGGTTTGGACATCGCAAATTCTAGATCGTTTACTTTAAAGTTGGGATTGTCCATAATCGCCAACTCAACCAATCGAAGTCTGTCATTTTCAGATAATAAGCCCTCAATTTTTTTAAATGGATTTTGTGGAGAAACAACAAACCATACTTGATCTACATATCCAATTTCAATGATGGAATTGGCGATCACTAAGTGACCTATGTGTATTGGATTGAAAGAACCAAAAAATAGACCTATATGCATATTGGCTTTTAGAAATGTATATTATAAAACACCCTATGATTGATTTGTTTAAAAACCAATTACTCCTTAGTTTCTCCTATTTCATTATCAACTGTGGCAAAATCCTTTGGCTGAGGCAAGTCTGATAGCGCACTAATACCAAAATATTCCAAAAACTTATCGTTGGTGCCATACAATATTGGTCTTCCTACAGTGTCTGCTTTCCCTTTAATTTCTATAATTTCCTTTTCAAGCAGTTTCTGAACCGCATAGTCACAATTAACACCCCGAATTTGTTCCACCTGTGATTTTGAAATGGGCTGCTTATAAGCGATTATTGAAAGCGTTTCTAGTGCTGATGCAGATATGCGTTTTTTAGTAGAATTTTTAAGATAAATAGAAAGACTTGTTTGATAAGCGGGCTTTGTAAGGAATTGATAGCCATTGGCTATATTAAAAATGCCAAATGAAAAATCATCCGACTCATATTTGTTCACAAGTTGACTTACTGCTTCTTTTATATCCGATTCTTGTACTTGTGCATCAAACATTGCAGACATACATTCTTGTATCTCTACTATACTCACTGGCTTTTCGGAGCAGAATACGATAGCCTCTATGTGTTTCTTTAGTAACTCCAATTATCTATCCCTTGCTATTTTAGCCTCCGTTGTTTGTTGTGTATGCGGTACTAAGCGTAACCTCTCCTTTGGTATTAATTTACCAGTATCCACACAAATACCATAAGTGCCATTTTTTATCCTAATTAGTGCTTTTTCTAGCTGTACTATAAATTTCTGTTGGCGTCCAGCCAATTGGTTATAATTTTCTTTTTCCGCCGTTTCAGCGCCATCCTCTAGCATCTTTACTGCACCAGCCGTATCATCGGTACCTTGATCGTTTTTTCTGCTCAACTGCTCTTTGTAGTAGTTCAATTCCTTTTTCGCCACCTCAAGCTTTTCAAGGATCAAATCTTCGAATTCCTTTAATTCTTCATCCGAATACTTTAACTTACCCTCCTGCGACATAATATCAAGTTTTTAAATTTAATGCGAATTTAATATATTTTTTAATTCAAATTCGGGTTTACATACGATTTAACAAGATGTTATGTTACAACGGTGCCCTTTTAATCCGTTTTGGACACCCCTCAGCATGAAAATTTAAAATATTTGTGTATGTTTGTTTACAGTAGGTTTAAAAATCGATGAAAAAATTACTCTTATTCATTATATCTATTATTTGTGTTGCCAACTTATTTGGACAAGTAAGTGAGCCAGAAACAAAGGACTCCATAAAAGTTTGTGAAGGCCAAGAAGTGGACGGAATGAGAGAAGGCATTTGGAAATATTACCATCCCTCCGGTGCCCTCATCAAAGAAATCTATTTTGAGAATGATACAGCTAACGGAGTTTGGAAAGAATATTATACCAATGGAATACCGAGCTTATTATCCTTTTATAAATTTGGAGTGGAAGATAGTATATGGGTGGAATATTCAACAACTGGCCAAAAACTGATAGAAGGAAATTATGATTTAGGCTGGAAAAACGGTCTTTGGAGGACTTTTGACAACACAGGTCATCTTATTCAAGAATGCAGTTACCAAAACGATTCCCTTAACGGTCCATTTTACAAATACAAACTAGGTGTCCTCTTAGAAAAATCTAATTATCTGAGGGATAGCCTTGATGGGGAATATGTTAGCTATCACAGCAAGGACAAGATAGCGCTTAAACAATACTTCAAAGGAGGAAAAGCAAACGGAACCATAGAGGAATATACTGTAAATGGCAACCTAATCTATAAAGGGAAGTATGTAGCAGACAAAAAGGAAGGCGAATGGACTTACTACTACGACAATGGCCAGATCAAAATAACCGAAACTTGGAAGGACGACAAATTACTAGAAGTAACTGATTATTATGACCATAAAGGCAAGGTTCTTGCCAAAAAGAACCTTAAGGCAGGTAATGGTGCAGTAAAATATTTCTACAACTCAGGCAAAATCTCCTCCCTCATCATCCTTAAAAAAGGACTCAAAGATGGACTTTGCAAGTCTTTTTATGAAAATGGAATCATAAAATCTGAGATTACTTTTAAAAATGGTAAAGAAGTTGGCACCGCTAAAGAATATTATGATTTTGGACAATTGGCTGCTGAAAGTATCTACAAAAACGGCAATCTCAACGGGATCTACAAAGAGTATTATGAAACTGGCAATAAGAAGGTTTTAGGCTTTTACAAAGACAACCTAGAAGACAGCTTATGGATCACCTTTTATAACTCTGGGGCTATTCTCGAAGAAGGGATCTACAAGAAAGGACTCAAGGAAGGGATCTGGACAGAGTATTTTGAAGATAGTGTAACTGCCGCTGAAGGCAAATATGTGAATGATAAACAAGAGGGAGAGTGGGCTGAATTCTACGAAGATAGTACCCTAGCAACTCTTGGTGTTTATTACCAGGGTAAAAAAGCTGGGTATTGGGAGAGTTATTTCCCCAATGGGCGCATGTCGATGGAAGGTAGTTTTGAAAACGGCCTTGAGGAAGGTAAGTGGACCATTTACTACGACAATGGCAAAGTAGAATCTGCAGGTAACTACAGTGCTGGCTTGCAAAATGGTACTTGGAGAGAATATTATGAAAATGGTGACCTTAAGGCTTCTGGCAATTACTTCAACGACTTGGAAGATGGCAAATGGGTGAATTTCTACAGAAACAACAAACTTCAACAAGAGGAGGAGTGGAACAAAGGTAAACTTGTGGAACTTGGTGATTTCTTGGCACAGGATGGATCCAAACTTGATAAGGGCACGTTTAAAAATGGCTCAGGTACCAAGAAATCATATAGTGAAAACGGAATTTTAGTAGCTGAAGGAGAATTTAAGGAAGGCTTACCCAACGGTGTTTGGACCTATTATCACGAAAACAGTAAAATCTCTGGCAAGGGTAAAATGTTTAATGGACTTAGAGAAGGCTCTTGGAGCTATTATTTTCCTGATGGCAAGGTACAAGCGGAAGGCAAATATGTGAATGACGAAGTATCTGGTTTTTGGAAATTCTACAGTGAAGACGGTAGCCCTAAAGAAGAGAAAAACTTCGATATCGACGAAGAGATTGATTAAAACGCCTTGCTATCTTGAAAAAACAAATCGACAAACCCTATTAAGATTTCCTTGTCTCAACAATACTTAATGAACTTATAGAAGAAATAGCGCTTTCAAAATTATCAAATCTCTTATCTTTGCAATTTAGAACGAAGGTATATGATTTCAGTTGACGGCGTAGCTGTAGAATTTAGCGGAAGAACTCTTTTTAGCGATATCACATTTAACATAAACGAAAAGGACAGGATCGCCCTCATGGGTAAAAACGGAGCGGGTAAATCCACCTTACTCAAGATCATAGCTGGGGTGGATAAGCCCACTCGCGGTAAAATATCAGCACCAGGCAATGCCGTGATTGCCTACCTGCCCCAACATTTACTTACTGAAGATAAGTGCACTGTTTTTGAAGAAGCCTCTAAAGCTTTTGCTTCTGTGTTGAATATGAAAGCAGAAATGGAGGAGCTCAATAAACAATTGGAAACTCGTACAGATTACGAATCTGACGAATATATGACCATCATTGAAAAAGTGTCTGAACTTAGTGAAAAATATTATTCAATAGAGGAGGTTAACTACGATGCCGAGGTCGAGAAAACTTTGCAAGGACTCGGCTTTGTGAGGGAAGACTTCACAAGATCTACCAGCGAATTCAGTGGTGGTTGGAGAATGCGCATAGAGCTTGCCAAAATCCTTCTGCAGAATCCCGACTTGATCCTGCTCGATGAGCCCACCAACCATATGGACATAGAGTCTATCCAATGGCTGGAAGACTTCTTGATCAACAGTGCCAAGGCGGTCATTGTAATCTCCCACGATAGGGCCTTTGTAGATAACATTACAAACCGAACCATAGAAGTGACTATGGGACGTATCTATGACTATAAGGTACCTTATACTCAATATCTGCAATTGCGCAAGGAGCGTCGTGAACAGCAACAAAAACAGTTTGAAGACCAGCAAAAGGAGATTGCTGACATTCAGGAATTTATTGATCGTTTTAAAGGTACCTACTCTAAGACCCTTCAGGTGCAGTCACGTGTGAAAATGCTTGAAAAAATAGTGCCTATAG
Organism: uncultured Cytophagales bacterium; assembly: GCA_945957555.1. Lineage (GTDB taxonomy): Bacteria > Bacteroidota > Bacteroidia > Cytophagales > UBA9547 > CAMFLX01. Next base: position 36,583 of record CAMFLX010000001.1, read on the forward strand.
AGGTTGATGAAGTGGATACCTCTGCCCTGAATTTGAAGTTCCCCCCAGCACCGCGTTCAGGAAACTATCCCGTAATTGTAGAAAGCCTCACCAAGAAATACGGAGACCACGTGGTTTTCAAAGATGCGAGCATAACCATCGAGCGAGGAGAGACCGTAGCTTTTGTGGGTAAAAATGGTGAAGGAAAATCAACTTTGGTCAAAGCTATAATGGGAGAGATTGACTATGAAGGTCAGCTCAAGTTAGGGCACAACTCCATGATAGGGTATTTTGCCCAAAACCAAGCCTCTTTGTTGGACGAAGACCTTACTGTTTTTCAAACCATAGATAACATAGCCGTTGGTGAAATTCGCACAAAAATCAAGGATATTCTTGGTGCTTTCATGTTCAGTGGCGATAGTATCAATAAAAAGGTAAGGGTGCTTTCGGGTGGTGAGAAAACCCGCTTAGCCATGATCAAACTCCTACTGGAGCCAGTAAACCTACTCATATTAGATGAGCCTACGAACCACTTGGACCTTAAGACCAAAGATATTCTGAAAGATGCTCTCAAGGCTTTTGATGGTACCATTATTTTGGTTTCCCACGACCGTGATTTCTTGAGCGGCCTTGCTACCAAAGTATTTGAGTTTGGCAATAAACGTATTAAAGAACACTTTGAAGACATCAATGGATTCCTCAGGAACAAGAAAATGGAGAATCTTAAAGAAATTGAGCGAAAAGCTAAGTAAAATTTTAGGCAACTTGTGATGTAAAGGCGGACTCTCTCAGTCCGCCTTTTTTTATTAATCAATAAAACTTGGGACTAGCCACACTCCTACTGGGTCTTATAACTACCGCTTTGCTTCTTGGGTATTTCACAGAGAAACCAATATCCAACTTTTTAGAATCGTTTGGTGTGATGTTCAGCTTCCATCTCAGTTTTCCAGAGACAAGATCGTGCTCTGCACCTGAGATTTGCTTTACATCTACTTCTATTTCACTCTCCTGAGCCACTGGCACTTGATCCACCACTTCTATTTCTATAGGAAAGTTGTTGTTGTTCCTCACCATGATCTGGTATTCAAACGACTCCTTCCTATTCAAACCAATCATTTTCTGTGCATTATGATCCACCTTCTTTACTTTGTTCACCACTACCTTTTCGTCAATACCCAAAGTCAGTTCTAGGGTATCGTTTGCAGTAGCGGTCTCTATAGGTGTTTTGCCCACATACTTGTTGTCCAAATACACCGAAGCTTCTCCGTCCAAAAGATTATAGTCTGCCCAATCTGCGATTCTCGCAATAATGAATGCATCCTTTCTAAGCTTAGGCACTGTGTAGTAATAGTAGGATACACTATCTATGATATGTTGTTTCACGTCAGCCACTATAGGGAAACCGTTGTCAGGTACTGTGTAGGCCTCTTTGATCACAAAATCAGTAGCAAACTCAGATATTTCTATCATTTCTGTATTGTTATTAGGTTGCAATCCATCAGCAAAAGAAACAATTGAATTGCGTTTCATTTCAGATTTTTCAAGTAAGCCCTCACTTCCACTACTATTGTAGCCTCTTGCCTTTCCTTTATAAGTATAGTTGAAGTTCAATCCCCAAACTTCAAGGCTTGGTTTGGTATTGTCTCTAGAAGGGTCGGCAGTAGAAAGTACCAAATGCACTTTATCCCAAGCCTCATGACTGTTGTTTACAATCGCGGCCTTATAGTCCAATCTTAAGCTCTTGCTTTTGCTCTGCTTTCTGATATCGTATTTGGGATTCCATGACGAACTTGGTTCATAATAACTGAATTCCAGGTTTTCCTTAAGAACCTTATCTGACTTAATGGTCAATAGAATTTCAGAACAATATTTCTGGCCTTCACCTTTAAGGCTCGTGATTTGTTGGCTCAGACGCTCCTTTACCTTATTTAGCCTAAGTACTGTTTTTTCATTTTTGAGGATCTTCTCATCAATTTCCTGAAGCTTGAGTCTATAGAAACTAGTTGCGTTAGATAGTTCAGCAGAACTCACCATGTTATTGGTGCCTACTCGCGAAACATTATTGGTCAGCAAACTCTTCTCGGTTTGAAAAGCAGTTGCCTCCATGTTGTACTTCTTCAAATCCCAAGTAAGTGCATCTAAACTATCCTCAAGTGCTTCCACTTTAATTCCAGCCTTTTTCACAGTTAGGTAGTTCTTGGCAGTAGTCATAGAAAGTATGCTACACTGATCTGAAAGCTGAAACTGAATACTATTGGGCTGAAGGTTTTGGCTTAAACCAACCAGTTTAAACTCGTTAATGCCAGGCTTAATGTCCAAACTTGCGTTTCTTATAATGTTTGAACCCGCAAAATAGACGATCACCTTGTCTATAGAACTCGTAATCTCTTTGGCCTCTTGTGCACAAACTATGATGGGTGAAAAACCCAAAATCAATATTTTCCTGAGCATAATTATTCTTTTTTCATATAAAGAGGCATAAAGTACAAATTTTTCACAAACGAATTCGAAATTTTTTCTCGTGCAGAATAGCAACTTAATGAAAAGAACCTTAACCAAGTAGGAATACAGGGTATATAGGTAGAGCTTTCTGTTAATAAAAAAAATGGTTAAATATTTCAGTATAAACAAATAAGGCTTAATTTTGTTGTTATGAGCAATGAGTTCATTCTCCTTATAGGATCTTTACTGGCCGTCTCTTTTTTCTCTGGAATGGAGATCGCCTTTGTTTCTTCTAATAAACTTCATATCGAGCTACTCAAACAACAAGAGAGTGGTATAGGCAAAATCCTAGGTTTCTTCGTAAAAAACGCCTCCAAATTCATCGGTACTACGATGATCTGTAATACGTTTGCCATAGTACTCTATGACCAAACCATGACGGAAATCTTAGAAAAACCCTTGGAGCATTTTCTTCATGACTACCTTGGCTATCACAACGATATTTTAGAGATTACGATACATGCAGTCTTAGCAACTATATTAGTACTTATTGTTGCAGAGTTTATTCCTAAAACGGTGTTCATGGCCAACCCAAACACTATGTTGGAGTTCTTTGCCTATCCGATGAAATTGATCTATTGGATCACCTATCCGATCATTTGGCTGATTATGTTTCCTACCAAGTTTTTCATTGAAAATATACTTCGCATGGAGTTCTCCGAAGAAAAGCCTGTATTTGGCCTTACAGATTTGAATCACTTTATTGCCAATCAAACTCCAAGCCCTGAATCAAAGGACGATAAGGCAGATGTAGACGCCAAGATTTTTAAAAACGCACTTAAATTCAAAAACACCAAAGTGCGTGAGTGTATGCGTCCACGTACCGAAATCGTAGCCATCGACTACACAGAAGGTTTGGACATGCTCTATGAAAAATTTCTAGAAAGTGGACATTCAAAAATCGTTGTTTACAAGGAAAACATAGATGACGTGCTTGGTTATGTACATTCCCACGCCTTTTTCAAGAAACCAAAATCTATCGACGAAGTACTTAATCCCATTTTGATAGCTCAAGAAATCACCCCGGCGAACGAGCTTCTCATAGATTTTATTGAACAAAGGAAAAGTTTGGCGATCATTGTAGATGAATTTGGCGGCACGGCTGGTCTGGTGAGTATAGAGGACATCATAGAGGAAATTTTTGGGGAAATAGACGATGAGCATGACGAGGTAGAACAAAACGAGCTCAAAGTAGACGATAAGACGTACATACTCTCAGCAAGATTAGAAATTGATTATCTTAACGATAAATATAATTGGGAAATACCAACAGGTGAGTATGATACTCTTGGTGGATATGTAATCTCTGTGATAGAAGACTTGCCGCAGGTAGGGGATGTGATCGACTTGGAACCTTATCAATTTACCATCATTTCCAAGGAAGAAAACAAAATCGAAAAAATCAAACTTACGCTCAGAAAATAATCTAATATACTTTTTCTTCAGTATAATCAAGATTGTCTCACATTCATTAAATGGCAAAACGTAGAGCAAGTGCAAGCCCCAAAGCAAAAGTTAAAGGCAAAACTGCTTCCAAATCCAACTCTGGTTCTTGGTTTAAAAACCTCGGTGCTACCATATTGAGGTTTTGTATTAAAACCGTTATTTATTTCTTCATATTCAGTTTCCTCTTTACCCTAATGTACAGGTTTGTTCCTGTTCCTTTCACACCTTTAATGTTTATTCGGGTAGTGGAGCAGAAATTAGCCGGCAAACCCATGAAACTCAAAAAAGATTGGGTCTCTATAGAGGAGTCGGGCCCCATGCCCATTGCCGCCATGGCAGGTGAAGATGCCAAGTTTATGGATCACATCGGTTTTGACTTTGAAGCCATAGACAAGGCTGTGGACTACAACAAAACTCATAAAAAGAAGAAAGGCGCCAGTACGATTAGCCAACAGACCGCCAAGAATGTATTTCTATGGCCAGGCAGAACTTGGATCAGAAAAGGTCTAGAGGTCTATTTTACATTACTGATAGAATTGCTTTGGTCCAAAGAGCGTATTTTGGAAGTATACATTAACGTTATAGAAATGGGAGATGGTATCTATGGTGTAGAAGCCGCCTCACAATACTACTTTAAAAAACCTGCCACCAAAATGACCCGTATGGAGGCCGCCAAAATTGCTTCCATATTGCCTAATCCACTTAAATGGTCGGTAAAGAAGCCTTCTCCTTATCTTGTAGCAAGACAAAACTGGATCCGAAACAATATGGATTATATCAAAGGCATAGATTTTTAGATCCATAGAAGAAAACATACTAGACGATACTTATATAGAAAAAGATGAGCTCGTGGTTGCCAACTTTTGGCCTAGATTAAGAGCCTTTTTTATAGATTTAGTTTTTATTTGGATTTTCCTTTACCTAATTAGGCTATTCAGTCCTGTCTTTTACGAATATAACACACACCTCTCTTCATTCATATATTTGCTCTACAAACCTATGTTCGAGTATCTATTTAGTGCCACTTTAGGGAAAATGATCGTTGGAATCAAGGTCGTAAACCTAGACGGAAATTCAGCAAATTTTTCAAGTATATTGTTGAGAAACATAATTGGAATTATTTCAAACATTCTGAGAATTCTTGCTAGTTTAATATGGTTTGGAGAATTTTTATCAAACAGATTACCGATTGATATCTTAGGGCTTTCAAGATCCAACTTTACAATCTCAAGTTTGATCGTATTGTTATTCTTTCTTTTAGATACAATAGTATTTGTCCTAAATAACAAAAACCAAGCCTTACACGATATCATTGCCAAGACTTTGGTCGTTAAAAAATAAAAAGGGGCTGTTCGCCCCTCTTCATTACCATATTCTTATGCACTATTCTTAAAACCTTACGCCTAGATCGAGACCTACCAAGTTATGTCTCACTTTCAATAGATCTGTAATACTCACTTCTCCATCATAAAACTTTGGATTAGTGTTATAAAACATCAAATTGGGATTCAGCACATTAGTAATTCCAAAATCCAAAGACAAACCACCAAAAAGTGCGAAATCATCAGAAAGTTTGTATTCTACACCACCATTGAGCATAAATGAAACATACAAAGGATTGAAAAGTGCAGTTGGGCCACCGTTACCATTTCTCCCGCGCGTTGGGTCGGTATTGGTATCGTAGTTAGCCATACTCCAAAAGTGTGCATAGTCTCCCTTTCCATCCCTAGTATTAAGGCTTTCTGATAATTTAAGACCTACTTGTGGACCACCAGACACATACCAAGTAAGGTTATCTGCAAGCTCTTTAGAGGATTTATATTTCACCAAAAGAGGAATCTGAAGATAAGTCATATTATACTTAGAGTTACCAGAGTAGTTTCCATCTCTATTGTACAAGCTTACATTGGTACCTGTAAACCAAAGTCCTGGAGAAAAGAATAAGGATTCCTTTCCAAAATCATAGTTGGCACCTAGGGTCACAAAATCATTTGCATAACCTTTTCCCTTAGCTCTACGCGTAGCGCCGTCGGCAGGATAATATTGCAAAGAACTCCTATTGTCTTTATCTTTTACTGAAATGGCATTAGAACCAGCACGGAGCCTTATGCTCAGCCTACCATCCAATCCTTGTGAAAAAAGCGGCATACTCAAGGTCATGAGCATGAACGCAATAAGTGTATTTGAGATTTTCATATAACGTATTTTTGTACAAAAATAATATAACATTTAAATTTTATAACACTTTGTCATATATTTCCATTGTATTTTCAACTCAAAAAAATATCAATAGTTTTAAAAATTTAAACTTAATTTTGCGTCAACGATAATACTTGATGCAAAAAAGAGTAATTCTGCCCGTAATCAATGATCTCTCAACAGACCAGAGAATGCATAAAATATGCACAGCATTACATGATATGGGCTATGACGTACTCCTCTTGGGAGCAAAGAGAAAAAAATCGCTAGACCTTATACCTAGGGCGTATAAAACTGCCAGATTCCCTCTTTGGATAGAAAAGGGAAAATTCTTCTATCTCGAATTCAGCATTAGACTATTCATTTATTTATTAAGCAAAAGACCTCACATTATTACAGCAAATGATTTAGATACCTTGTTGCCCAGCTATCTGGCAAGTAAAATCAAAGGAGCAGAACTTATTTACGATTCGCACGAATATTTTACGGAAATGCCTGAGTTGGACCAAAGGCTTTTGACCAAAAAATCGTGGTTGGCCTTGGAGAAATACCTTTTTCCTAAACTCAAAAAGGTAATGACTGTAAACGAAAGCATTGCTAGAATCTATGCTGATTTGTACCATAAGGATATCAAAGTCGTAAGAAATGTTCCCTTTAGGATTCTCGAGGTTCCCAAAGTCGCTAAACAAAACATTATTATATATCAAGGCAACATAAATAAGAGTAGGGGTATAGAGGTTATGATTGAAGCCTTGACTTTACTTGGTGATGATGTTATCTTTTGGTGCGTTGGGCCAGGTGACCTATTAGAAGAGATGAAAGATTATGCAAAGAGTTTGAATGTTGCCCATAAGGTTAAATTTTGGGGACCAGTACCGTTTCAAAATCTCAAGGAACTTACCTTTCAAGCCAAAATCGGGATCAGTATAGAACAGCCCATAGGCCTAAACTCCACGCTATGCTTACCTAATAAACTGATGGATTACATCCAATGCCACCTACCTGTGATCGTAACCGATCTGCCAGAAATGCGAAAGATTGTAGACAAATACCAAAACGGGATCATCTTGGAAAGATGCTCTGCTGATCTCTTGGCAGCAAGTATTCAAAAAATGCTTGCCGACGAAGCACTGCTTAACCAGTACGCAGAAAGATCTGCAGCAGCCGCTTATGAATTATGCTGGGAAAACGAGCAAAAAATACTTGCTCAGCTGTATTGATATGATAAGTATCGCTTAAAACTCCACCCATTTACCTCGGAGCTTTAGCCAAAGTAACCTTTTCTATAATTCCGCTTTTATTGAAATTCCTGTTGGCCGATTCAAAAAGATGCCCGCCTGTCTAAAGACTATTTTCCATTACTCCCAATAACTCTAGACCCATCACAACTTTTACGCTTTAAGTTCTGGAATTTTATGTGCTATTATAATAGCATTTAGAATACTATTATAATGACAATAGATATGCTATAATAATAGCAGCTGTTGTATTATTATAATAGTATATAATTTGCTATATTAATGACATGAATATTTTTAGCCACTAATTCTTTCTAAAGATCAAGTAATATGCCACTAAAATACACATTACATCCACTGAAAATAGGGCCAGATAAAGAAAAGCAACAGTTTAGGGCAATTGCCAAAGCACAAGACAGCATAGATCTTGATGGCGTGATAGACGAAATCATGCGGATGGGTACGACTGTGACACGAGCAGATGCTTTGGCAGTGATCTTGGCTTATCATGAAACAGTTTTGAATCTTGTTAGAGACGGATATAATGTGAATACACCTATCTTCCAGACCAAGCTCAGTATCAAAGGAGTGTTTGAGCACTATGATACCTCTATAGATGCCTCACAACACCAGATAAAAGTAAACTTGAATCCCGGCACAGCGCTTCGTGCCTTGGAATCTTCGATCAAAGTTCAAAAAATAGGGGCAAGCTTACCTAGACCACAAATTTTACAAGTCATACATCTTTCGGGAACGGAGCAAGATAAACCCATACAAGCAGGAAGCATTATAAAAATAATAGGGGCAAGGCTCAATTTTGAAAAAAGCGATGTTGAACAAGGCGTTTTTTTAACCACCAATCTGAAAGATTGGTCAAGGATTGATATGATTCTTGAGATCAAGCCTTCTGAAGTTTTATTTCAGCTTCCGAGCCCTTTGCCGCCTAATCAATACCAAATACAAGTACGGTGCAAGCTCCGCAATACTACTCAGGTGAGGACAAGTGCCGATATGATCCATTTGGAAATAGTTTAGTGCCTTTTTTTGATGTTATAAAACATGAGGCTTTAATAATTTCAAACACTTACATTGATGAGAGATTGAGACACCTGTCAAAAAGAAGCCCCTAGGTTTTTGAACCTAGGGGCTTTTTGATATTGAATTATAGAACTCGAATTATTTAACCAAACCTCTATTTAATAAGTCTTGCGCAATCTGTACAGCATTAGTAGCGGCACCTTTGCGAAGGTTATCAGCTACGATCCACATGTTCACAGTTTTTGGCTGAGACTCATCTCTACGGATACGACCCACAAAAGTCTCATCTTTGCCATGTGCATTCATTGGCATAGGGTAGATCTGGTTTGCAGGATCATCTTCTAGCACAACGCCTGGAGATTCAGCAACAATTTTCTTCAATTCTGCCAAGTCGTACTCATTTTCAAACTCAATGTTCACAGACTCAGAGTGTCCTCCCATTACCGGGATACGCACCGTAGTAGCCGTTACCTTGATAGAGTCATCACCGATGATTTTACAAGTTTCCTTGATCATCTTCATCTCTTCCTTAGTGTATCCGTTATCTTGGAATACATCTATTTGAGGGATGACGTTCAAGTCTATCTTATATTTATAAGCCATAGGGCCTGCAATACCTGCTCTTTCGTTCATCAATTGATCAACAGCCGCTTTACCAGTACCAGTAACAGACTGATAAGTAGACACTACAACTCTTTTGATCTTATATTTTTTATGCAATGGACCTAGCACTAGCACCATTTGAATGGTTGAGCAGTTAGGGTTTGCAATGATTCTATCTTCTGGGCCCACTACACTTCCGTTGATCTCAGGAACAACAAGTCTCTTGGTTGGATCCATTCTCCATGCTGAAGAATTGTCAATTACAAAAGTACCAACTTCTGCAAACTTTGGAGCCAATTCCAACGAAGTGCTTCCTCCTGCAGAGAAAATGGCGATAGCAGGCTTCATTTCGATAGCTGTTGCTGCACTAACCACCTTAAACTTCTTACCCTTAAACTCGATTTCCTTACCTACAGATTTTTCTGAAGCTACAGGAATCAACTCCGTTACGGGAAAGTTACGTTCTGCTAGTACTTTCAACATTTCGCCACCCACTAGGCCAGTGGCACCTACTAATGCTACTTTCATTTTTAGATTTATTTTGTTTTAAAAAGTCCGCAAAATTAATAAAATTTTTAATTTTGATTATGAAAACTTTCTCTATCGTACTAATTTATTTGAACTTAAGCCTGTGTTCCCAAATCTTGGATGATTTTTCTTCTACCAAATTAGATACTTGGTTTGGCGATACCAATCTTTTTTCGGTTGAAAACGACATGCTCAGATCTTTGGGCCCAAACCTGCCAAATCAAACGCTCTTCATTTCCAAAAGCAATACCTTGAGAAATGAAACAAGTTGGCAGCTACACCTTGAACTAAAATTCAATCCTACCACTAGCAATTTTGTAAGGGTCTATTTGGCTGCCAATCGAGATTCTCTCACAAAACCTTTAAATGGCTACTTTGTTCAACTTGGTGAAACCAACAGTGATACCTTAGACTTCTACCTGCAAAGAGGCAATACGATCACTAAAATATTCACTGGTAAAACGGCTTTTGCCAACACTGTAAATTGCAACATCAAAATCGCAACTGATAAGAACGGGCTTTGGAGTTTTTGGATTGATCCGGGTAGTACTGGCAATTATTCACTGGAAGGGTCCATAGTGGAAAACAGTATTACAACATCACAATTCTTTGGGATCTATTGCCAATACGCAACAGCAAGCAGATACAACCAATTTTTCTTTGATGATATAGAGGTCAAAAAAACAGTAAAAGATACACTTCCCCCTTATTTGCAGAATGTCTTAATGGTTAACGATTCCATACTAAACATACGGTTTTCAGAAAAAGTAAGGAATCCGATAATAAACATCAATAACATATCGATTGATCAATTTCAGTATTGTAACATCGACAGCACCATTCTCTGTTTGAACAGCAATGCATCTTTTCTGAAAGGCAAGGAAAATAAAATCACCATTCAGTCTATAGAAGATTTATTAGGCAATATCAATATTAACCTCAACAGTACATTTATATACCCAAGAAATCCTCTCAAAAACGAACTGGTCTTTACAGAACTTATGATAGACGAAAGCCCGAGCCAAGGCTTACCCGAAAAAGAATACATAGAAATATACAATCTGAGCAACGATTATTTAACAAGTAGTCATTGCAGCATCTTTGATGGTACAAAGAACTACGTTTTCCCTCAAGCTATCTTGAATCCCAAAACCTATTATTTGTTATGTGCCACAAGTAGTGTTAATGATTTTGGATCCATCCAGAATAAATTATCTTTATCCTCTTTCCCTAGCCTTACTAATTCTGGTAAAATCTTACAAATTTTTTATGATTCCACTTTGGTAAACACTGTAGCATATACTGATAAATGGTGTAGCGACCCCCACAAATGCGAAGGTGGCTGGTCACTTGAAATTCAGGACTTGGATAATTTCTGTATGGGATCCGCGAATTGGACAATGTCTAAAGCCGCTACTGGAGGTACCCCTTCAGCTGTAAATTCTGTGAATACGGAATTAGTTGATAGTACACCTCCGCGGCTTATAAATATTGATGTTAAAAGTACTTCTCTCATTAATTTGAAATTTAGCGAAAACTTAAACAGTTCGTCTGATTTCACCAAGAACATCTTTATTAGCGGTGTAAATATCTTAAATATAGATTCTAAGTTAATAGCTGAAGGGATACTTATTCTACAAATAAACAGCCTTGACACTAACAAAACTTATGAAATAAGTATTATTAATTTGCAAGACTGCGAAGGTAATATCAATCCAAAACAGGATACTTCTATTTTCATTTGCCCAAAACTTCAAACAGGAGATTTGTTGATTAATGAGGTACTTTTCGATGCTGTCAGCAATGGCGCAGAATATATTGAGGTTTATAATTCAAGCGACCATACCATTAATCTAAACCAAGTGCGATTTGCAAAAGCTCCAAATAATTATAAATCAGTGACAGAACAGGATCTGTTTCTGTTGCCACATTCGTATTTTGTACTTACAGACAACAAATCTTTTGTCGAATCACACTACAATGATGTACTAAAAGACCATGTATTAGAGCTAAAATCTTGGCTTTCCTTGAGCGACGACTCAGGAAGCATATACATCCAAAATTTGGACAGCACTATTATTGACAAGTTTCATTATGACAAAAATTTTCATAATCCATTGGTAAACAATCCTGATGGCGTCTCACTGGAAAAAACAAATCCCAAGGCTTTCAGTAATAATCCAGTTCATTGGCAGTCTGCTTCTGCAACATCAGGTTTCGGTACTCCAACATTGGAAAATTCACAAATGCTAAAGACAAAAAGTAAAAGCGCAACGCTTTCTACCAAAGTTATTTCACCGAATGGCGATGGTAGAGATGACTACTGTTTGATCAACCTTGAAAACAGAAAGCAAGCGGAATTTGTCAATATTAGAATCATTGATTCTGAAGGCAAGATAATCAAAACTCTTGCTAAAAACCTGAGTATTTCTGCTGCGGGCGCCCAATTCACATGGGACGGCACCTTAGAAAATAACTCAAAAGCACCAATAGGAGCTTATCTGCTTCATATAGAAACCTATGCTTACGATTCTGAAGCTTCTTTTGAAATACACAATATTGCAGTCTTTGAATAACAACAATAATTTTGGCGTTTGCCATCATTGGACCTTTATTTGCATCAGAACACAATGATATGTTAAAATTCAAATCAGAAATACTCACTGCGTGTATTGATACCGTAAAAGAAAAAATAGATGTCGCAGAAAAGGAATTGCAAAAACTTGATAGCTCACAAGCATCGGAAACCAAAAGTAGCATGGGGGATAAGTATGAAACCTCACGGGAAATGATGCAAAGAGAGCGAGATACTTTAAACGCTAACTTACAAAACAACAAAACCCTTTTGAGCCAACTGCTTCATATTGACTTGACGAAAACCTTTAACAAAGCAGAAATAGGCAGTTTGATTGAGACTGAGCAAGGTTATTATTTTGTATCTGTTGGTTTGGGTAAGGTTACTGTAAATGATCAGACTGTTTTTGTGATTTCAGCACTTTCGCCAATAGGCAAACTTTTGGTAGGTAATAGTAAAGGTAACGTTGTGATTTTTAATGGACAGAAACTGACGTTAAGAGAAATATCATAAAAAAGGCGCTTGAGTTTTCAAGCGCCCCTTTTTATAAAATATTATATTCCATGTTTTAAAATATCAAGCAGATACTTTCCATAACCACTCTTTACCAGCGGTGCCGCGATCTTTTCCAACTGCGCAGCATTGATAAAGTTCATTCTATAAGCTACCTCCTCGATACATCCCACTTTTAATCCTTGGCGCTCTTCTATTACCTGAACAAACTGTCCAGCCTGCATGAGCGAGGCATGCGTACCGGTATCTAGCCAAGCAGTACCCCTGTTCAAAATTCTGACTTCCAGTTTACCTTTTTCAAGGTACCATTTGTTTACATCTGTGATCTCTAGTTCTCCTCTCGGACTTGGCTTAATGCTCTTAGCAATATTCACAACATCGTTGTCATAATAATACAAGCCGGGTACCGCAAAGTTTGATTTTGGAGCCACAGGTTTTTCCTCTATGGACAAGGCTTTTAATTCTTTGTCAAATTCCACTACACCATAGCGCTCAGGATCAGTAACATGGTAAGCGAAAACAATACCTCCATCGGGATCATTTGCACTTTGTAAGGTTTTGGTAAGTCCTGACCCGTAGAAGATGTTATCACCTAATATCAAACCAACTTTATCTTTACCAATAAATTTCTCACCTATGATAAACGCTTGTGCAAGCCCATCAGGACTTGGTTGTTCTGCATACGAAAAACTACACCCAAACTCAGAACCATCACCCAAAAGTTTCTTGAAATTGGGCAGATCGTGAGGTGTTGATATAATAAGTATTTCATTAATCCCACTCATCATTAATACCGACAATGGGTAGTAGATCATTGGCTTGTCGTATACAGGCATCATTTGCTTACTCATAGCCAATGTAAGTGGATGCAACCTTGTACCGGATCCTCCTGCTAAAATTATTCCTTTCATGATTTTAATTTAATATGGGTCCTTTCCCAATTTCTTACAGTAAATTTTGCTGATTGGCCAAAAACCAATCAAAAGTATGTTTTAAGCCTTCCTTTACGAATACCGTAGGTGAATAGTTTAAATCCCTCTGTGCTTTTGATATATTTGCCAAGCTGTCTCTGATCTCACCAGGCCTCATTTCACTATATTTTGCTTCCAATCTGGAGCCTGTTACTTCTTTCAGATAACAAAAAAGTTCGTTTACCGAAGTCTTATATCCGGCTGCAATGTTATAAACTTCACCAAACGTTATATCGTCTGCAAATAATGCTTTGATGTTCGCCTGTACAGCATTGTCAATATACGTAAAATCCCTAGCCTGCTCCCCATCTCCGTAAATATTGGGTTGTTGATCAGTAAGTATCGCTTTGATAAATCGCGGAATCAGTGCCGCATATTCTCCTTCCGGACTTTGGTTCGGGCCAAAGATATTAAAATATCTTAAGCCAATAGTTTGCAAACCATAATTTTTATAGAAAACATTAGCATAGAGCTCATTCGCTTTTTTGGTCACTGCATACGGAGATAAGGGAACCCCTACACGATCTTCTACCTTGGGAAGGCTCATATCGCTTCCATAAACTGAAGAGGAAGAAGCATATACAAATCTTTTTACTTTGTTTTCTTTCGAGGCATACAACATATTCAAAAAGCCATCGATGTTGACTTCATTAGTTGTTATGGGATCATTAATACTACGAGGCACCGAACCCAATGCCGCTTGGTGCAAGACATAATTAACGTTTTTCGTTGCTTTTAAACAAACCTCCTTATCTCTTATGTCTCCATTTATAAATGAAATAGAATTACTCCCACTATGTTCCGAGATGTTTTTCTGAAAGCCTGTGGCAAGGTTGTCCAGTACAATAATTTCACCAGCCTTATTTTCCACCAAATAATTTACTATGTTGGATCCAATAAAACCCGCACCTCCTGTTACCAAAAAACTATACTTTGACAAATCGCTGTCGTGAAATTTTTTGTCAGCCAAATTTTTAAAATTATATTTGGTAAAATTATTAATTTGTATTTAAAATAAAACAGTCTTGCTATCAAAAAAAGCAAAATATGCACTAAAAGCCGTTTTGTATCTTACAAAACACGATTCTCGGTATATTCAAATTGGGGAAATAGCCATATCAGAGCGAATGCCCCAAAAGTTTCTTGAAGCCATATTGCTTGAACTTAAGAAGCAAGGTTTTTTGGACAGCCAACGTGGTAAAAATGGCGGTTATTCATTAGCCAAAAGTCCAAAAGATATATCTATCGGCGATATAGTAAGATACATTGATGGTGGGTTAGCACCTGTAGCATGTGTGAGTAAGCTTTACTACGAAAAATGTAAGGAATGTACAGACGAAACCACTTGTGAGATTAGAAAAGCTATGAAAAAAGTGAGGGATGCTATCGTTGAGGTAATGGACCGAACCTCTCTCATTGATGCGATAAATGATGCATCTATAATGGAACTATAATTACCAAAACATAAACTATTCCCAAAACTATTTAAGTAGCATATTCGAATTTATTTTTGATATTTTATTTGTCCCCTAAAATAATAGAGATTAGATTTGCACCATATTACAACTATGTATAAGTCTCTTTCAGTCATTTTATTTCTTTTACTTTGTCAAGCTCTTTTTAGCCAAAGCAAAGTCACTACTCATAAAAACGAAAATTGGACTCAGGTGTATCTCAATGTAAGATTAGCCAAAAGATGGGGTATAGCAGGTGATGTTGGGTATAGGTTTAAAAATGTTTTTGAAAGTAAAACCCAAACCCTAGTTAGAGTGGCTGGTGTTTATTATTTTAACAATAACGTCTCATTTTCAGTGGGGATATCGTATTTCAGAAGTAATCCCCTAGAAGGTTTTGCAGTACCTGAGATACGACCGCACCAGAGGCTTTTTGTAAACAGTGTTAAAGGTAAATTTAGCATTTCACAAAGATATCGACTCGAGGAACGATTTATAAGAAAAAGCCTTCAAGATTCTTTACTAGAAGGTTACAGGTACAACTACAGATTTGGATATCAACTAAATGTTCAGTTTCCCATCAAAGGTAAGACCATTGAACCAAGAAAATTATTTGTGAATATTTATGATGAGATCTTTGTAAATTTTGGGAAACAGATCGTCTACAACCAATTTGACCAAAACAGAATATTTATTGGTATGGGCTACCAATTTACAAAAAATGCCAATATGATTATTGGCTATCAATATATATGGCAACAAACAAGTTCGGGAAATAAATTTAACGCTATAGATTGTGCTAGAGTAACCTTTAGCTATAACATTGATGCAAGAAAAGATAATTAACAATAACATGTCACAAGAAGAGATTGAAAAGTTAGAAGGAAGTGTTGCTCAACCTGAAATTCAGGAAAAGCTCATAGATGAGATTAATAACGAAAACCAAAAAAGTCCAATTATTAAGTTTTTAGTAATTGGTTTAGCTATAATATTAGTCATTGCATTTACAATCACTTGGCTATTTACCACTGCTACAGACCAAACTAAAACACAAACGTTAGCCTTTTTGTCAAGCTTTTTTGACAAAGATCTTCTTAAATATTTATTTGTTGGTCTAGTAGCACAAATGGTGGATGGGGCTCTTGGAATGGCTTATGGCGCCACAGCTACAGCATTCTTAGCCAGCATAGGAGTAAGTGCCACACAAAGTAGTGCTAGTATCCATATTTCTGAGGTGTTTACTACTGGGGCTTCGGGTATATCACATTTCAAACTTGGAAACGTAAACAAAAAATTGTTTAACAACTTAGTAATACCTGGAATAATAGGAGCAATTCTTGGCGCTGCCATACTTTGTTTATTAGAGCATGGTGAGATTCTTACTGAAGATCAAATAAAAATGTACCTCCGTCCTCTAACAACCCTTTATACATTAGTGCTTGGAATACTAATTTTAAGAAAAGCTATGATGAAGGTAATCCCTAAACGAAAAATCAAGAAAATTGCACCATTAGCAATATTCGGTGCTTTTATGGATAGTATTGGCGGTGGTGGTTGGGGCCCTATCGTTACATCTACATTGTTGAGCAGCGGTAGATCTATTAAATATACAATTGGCTCTGTAAATACAGCCGAATTTTTCGTAGCGCTGGCAAGCTCCATTACCTTTACCATATTTGTAGGTGTTGAACCTGGTCTTTGGAAAGTGATTTTTGGTTTAGTCGTAGGTGGAGTTTTTGCTGCGCCTTTCGCCGCAATATTGGTAAGCCGACTCAAACGCAGACCATTAATGGCTTTTGTAGGTGCTTTTATTATTTTCTTAAGCATTAGTACTTTTCTTAAGATCTTTTACAAAATAGATTTGTTTAAAAATGCAGCACACGCCATAACAAATTTATTTTAATGAACTTTCTCTTTGTCAAACATACCAAAGGAATTCATAAACACATTAATCATTTTATTTAAATCGAATTCTTTATTTCTTTGTAAAAGAACTCTTTTAAAAAAATGCTAAAAATTCTTTGTGTTGGACCAATCTGGAGGGGCAGTAATGCTAAAGGCATGTTTGATGCGCTTTCAAGAATAGGAAATATCATCAATATTGTAGACGAAAATTATTACATTAACCTTTCTCAAAAATCTTTCTTTGCAAAAGCCTTAGCAAAAATATCAAGACCAATTCAGATCACCGAATTTAACAACGCCATACTACACCAAGCCCATTTGTTAAAGCCAGATGTCGTATTAATATACAAAGGCGCTTTTGTAAAGCCGGAGACGGTACACCTGCTCAAACAGAAGTACACCGTTGTAAACTTCTATCCCGATGTAAGTTTTAGAACGCATGGAGGTTTACTTCCCAAAACTTTACCACTCTACCATCACATATTTACTACAAAAACCTTTGGTATTAATGACTTGAGGGAGCAATTTGGTTACAATAACTCTACGTTCATACCACATGGATATGACCCAACTTTACATAGGCCATTAGAGGTACCAGAAAATTTAAAATCGTTTTTAGACTGTGACGTTTCTTTTATTGGTGGATGGTCAGCAAAAAAAGAGGAATTGGTCTCCGAAGTTAAAGATCAAAACCCAGCAATTAATTTAAAAATATGGGGCGGGCAATGGCAAAATACTATGAGTAATAACATTAAAAGTGACATACAACATACAGGAATTCATGGAGATGTATATGTTCTTGGAATAAATGCATCCAAAATAAACTTGGGAATTGTCCATGAGAAGGTTACGGGTGCTTCTAGTGGTGATTTTATTACTTCTAGGACATTTCACATTCCTGGTAGTGGTGGTTTCATGATACATGAATACAACGAAGAATCTATTCTCTATTTTAAAGAAAATGAGGAGGTCGTCTTCTATAAAGATAAAAACGATCTTGCGGAAAAAGTCAAGTATTACATAAACCATGAAAACGAAAGGGAACTGATTCGTAAGGCTGGCCATGTGAGAGCTGTTAATGATCATAGTCTAGACAAAAGGGCGCAAAGCGTTGTTGCTGTCATCAAAAAAATGTAATTACTTTTTATATGAATGAATCCATAAATAATAAAAGGTTTACAATCTTAGGTGGTGGCCTAGTTGGTTCGCTTTTAAGTATATATCTCAGAAAAAGACACATAGATGTTCAAGTGTTCGAAAAACGAGGAGATATCAGAGCAAATAAAGAAGAAAAAGGTCGTTCTATCAACATGGCACTTAGCGATAGAGGTTGGTTGGCCTTAGACAAAATAGGTTTAATACCTAAAGTTAAGCAACATGCTATTCCCATGTATGGTAGAATGATTCATCAAGTTAATGGCGAACAAACATTTCAAGCCTATGGTGAACAAAACCAAGCTATATATTCCATTTCAAGAAATTTATTGACACAAATCCTTGTCGAAGAAAGCATTTCTTTGGGTACACACTACTCATTTAACCAAAAATGTACCAATATTGATCTAAAACAGAAGCAACTAATATTTCAAGAAGACAATATAGACTCTTTATATAAACATGGCTATGATGTATTAATCGGTACCGATGGTGCTTTTTCAGAAGTGCGGTTGGCACTAACAAAGACCGATCGTTTCGACTATGAACAGTTTTACCTACATCATGGTTATAAAGAACTTAATATACCTGCTCTTGAAAATGGCTCTCACAAATTGGAGAAACATGCCTTACACATCTGGCCAAGGGGGCATTTTATGCTTATTGCATTGCCCAACATGGATGGAAGTTTTACTTGTACTTTATTTTTACCTTTTGAAGGGATAGACTCCTTCCAAAGCATTACAAATGATCAAGACCTCTTTGCCTTTTTCTCAAAAAATTTCTCTGATGCTATTGACTTAATGCCGACTTTATTGACGGATTATTTCCATAATCCGACTTCTTCTCTAATGAATGTAAAATGTAAACCTTGGAGTTATCAAGACTCAGTTTTATTAATGGGGGACGCCGCACATTCGATCGTTCCTTTTTATGGTCAAGGTATGAATGCCGGATTTGAAGACGTACGCATTTTTGGAGAGATGTTAGAGAACTCAAACAATGATTTACTTGGATTATTTGAAAAATTTCAATCGTCTAGAAAGCCCAATACAGACGCCATCTCACAAATGGCTATTGATAATTTTGCAGAAATGAGGGATAAAGTCGGTGATCAAAAATTCCAATTGAAGAAAAAAATAGACGCTTTTTTACATGAGAGGTACCGGGAAAAATGGATTCCACAATATTCATTGGTGACCTTTTCACCGCACATTTCTTACTCAGAGGCATTGCGAATAGGAGAAAAACAGTCCAAGATTCTAGATAAGATTTTGGAAATAGATGATATAGAAAAGAAATGGCAAAACATTGATTATTTTGACTATTTATAGTTATTCGTCTTTAAAAAAGCGTTTTCAATGCATTTTTGCCACATTTTTGCCAACTCATGAGTTCCTTTCTCATTAAAGTGTGTCCTATCGTATCTAAATTCATTTCCAAGACTATCAGAATTGGGTCCTGGATAGACTATCCTTTCATCCCAAAGGGACCTCTGTGAAACCGCTATTTTTTCAGAAAACCAACCATTATGATATGATGCACAAGATACTAACCACGGGATTTGCGCACCAATTTTTTTGTTACAATAGTCAATACTTTCTTTCAATGTGGTTCTGTAAAGATCAGGAGACGTGTTCTGGTCACTTTCTCCTTGATGCCATAAAATTGCCCTACACTTATTTTTCCCAAGCATTTTTATGCAATCTATAACTTCATTTAAATAATTAGAATCTTTAATCCATTGGCCTATATTACTTCCTGGCTTTGCCAGATTTATAAAACCAATCGGAGCGTTCATTTTTTTCGATAAACTATCCCCCAACTGCGGCCAAACAGCACCTCCCCAATTTTCTTTATAAGGATCAATACATTCTTTCCATACGATATTCCTATTGCCATAAAACCCATACTTTACTTTTCCTTCTTTTGAAGCATAAAACTTTTTGTCATATCCACAGGCATTTGACTGACCTGCAACAATAAAAATCTCTCCAATATCAAAAACAATCGGTTCATGGACGAGTGGTGGCTTAAAGTTCTCCGATTTAGATGAAATCCATAAAATGTTACGACCAACAGTCGCATCAATTATTCCATTATATGCTATCCAATTTACAGAAGAATCTAACGTTTTCCAAGAATTGAGACAATCAGCCTTTTCGGCACAAATATATTCTATTTGTTTACTTTTTAGACCTACAAAACCAGAAATATTAATCTTTAAAAACCTTGAATCTAAATCCCTTTGTATTAAATCATTCGTTTGAATTTTAGTAACAGTTAATACAGAATAGCCACATAATTTATATAAATCCTTCGCAAATAATAAAAGAGGTATTATCGTTATTGCAATAACAATAAAAAATACTTTCTTTAATTTCATAAATCCTGCTTTTTACGAAAAATACGTTTTGCAAGAATAGTTGTCAAGTTTATTGATGGTTTTTCGACCAATAAATAGAAAAAATAAGAAAAAAGAAAGGAAAAAGAAAGGATTAGGACAAAATCAAAAACAGTAAAATGGTTTTTCCAATTAAAAACAAAACTAAGTATATAAGGGGTTAATGCATGACAAATATATAAAGAATAACTCCATTTCCCTGCATTTTCAAAAAACACAATTGGATCTCTTTTATTCCAGAAACTTATTTCTTTTCTCAACCATATATATGCAATTAATGAGAAAAAATTAAGACTGATTGAAAAACCAACCCAAAATTTATATCGCATTACAAAACAAATACATGAAATAAAAACAACTATGATTCTCCAAAAAACAATGGTTTTGAATGATGTATCCTGTTCTATTAGAACATCATAATCATCGGCAATTTTAACACCCAACAACCAACAGGGCAAACCAAGTAACCAAGTATATTTAATCCCAAGCTCATGGTAATTACCATTAAAAGCCTCATGAGTAAATATACTTCTAATAGAATTAGAAGCTACAAACAAAACAATAAATGCTAATAAAAATGTTACAACAAAAATATATTTAAGCTTATACCGTTGTTTTAATGTTAAAATCAGTGGGTACAATGTATAATATATCAACTCACAATATAAACTCCAAAGGGGCAATAAATAAAATGATTCAAAAAAGTTAGCAAATAATGAAATTATCATAATGGGTATTCCAATTCTCAAATATCTTCGAAAAAGAAACTCGTAGGTGTTAAACGAATTATTTTTTCGATATGGGAAGTGTATAACAATCCCAGATAATACAAAAAAACCTATAACAGCAGCTACACCGACAAAAGATGAATTAAGCACATCCTCCAAAAACTTCCCAAACCAAATATTTGAAGTAAAAGGTTTAATATATTTACTGAATGGTATATGACTTAGTAATACCCATAAAGCCAAAAAAAATCTTATACTATCAAGGCCATTAATCCATTTTTTAGACATTTTTCCTATTTTTTTACGAAGATATCTAAATCTTTAAATTGATGTAAGAATGTTTATAAACTTATTTAATGGCTCAGTTTATGACTACAATATTGTGTACTTGTTTTACCCAATATTATCGATATAATTCTTTCAAAACTATACTCGAAAATAAGAATATCAAGTATACTGATAAAATAGTAACTACTGCTTGAATGTCTGCACCCAATTGAAAAGTTGCATAACCTATCAAATACAATGAAAATCCAACACCCAAAATGTTAAAATAATTCTTTACCATTCCACTTGCTTGCCATAGTTGAGCTATAAAATAACCAAATAAAAAGCTAATAATGATTACTCCATAATACTCAAAATTTAAATATGCTTCACCATATATGGTCATGTTAATGGAATTATTGATACTTCCACTATCATTCCTGTAAGCTAAACCAATTCTTTCTGCAAACCAACCACCCTGTTGTATGATTGGTTTTTCCGGCCATACGAATCTGGGAATAAAAACATATGTTAAGTAAAGCATTGTTTTCCCAGAATAAAGACCATCTTCCTTTTTTACCCTAATAACCTGAGTAAGTTGATTAATTACAGTAGACCTTGCAAGAATTGTTTGCTTTTTTTGTTCATCTTCAAATTCTGCTACTTGTTCATTATTAAATAAATAAGAAACTTTTTGTTGCCAACTAAATGAATAAATAGTCCTTAACATCCCGAGTTTATTAAATGAAAAAGAAAAGAAAAGGATAAGCGCAAAAATCGGTATGTACTTTGTATCAAAAAATGAGCGCACCCTTTTCGTTGCCATAAGAGATGATATTAAATAAATAATGGCAGGCGATATAATGTCAAATCTCAAATAAGATGTAAAAAATGAATTTATTGTACAAATAAACACTAATATCCAAGAATAATTTTCAAGGTTTTTTACTTTATAAGTTATCCCAAACAAGTTTAATAAAAATATACTTGAAATTGGAATTAGACTTACTAACCTTTGAACTGGACCTGGAAAAACTATAAAACCTTGAAATATAACTATAAAAAAAGATAAATAAAAAAGATAATTTAAAACACTAATTGATTTAATTGTAAAATTAATTTCTGGTAAAACACCTGTGGACCTTTTGAAAGAATTAAATCCTAAAACAATAAATAAGATACCAATAAAATATATTTCCATAGCTTCAGTATAGTTTTCTGGTACAGAGTATTTAAAATATTGAAAGTATGCTTCTTCCTTTTCTTTGATATTATAGAAAGCTAAAAAATGTCCATATGCAGTATATAAACTCCCGATAGAAAAAACGAAAATCGGATTAATGTTGTTCAATTTGTACTTTTTGTAGTGATCCACAACAAAACTCAAACAAAGAATGATTTGAGCAAAAGTTACAATTACAGGTGAATCACTAAAGTAACCGTAAAAATTAATGAGAAGCGATATAAGAAGTAAGAAGTTCAAATCTTTCGAGGCTCAAACTTAATAAAATAATATCATATTATCAGCAATGACTGGATTTGCTAATAAGTAAAATGTAGTGAAGGAAATGCGCAAAGTATTTAAAACACAAAAAAACTATCCTTTTTAAGGAAAAGACGTATCATTAACATAGTTAATAAACATATTGAAAAAGACATTAAAAATACTGGGATTATTCGTTCTCTTATTAGCAATAGGAATAAATCTATTTATTTTATTCTCTGGCAGGTTTTATCTATACAAAACCATACGATATAATTTCAGCAATATTGATGATGGCAAAATTTTCCCAAAGCGAATAGTAACTATAGGAACGCCTGAACCATGGAATTTTTCAGTTTCTTATAACAAAACTCCAATGCCTGACAGTTTGGAAAAATTTATGGGATCCATAAGTAGTGTTGCTGCACTTGTCGTTAAAAACGACAGTATTATTTATGAAAAATATTGGGATGACTATAGTGATACCTCTCATTCAAATTCATTT
This sequence comes from uncultured Cytophagales bacterium, assembly GCA_945957555.1. Classification (GTDB taxonomy): domain Bacteria; phylum Bacteroidota; class Bacteroidia; order Cytophagales; family UBA9547; genus CAMFLX01. Next base: position 60,076 of record CAMFLX010000001.1, read on the forward strand.
TCTGTAGCTAAGTCAATGGTCAGTTTACTGATAGGGATCGCGCAAAAAGAAGGAAAAATCAATTCATTATACGATCCCGTAGTTAAGTATCTTCCTGAATACAAAAACAACTTAGGTAATCAAATCGCAATTATTCATTTACTTACTATGAGCTCAGGTCTTAATTGGGATGAGTCCTATATTAATCCACTTTCAATGACTACTGAGGCCTACTATGGCAGTAATTTAAAAGCTGTAATTAATAAACTCAAGCCCAGTAAAGAACCTGGTAAATATTTTAGCTATAAAAGTGGAGATACTCAGATTCTTGGTATGTTGTTGAGAAAATTGTATAACAAACCTTTGGCTGAAATCATGTCTGAAAAAATATGGTCGCAAATAGGAGCGGAGCACCCTGCATATTGGTCTCTTGATGATGATAACGGAATTGAAAAAGCATATTGCTGTTTCAACTCCAATGCTAGGGATTTTGCAAGAATAGGGAAACTGATGCTTCAGAATGGAAAATGGAATGGAAAAACTATTGTCCCAGAAAGTTATATTATAGCTGCAACCAAACCCAATGAACTCATTGATGAAGAGACACAAGACAAGGTTGATTTTTATGGCTGGCAGTGGTGGGTACTCCCAACCTATAGAGGAATGAATGATTTATACTATGCAAGAGGTGTAAACGGTCAGTATATAATTGTCATACCTTCAAAAAACATTGTCATTGTAAGACTCGGGGATAAAAGAGGTGATAAATTTGGTAAGACTGTTCACCATAAAGAGACTATGGAACTTATTGATTTCGCCCTAAGTCAATAACATATTTTTAAGGATGCCATATAATATACAAAACACATCCAATTTAATTGCAAATAGACCTTAGTCACTTTTGCAAAGTATTTTAAGCCTTTTGAAAAGACTTAACTAATCCAAACTGTTACTCTTGTATTTCAATAGTAACAAACATCAAAACAAATTATTATTATGTGCAGTAAAGTAATAGCTTTCTTTTTATTATTTGTGGGCGCATGGACAGTCCATGGTCAAAACTTTGTGCAACGCCAAGGCAAAAAAGTATATTATAAAGGTGATGAAATCCTTCTAAGAGGTATGGCCTTTGGTAACCTCGTCTGGGAGGACGCCTATGCAAATACGCCAAACAAACACCATTCTGAAATAGATTATCAAAGACTCCAAGATTTGGGTATGAACGCCATTCGTTTCTACATGAATTACAAAACCTTCGAAAATGATGCAAATCCTTACAATTACAAACAAAATGGCTGGGACTGGATAGACCTCAATATTAAATGGGCTAAGGCTCACAATATTTTCCTGATCCTCAACATGCACATACCACAAGGTGGTTTTCAATCGCAATGCAAAGGTTCGGCACTATGGACGGATACGGCAAATCAAAATAGACTTGTAGCCCTTTGGAAAGCGATTGCCCATAAATACAAAGATGAACCCCAGATCGCTGGTTTTGATTTAGTCAACGAACCCACACCTTCTGGAAGCATTGAAAACTGGACCAATCTAGCCCAGAGAATCATTGACGGGATCAGGACCGTAGACAATAACCACATGATCATCACAGAAAGGGCTTTAGCCCTTGGCTGTGACTATAGTTATACAGATGCAAATAGCAATTATCCTCAAATTACAGAATCAAACCTTATGTATACAGTACACATGTACGACCCTTATGAGTTCACACATCAAAACTTAGCCTGGGCAGGCACTGGTGATGGTGGTAAATATCCTGATAATGACAAAATTACGGTACCAGCAGATGCATCCTACGCAACGGGCGATTACGATAATCCTTCTATTGGCTCTGGTACCAGTGATTGGAAGGAATACAAGGGCACTCCTTTTTCTATAACAGTGGATACACTACTATGTGGGAGAGTTGTATTCTTGTCCAACAAGATCGCCGAAGGTATGGTCTATTTCGATGACTTTGTCCTCAATGAACTTGATGCAAGTAACAATATTGTTAAAACAATCCATGCTGTGAATCTTACTTCTGGTGCTCAGTGGTACTGGTCGGCAAATAACACGGGTATGAATTCTACTTCAACATCCGGACATGGGGATAGTTTTTCTGTTACAATAACAGGTAACACTTCTAACGCCACTGTTATTCTTCCTGATTTTGCATTTAGAGTAGAAAAGGGCAAAAAATATGCTATCAGTGGTTGGATGAAAGGCGATAACATACCATTAGGAGCTACCGCTTCTATCGCTACAGAATATTACTATTCGCCTTCACACAAACCTTTATCAGCAAGGAACTATCAGTATTTATTAAATCAAATTACCAACTATACCAAATACATTGAAGCAAAAGGATTTCCTGTATACTTTGGTGAATTTGGTGCAGGTAGACCCTGTTTTCTTAACAACAAAGGTGGTGATCGGTGGGTCGCAGATTGCATGCATATTTTTGACAGTCTTGGGTATCACTTTACCTATCACTCTTATAAAGAAAGTAGTTTTGGTTATTATGACGGTTGGGACCAACCAGTAGATCCCAGCACCGTAAACACCGATTTACAAGATGTTTTTAAAACATTTTTCGGTACCGCAAATTCAATACAGGACCTTACTAGCCCAAATGTCGTTGGTTTACGAATACATCCTAATCCCGTAGGCGACCTATTACAAATAAACCTGGGTGATGGGCATAGGCTTGATGCAGCTATTATCATAGATGGTAGTGGTAGAAAAGTTATAGAATCGACCTCTATAGAAATCAACGTTCAGGCATTAAAATCTGGTATGTATTACATTAAGGTAGTTACTCAAAACAAAAATGTCTCTTTGAAATTTGTAAAAAAATAATCCTTTACTAGGTTTTGGTATGAGAGACATGTCTCTCATACCAGATTTAATTGGATCATGAGTTTAATACGGAAACTTACTAATTTCTTGACTACACAAAAGAAGTTTTATAAATGTTAAACAAAATTCATCATATTGCTATTATTTGTTCTGATTACGAGCTTTCGAAAAATTTTTACGTTAAGGTCTTAGGACTGGAAATTATCAAAGAAACGTTTAGAGAGGAGAGGAGCTCTTTCAAGCTAGATCTATCACTAAATGGAAACTATATTATTGAACTGTTTTCTTTTCCGAATCCCCCCAAAAGACCTTCAAGGCCAGAAGCTACTGGCCTAAGACATATAGCTTTTGAAGTTGAAAATCTGGATGCTGTTATTGCCCATTTAAAAGCAAACAAAGTTGATGTTGAACCCATTCGTATAGACGAATTCACAAACAAACGCTTTACTTTTATTGCAGATCCAGATGATCTACCCATAGAGTTTTATGAGAGATGAATTTGGCAGAAGAATAAAGTATGTCGATATTAAAGAATAACGATTATTTTGCAGCTTCCAAAGTTTCGATCAAAACTTCCCATTCACTTTCTTTGGTAGACAATTGAGACTTTACCTCTGTATATTTAGTTTGAATATCAGATAGTTTACTAGCATTATTATACAATTCTGGTTTTGCGAGTTCTATCTCAAGTTCGGATTTTTGGCTTTCCAATTGAGCTATATCTGCTTCTATCTTGGAGATTTTATTGCTAATCTCCCTAGTATTCACAGTAGATTTTGGCTTAGCTGCTTCTACTGGTTTGGCTATCTCTTTAATTTCAACTTTTACTTGCTCTGGAACACTTTGCTTTTGGTTGAGCACACGCTCTTCCATATAAACTTCCCATTCCTCATAAGAACCAGGATATACTTTGATTTCTTGATCTTCAATCCACCAAATCTTGTTGGCCACGTTACTCACAAAGTGTCTATCGTGAGAGACCGTCACAAAGCTTCCTTGGTAAGTGTTCAATGCATGAATCAAAATATTAACGGATTGCATATCCAAGTGGTTGGTGGGTTCGTCTAGTAATAGAAAATTAGCTTCTGATAGCAAGACCTTTGCCATAGCCACCCTAGATTTTTCTCCACCTGACAGCACTTTGATTTTCTTGTATACATCATCATCGCTAAACAGGAAACAACCCAAAATACTTCGCAATTCCATGTCAGTTTTGCGAGACCCTGCTTGTTGAAGTTCCGAAAGTAAGTCATTATTCAAGTTCAAGCTTTCCAGCTGATGTTGCGCAAAAAAAGATAGTTTCACGTTGTGACCTTCTTCTCGTCCTCCCTCCATAGTCTCCGTTCCCGCAATGATACGTAGCAAAGTTGACTTTCCTTTGCCGTTAGCGCCAATAAGTGCTATCTTATCGCCACGCTCGATCAACGCACTTGCACTACTTAAAATATGAAGTGATCCGTATGATTTGGAGATATTTTTTAGATCAAGGATATTGCGGCCCGATTGCGAACCAAAATTAAACTTGAAATTGATTTTTGCGTTTTCGTCAACAACTTCTTCTATTTTATCTAGGCGGGCTAGAGCCTTTACTCGCGACTGTACCTGTCTTGCTTTTGTCGCTTTGGCCTTAAATCGCTGTATAAAACGTTCAGTTTGTCTGATTTGTGCTTGTTGGTTTTCGTAGGCACCCTTTTGGATTTCATTACGCAACTGTTTTTCTTCTATATAAAATGAGTAATTACCAGAATATAAATTCAAACTCTGATTGCTCACCTCCACGATACTATCACAAACATTATCCAAAAAATATCTGTCGTGCGATACCACTATTACGGCGCCTTCATATCTATCCAAATATTCCTCAATCCATTTAATGGAAGGTAAATCCAAGTGGTTGGTCGGCTCATCGAGCATTAGCAGCGAAGGCTTCATCAAAAGCAGTTTTGCTAACATTACCCTCATACGCCAGCCCCCAGAAAACTCTTTTAAAGGTCTTTGCAAGTCAGAAGTGTTAAAACCCAGGCCCTCAAGTATTTCCTCAGATTTTGATTGAGCGGTATAACCATCCAATGTATCAAATTCTTCTTGAAGTTTTGTAAGCTTATCCACCAACTTATCCTCATAAGCAACTTCCATCTGATGAAGAACTTCATCGATTTTCTTCTGCAACTCCACGGCCCTTTCAAAAGCTTGCATAGCTACAGATAAGATACTATCATCAGTCTGATATGAAAGTAAATCTTGGTTCAAAAAGCCAATGCTACAATCACCACTTTTAGATATATCACCGCCATCGGGTTTGTAGTCACCGATCAAAAGTTTAAGTAAAGTAGATTTGCCAGTACCATTGGCTCCTATAAGACCGATCCTGTCTTTTGGCTTGATGTGTAGATTAACATTCTCATACAAAGCCCTTCCTCCAAAATAAAAAGAGAGATTGTTCACTGAAATCATATTGCAAAAATACGATAAATTGGTAGATTGTTTCTTTTTTTTGGATCCAGAATCTCTTTTTGAAAAAATATTCAGCTTTACCGTTTACCTTTTTAGGGGTCTTTGTATTTATGTATGAATTTTTAAATACTTATTACATGAAAAACAATTACACAATAGATTATTTAATTCCTTTAAACAAACCAATGGTTATCAATATTAACTAGTTAGCATATATTAATTCATATTTAGCTATTATTTTTTGTAAAAAACAAACGAAAACATTCGTGTATATCGAAAGATATCCGCACGTACAATATTCAAAATAAACGAAAACTTTTGCTTGTCTGTAGTTCTTAATTTTGGGAATATACTTTTTAAACACATTGATGTTCATTCTTAGCACGCCTAACTTTTACATTATTATTAGAAAAGACTCACAAAAACAATACTGGTATTGAACCAGGAGAATAGATACCCAAATGGGTGTATTTTTATCTAGAGTTATAATAAAATAACAAGTTTATTTTAGCAGTTTTTACACAACCTAATTCTTTTTATTATAAATTTGTTATGAGTAGTATTTTATCATGACTCGTTTCTTTTATGTACTATACACAACAGCTAGATCTAATTTTTGAACAAACTGTATATATATGGTTTTCAAAGCTTTTCAGACAAGACAAAACCCCGATTACAGAGGAAGAACTTGTTTTCCTAGCCATCAAAAACCCAAAGCATTTCTCAAAAATATATGATATATACCATCACAAGATTTTCACTTACATATTTCGTAGAGTCGGTGATTTGGATCTTGCTGCTGATATTTGCTCCGAAACTTTTGTAAAGGCATTTTCAAACCTCCACAAATACCAATTCAAAGGTTTTAGTTTTTCTAGTTGGCTTTATAAGATTACAACCAATGAGATCAACATGTACTTTCGCAAAAACCAAACAGAAACGAGACATATTGCTATCTATTCCAAAACAATCGATCTTTTAGTCGAAATAGATGAAGAAACTTCGATAGAAGAAAAACTAGTACAACTGCAAAATGCGTTGGCCTTTTTGGAACAAGTAGAAGTTCAGCTACTAGAATGGCGTTTTTATGAAGAACTAAGTTTTAAAGAGATTGGTTACCTCCTTGACATTAGTGAAGACAACGCTAAGATACGTACTTACAGAGTGATAGAGAAGATAAAAAAAAGCTTATTCAAACCCAAAAGAAAATGACAAATATAAAAATACATATAGATCCAGAGGAACTAGACAAAAAGACTACCGAAAAATACAAGAACTTCAATCAAATTGACAAACATGTGAATAGATTTTATACACTTTCTGGCATAAGAAATTTGTATAAAAAAAATCGATTATTGTTTGTTGGCTTGTTTTTACTTTGGCTCATTACCTTTGTATGGCTTGTTACAGATCTGTTTAATGACTAATCACAAAAATCTTCTTTAACTCACTTCCCAACCTTCTTAACTATTCGAAAAGCCAAGTTCCCTAAGTTTACATTTTAAGAAAGAAAACCCTTATCTACATTCGCATCATGCAAAGTAGGGTAAAATATATAGAGGGACTTTTGGAGACAAGTATTTGGTTACCAATCTTGTTTTTATCCTCCTTATTGATACACAACGGCTTGCTTTATTATAAATTTGATATTAGCTATGGTATCCTCCCAGAAAAACAAATTGCATTAAAAGACGATCTTTGGGTTGTTTGTTTTTACATTCATGTGATTACGGGCATTTGTTGCTTGCTAATACCTATGGTCAACCTTATTGGTAGACATTTCAAGCTATCTACAAGATGGCACCAAATCATTGGTCTTTTTTACGTTTGGAACAACCTCATCTTTGTTGCGCCTACTGGTATGTATATTGCCACTTATTCCAAAGGTGGTTGGTGGGCCGAGGTTGGCTTTATATTTCAAGGGGCTTTACTTATGTTCTTTAGCTATTTTGGTCTCAAATATTCGACGATTTCTATCTCAAAACATGTGAAATTTATGATAAGGAGCTATGCAATTGCTCTTTCTGTCCTTACATTCAGGGTTTTGCACATCATTTTCATTGTTATGAAACTTCCTTATAATGACAACTATGCACTCTCGCAATGGTTAAGCATCACGCTCAACCTCTTTATGGCCGAGCTCATTATCACATATATCATGGCAAAGCAAATTTTAAATATTCCACTCATTAGATATACAAATATATGAAAAAGCAAATTTTAAACGTTTCCTTATTATTGGTATCGTCTGCAACTATCATTGCTATCTGGGCAATTCCTCGACAGGGCTTAGAAGAAGATAGCTTATATGTAAGGGATTACAAGGAAGATGTTTGGGTACCAGAAGAGGATAAGAAAGATTCAACTAAAAACAATACAGAAAATGGTAAAGAAAAGAAAAATGATTCAGTTAAGAATAGCGACACTATCAATGTCTCAAAAAAACAGGAGTCATCAATTAATCAAAGCAAAAAACTACAAAAAAAGGCTAAAACAAAGCTCATAAAACGAATGGTGGTAAAAACAGATACCATCGGTGCTGATATGAAATTAAAAGACATCAAATTGGAAGATTACGGTCGTGGAATCCAATTTAGAAAAACCAGTAAATCAAAACCTGATATTAAAATACAGAAGGCTGATTCCACCCTGTAATAAAGATACTAGTAGTTTTTATTTGAGTTCAAAAAACTAGATTCTCTTGAGTCTAGTTTTTTTATGACCAAGGTATCGTGATCGTAAACTGAGTACCTCTATCAAGCTCGCTTTCTATAACAACTTTTCCTCCCAATTGTTCTACCTGAGATTTCACCAAAAAAAGGCCCATGCCCTTTCCTTCTTGCTCATGGTCAATTTTATAGAATAGCTTAAATACATGCTCTAATTCGCTTGGAGGTATTCCCTTTCCGTTATCTCGTACTTTTAATACTAAATGATTTTCTGTATACATAGACTCAACCCAAATTTTGATGCTTCGATCCATTGAGCGATATTTTATAGAATTGTTAATGAGGTTGTACAAGATACTTGTTATGTAAGGAGGGAAACTTCTGAAGTAATTTGCTTTAAAATCAGTAATGATTTCACAACTACTATCTAGAATCTGAATAATAAGTTTATCTTTTATGTTTTCGATCTCTTTTACCAAATTAACTTCCGTAAACTCGATTTCTGTTTCCTTATCATGTGTCACTAGTATATTGATGTCATCAATGATATTTTTAAGTTGCTGATTGGTCTTTTTGATAACTTTAAAATATTCCTGTGTTTCCTCATCAAGGTTGCTTTCATTAACAAAATCCAAAAGGGTGTTCAAATTATTAACCGGTGATTTTAAATTGTGAGAAACAATATATGTAAACTGCTCTAGCCTCATTGTTTTTTTCTCCAATTGCATATTTGAATATACAATCTGCTTTGTTCTTTCTTCTATTTGTTGTTCTAAATTATCATTATACTTCTTTATAAGTTCGTTTTGTTCCGTGATGGTTTGAGAGAAGGATTCTAGCTTTTTACTTTTCTCTAAGATTTCTTCCGTTCTACTACCAATTTTTGTTTCTAAAATATTATTCTGCTCCGAAATAAAGCGCTCCTTATCTTGTATAGCAATACGTTCATTGTTTTGTGCCTTTATACGTTCAATATCTAGTTTTCTCAGTTTATCTGCTAGAGCTAGAGAAATAAATATAGTATCGATCACTATACCAATTTCAAGCATAAATTCCTGCGAATCATTTCCTTTGATAAATCCTAAAATCCTGAAACTCGTCAAAGCAACACTTACCATAAAAAATGTAGTTGCAAACAAATAAAATCTTGCAACATCATTACCCTTATACCAACTGTATAGACTTATAAAAAAAATAAAACATGGTGTAATGATAAAAAGCGTGGAAGCAAAACTGGCTGTTATCTTGTATGGCATAAAAAAAGAGAATAGCCATATGATGACGCCTAGTAATATAAAGAATTTTAATATAATCGCACCTATTCTTTCTTTATTCTCTAATTCTAAAAACAAATAACAAAACAAACAGCTTATTATATTAGTAAGTACAGCGAAATTTGAAAAAAGATGATTTAATAAGTTCCTATTTTCATCGAATATCCCAAAATACGAGATAAAACCATTGAACGTACTAATGGCAGTAACCGTGACTATTATATAAATATTATAAAGTAAGTATATAAAATCTCTAAGTGTAAAAAACAAGAAGAAATTATAAATAAGAACAACCAAAATCGCACCATAAAACAAACCGTAATATATATATTTATTTTTTTCATAATTATATAAATATGGTTCGCTAGTAATAGTAATGGGAAGATAAACAGAACCACTTGTCTTTATTTTAACATATATCACTTGTTGCTCCTCAAGAGGAGCTTTGATTGGGAATACTATGTTTTTCGTATCATAGTACCTTGTATAACTAGGATATAACTCCCCTTGTTCCATAGGAGCATAGTTCTCATTTTGTGAATACTGATATAAAAATACTGAATCCAAAAGAGAGTAATTGATATAAAAAACATATTTGTCATATTTAGGGTCAGCATTTCTAAAAGGTAATTTTAACCAAACAGTCTTTCCTAACAGACCTAAATTTAAGTTTTCTTGATTATGATGTTGGTAAAACCTTCTTGCATCTAGTTGTTTTACTTCTTCCAAGGTCATACTTCCAGAGCTATCTATGAAATAATCAAACGATGGATTCTTCATAAATTGAGCTTGGTCATTCAGGTGAATCATGTTATTCTGAGCTTTCAGAAAACCATAAACGATTAAAACCAATACAAAAAACAATTTGTATAGAAACATTTAGCTTTCCTTTTTCCTTATTATGTAAAATAAATTGATTTATTTATTGGGAAGATGTATGTAGAACGTTGTTCCTTCACCCAATTTACTAGTCACTTCTATTTTCCCATCTAGTAGCTCTACTTGAGATTTCACGATAAACAGTCCCATGCCTTTCCCCTCCTGCTTGTAATCTATTTTATAAAACAACTTAAATACATCTTCAAGTTGTGATTCGGCTATTCCTTGCCCATTATCTTTAACTTTTATAATTGTCGTTAGATCTCCATCAAAACTCTCTACAATTATTTCAATTGGTCTATCCGAAGATCTATATTTAATAGCATTACTTACTAAATTGTAAATTATGCTTGTGATGTACGCAGAAAAACTTTTTATTTTGCTTACTTGGAAATTAGTTTTAATAGTGCAATTTGTCTTTTCAATTTGGATGACCAATTTGTCTTTTATGTTATCAATTACAGCATTTAAATCTATTTCTGTATATTCAATATCCGTACCCTTATCAAGTTTTACTAGTATATTTATTTCCTCAATGATGTTTATAAGTTGGTTACTTGTCCTTCCTATTACAGAAAAGTACTCCTTATTTTCTTCGCTTAAATTATCAAAATTAACAAAGCCCAATAGAGCATCTAAATTATTAACTGGTGATTTAAGATTATGAGAAACAATATAGGTAAACTGCTCCAGCCTATCTGTCTTACGTTCTAGTTGCTTATTAGTTTCCAAGATTTCTTTAGTCCTGGCCTCAATTTGTTGCTCTAAGTTCTCAGTATAATCCCTCAAGAGATCGTTTTGTTGCTTAATAGTTTGTGAGAATAATTCCAGTTGATCATTTTTCTCCAAAATTTCCTTAGTTCTGCTACTGATCTTTCTTTCCAAAATATTATTTTGTTCAACAATCAAACGTTCCTTTTCAGCAACGGCAGCTAGTTCACTTTCTTGGGATTTCTCTTTATCCATTCTTAATTTCCGAAGTTTGTCAGCTAAGGCCAGAGAAATGAGTACTGCGTCAATAATGACACCCAATTCAATAAGTGTTTCTTGAAATTTATTACCTGTAATAATACCCATTACCCGAAAGCTCATCATCAATACACTTACAAGAAAAAAGCTTGACGCCAATGTATAAAATCTGGCAGTATAATTTCCACTAATCCAAGAGCTTAAGCTAATGTAAAGAAGAGCACATGGTGTAACAATGTAAAGAATAGAAGCTATCCTAATGGTGGTTTGATACTCAACAAAAAAGGATAAGATAGTAAAGATAATGCCTGTAAATATTATAAACTTCAATATGTAACCATAATACTTATTTGTTTTTTTTATTTCTAAGAAATAATAACAAAACAAGCTACTGATAATAACAAAATTAAAGACTATGTTTCCAAAAAGCTTGTTCAGTAGAATGCGATCATGATTGAAAACCCCGGAATAAGAAATAAATCCGTTAAAATAACTCAAAATGGCAATAATGACAAATACGTAAGTACAGTACAAAAGATAAACAAAATCTCTTAATGTGATGAATAACAATAAATTATATGTCAATATTAAGATCGTAGCACCATAGAAAAGTCCATAAAAAAGATAGTTCTTTTTTTCAGTATCGTACATTGATTCTTCACTCGAAATGCTCATTGGCAAGTAAACGACGCCTTCCGTCTTTACTTTAATATAAATAGTTTGGATATCATTATAAGATATCTGGAGTGGTAAAACAATATTTTTTGTATCGTAATATTTATTGTAAGTTGGGTACATCTCACCTTGTTGCTTTATTTGTACCATGCCATTGGCGGAAAGTTGGTAAACAATAATAGAATCTATAAGGGGAAAGCCAAAATTGAGAACCCATTTTTCAAGTTCAGAATTATTGTTTTTAATTCTTAATTTTAGCCAAACAGCCTTATCAAAAATTCCTAAATTTAATATATTAGTTTTCGCAGTAAATCTTTCATCAGACAATTTATCAATAGTAGTAATGGTATAAGTATTCGAACTATCTATAAAATATTTGAAAGCTGGATTTTCTACAATATGCTTACTATCATACAATTGTATGACCCCAACTTGTGCAAAAATCGATTTACACACTAGGATGAAAACATTTATAAAAATGATTTTTTTCAAAAAAGATCTTACGAATTTATCCGCCTAAAATACAAATTATTGATGAATTTATTCATTTATTTCAGGGATAAGCTCTTTATATTAGATCAAAAAGCTAGGTTGTGTCATTATCCTGACAATCATTATGCGGCGCATAATTATTCTGGAGTTTTTTTATAAAAAGTAACAATTAGTAAACTGATATTCTCACTGGGTAAAAAGCTCTTTTCATTTAGGCACTTACGATATATAATCATAACTAATTAATAAACAGAAAGATAAATATATATTCTGTTTTGAAATCTTATACAAAACTTATTAAATTTGAAACATGCATGTTATCAATAAAAATTTAAAACTTATCTTTTCTGTCCTTCTTGTCTTTGTAGCACCCTTCAATTCATATAGTTCTGATGGCCGTGAAACAGCGAGATACTATATTGATAAGGCTAAGGAGATAAGGTTTAGCGCTCCAGAGAAAAGTCTAGAATACCTTCAACAAGCACTAGTTCTTTGTATAAAATCTGATAATGTAGAAGAACAAGTAGAATGCTATACTTTAATCGGGGATATAAATCTTCAAAACAAACTTTATGAAAGTGCATTAAACAATACATCCAAAGCATTAAATTTGAAAAACTCGATTACTACTAGCAAAAAAACGTTCAAGAAACCAAAGACATCAAGAAATTCAATATCTAAAGGCGAAATCTATTTACAGTTAGCAAATGCTTATCATTTAAATAACAAATCAGACGAGGCTTTAAAAATTCTGCAGAACAATACATATTTCGAAACGGAAAAGGAAAAAACGGATGCAGATCTATTAATTGCGGAGGTTTATAAAAGCCAAAAAAATTATAAAGAATCCTTAAAGCAATATGATAAACTACTTAAGAAAAACAATATCGATGTTAGCTCCAACGATCTGGCAATTATTAACTCTAAAATCGCCGAGGTTTATCGTGATCAAAACATATCTGACAAATCTTTAGAATATTTGAAAAAAGCCAAGGTTGATGCACTCGAATCGAAAGACATTGATCTGATCAAAGATATCAACAACCTCATCAGCGAAGAGCTCAATGAAAACAACAACTACAAAGAGGAAATCAAGATAAGGGAGCAAAACTTAAACATTAGTATTTCAAAAAAGGATACCAGTTCATATATTAATGAAGCTGTAGCTCTCGCATATCTGTATCTGAGATCAAACCAGTTTAAAAAAGCTGAAGATCTCGCAAATAGGGTGATTTATTTTGCACAAACAAATCATAAACACATTAAGGTAGAAGCTATGGCCTATAAAGCTAAAGCAATACTTTACCAACTTAATGGAAACTACCCATTATCAAACACTTATTATAAATATTATGCAAACACAATAGACACTCTTCTTAGATTAATAGATGAAAAGGAAGCAAAAAGCATGAAGACTAGTGCGCTATTTGCAGAAAAACAAAAACAAATAGATCTACTGGAAAAGGATGTTATGATCAATAAAAAAACCATTGAGGCCATGTCCAGTGCACAAACAGCAATAGATGAACGGATAGCTCGGCAAAAAATAATCATCTGGTCACTCACCCTAGGCCTCATACTCATCATTCTTTCTACATATTTAATTTATAAAAATGCACAAAGACGCAGGCTTGCCAACCAACTTCTCGCGCTAAAATCGCTCCGAAGCCAAATGAATCCTCATTTTATTTTTAACGCACTCAATTCAGTAAACAGCTTTATATCTATAAACGACGAAAAGTCTGCAAACAAATACTTGGCTGATTTTTCAAGACTCATGCGAATGGTAATGGAAAATTCACAATATGAATTCATAAATCTTAGCCAAGAAACTGAAATTCTCACTTTATATTTGAGTCTTGAACATTTCAGATTTTTAAATAAATTTGAATATGAATTTATTATTGACGACCGCATAGACCGAGATTTCGTAAGTATACCACCAATGATTGTACAACCACATATAGAAAATGCTATCTGGCATGGCCTAAGGTATAAAGCAAATAAAGGTTTTCTGAAAATTCACATTTTCAAGTTAGATGAAGATATGATCAAAATAACCATTACCGACAATGGTATCGGTCGAACAAAGTCTCAAGAACTAAAAACCAAAAACCAAAAAAGCAATAAATCTACTGGTATCAAAAATACAGAAAGCAGAATCCAACTCATAAAGGAAATCTATGGTAGAGATATTAGCATTAATATCATGGATGCAAACCCCAAAGAGAACGATACGGGCACTATTGTTGAAATAATCATACCATCATTCTTAAATCAAGAAAATCATGCTTAAAGCAATCATTGTCGACGACGAACAAGCCAGCCGAGATACTTTGTTCAACTATCTCAGCAAATATTGCGAAAATGTACAAGTACTAGCACAAGCTGAAGATGTTAAAACAGCCTTACCACTTATACACAAGCACAATCCTGATATCGTATTTTTAGATGTGGAAATGCCTTACGGAAACGCCTTTGATCTTTTACAACAAGTAGGCGACATAACCTTTGAAACGGTCTTTGTTACCGCATTCAGTCATTATGCTCTTAAAGCCTTAAATTTGAGTGCTTCATATTATATCCTAAAACCAATTGATATAGAAGAACTTGTTTCTGCCGTTGAAAAAATTTCTGAAAATAGAAAAACAAAAAAAGAGAGTCTCCACAACAAGATAATTGTGGAAAACATCAATACTGTTAACAAACAACTCCAGAAACTAGTCCTACCAAGGCTTGATGGTTTCGAAGTTGTTCAAATAAGTGATATCCTTCGTTGTCAAGCAAATGATAACTTTACAGAGTTCTTTTTTTTAAATGGTAAAAAAGAGCTCGTTTGTCGTACTCTTAAATTCTATGAAGACACCCTATCGGATTTTGGATTTATCAGGATCCATAAGTCTCATTTGATTAACAGTCAGTTTATCAAACGCTATATAAAGGGTAAAAGTGGGACTATTATCATGGTTGATGGTTGTGAATTAGAACTTTCACAACAACGCAAAGAACAGTTTTTGGAACAATTTGGTAAAATATAAATCGATTATAATATTCATCACGGATTTAGCCTTTTTTGATAGTAAAACCTGAAACATAAAGTTTCTTAGCATCTTTATTACAAACAAATTTATCTGTTTGAACAAATATTATAGTTATTTTGTATGATATGGTATGGAACGTAAACACTTCTTGAAACTCATGTCTCTTACGCCATTTTTCGGTATCGCACAAAAAATGCACGTTTTAAACGAACTTTCTAACCATCTCCCCAATACAGAAACGATGCCTGTTCTCTTTGTTGGCCACGGAAGCCCGATGAATGCGATAGAAGACAATATTTTTTCCCAAGGAATGAAAGAAATAGGGAAAAAAATCAATAAACCAAAAGCTATTCTGATGGTTTCGGCTCATTGGGAAACAAAGGGTACATTTGTAACAGCTCAAAGCTTGCCACCAACCATTCATGATTTTGGAGGCTTCCCTCAAGCACTATTTGACGTACAGTATCCTGCTCCTGGTAGCAAATGGCTAGCAGAAGAAACACAAAAGACAGTGACAAGTACAAATATTGAACTCAATGACAAATGGGGCTTCGATCATGGTTGCTGGAGCGTTACAAAAAATATGTTTCCAAATGCAGACATCCCCATCATTCAGCTGAGTTTGGATTATACACAAACAGCACAATACCATTATGACTTAGCAAAACAGCTTGCATCCTTACGTAAAAAAGGAGTTCTCATCATCGGAAGTGGTAATATGGTTCATAATTTTAAGTATGCTATGGTAAAGGGGAACGATTTCAACGCACCTTTTGCACATGATTGGGCCATAGAAGCCAATACTACTCTTAAAAAACTGATATTAGACAATGACTACAAATCCTTAATCAATTATAAAACATACAGCAAAGCCCTCGATCTTTCTGCTCCAACACCAGAGCATTATTTACCAATGCTTTATGCCATAGCCTTGAGGGACAGAGAGGAATCAATAGATTTCTTTAACGATGTTACAGTAGGCGGCTCCTTTTCCATGACATCAATAAAAATTGGCTAAGAAATATTTGTTATTTAAAAATTCTTCTATCAAATATTTTTGGATCACGCGTATCTAGTTTATATTAGAAATTATTAAAAGTCATCAATAACATATAAAACAAGAAAAACAATGCAAAAGCTTTTATTTTTGTCAATTTATATTCTGATAATCAATGTTTTCGCTGAAAATCATACTTTTTACACAATCGCAAAATCAGGCCTCAACCTCAGGTCAGAAGCAAACACTTCTTCAAAAGTATTGGCAACAATAGCCTATGGTGAAGAAGTGATTCTCGTTACTAATTATGTAGCCGACATAAAAGTCGACAATATGTCTGGCTATTGGGTAAAAGTAAAATATAAGAACCTAGTGGGTTTTTTGGTAAACGTATATTTGGTTCCTAACAAGGCTCCTCTCGGAACCATAAATTCGCTCTCTGACTACTTTTCGCAAATCAGCACTATGGCCTACAAAACAGAAGAAATCAAAAACGGTAATTTCACAGATGATAGCGAAGGCTATAGCTCAATACAAAAAACGCTATATAAAAATGGTATGGAAATTCATTACTTTACAGGTTATGAATTTGGTGAGCAAACCTTTTTCTTACCCAATTGGAGCAAAGAAAACACTTTTCTATTACTCAAATCCATTACTGACTTTAAAATATTGAACGATTTTTCTATCATGTACCCGACGGTTAGTAAAGTATATAAGAAAGGTGAAAAAACTGTGGATGTTAAAGTTGATGCAAATAGTGGCGTTATCCATATTTCTTATGAAGAAGGTGCGATGTATGAGATCACGATCACTTACCAAAGCAATCAAGCTGTTGTTACTCTTTCTTCAGGTGTTTAGTTTTTCTACTTTCCTAGATTTTTATTGTAAACCATAATGAAAAAGTAAATCTTTTAAAATTATTTTTCTGACCATTACGTTATATATTTAATAATCCATTTAAAAAAGTTTCATTATTATTATTTTTACACATAAATAGCCCAAATGCACAAAGACGAAGATATATTAATTGATAAAATAAAGGATTTTAGAAGAAAATTCTTTCTAAAATCGGTTTACAAAGGTATTGTTCTGTTTGTTATTCTTCTTGTTTCAGCTTTTATTGCTATCAATGTACTAGAATATTACGGCAATTTCAATAGTATCATAAGAAGTGTCTTATTTTTTTCCTTTTTGAGTATAGCACTTTGGGGCGGTATAAAGTATATTGCAATACCCAGCTATAAATTTATCAACAAAGAGAAAGAACTTGACAATCTAAAAACAGCAGAGCTCATCGGACAAGGGTTTCCTTCTGTAAAGGATAAACTGGTAAACTATCTACAGCTACTCCAAAATTCAGAAAACAATACTCTGGCTCAAGAAGCATTAAAACAAAAAAAGGGGGAACTTAAATCCGTTCCCTTTTTGCAAATCATAAGATTTGAAGAAATTAATAAGTATCTAAAATACAGTGTAATACCGATTATTATACTCTTGGGAATATTCATGATAAGCCCTGCCATATTTAGTGAAGGTTCTAATAGGATCATCAACTATAATAAAACTTTTGTTCTTGATGCACCATTTAAGTTTACAATCAAAAACAAAAACTTAAAAACTTTTCAGAATGAAGATTTTATATTAAACGTTGGACTTTCAGGACAAGCCCTACCAGAAAATATTTATGTAGAATACAACGGGCGAAAGATCAAGCTTGAGAATGTAAATGGCAATTTCTCTCATATTTTCAAAAACATCCAAAATGACATCATTTTCAATTTAGAAGCATCAGGATACTCTAGCAATAACTACAAGTTAGAAGTTATTCAAAAACCAACGCTCAATGGCTTTAACATAACACTCGATTATCCGTCATACATCGGTAAAAAATCTGAAACGCTCGAAAACAGTGGAAACATGACAGTACCAGAAGGTACCCTGATAACTTGGGATATAAATGCAAGACAAACAGATACCGTAATTTTTACTTTTGGTGATCGTGAAATAAAAAAAATAGACAAGTCTCTGATTAACAGTCATTTCAAAACAAGTAAAAAAATTCTTAACAATATTCCCTATAATGTTACCCTATTAAAATCTGGTGTTGATAAAAGAAGTGAAACCAATTTTAATATTGAAGTTATAAAAGATCAATACCCTAGTATTCTATCAGAGTCCGTCTCAGATACCGTACTATATAAAGAAATAAATATAGGGGGAAGTATTAAAGATGATTATGGTTTTAGTAGATTAACGCTGATCTACAGCATACAAGATGAGAGTGGTAAGCACATTAGTCAAAAATTAATACCAATACCAATAAACCCAAAAAATTATTCACAGAACTTCTATTATAGCTGGAACATAGACACACTTAAAATCAAGCCAGGAGAACGTATTACTTACTATTTACAAGTATGGGACAACGATGGAGTAAATGGCGCAAAATCTGCAAAAACCAATGTATATGAGCTCAAATTACCAAATCAGAAAACGATAGAAGAACAAATTCAAAATTCTGCTGAAAAGACGGAAGGCCAATTAGACAATTCTATGTCTAAAGCCATGGAATTACAAAAAGATTTTGAAAAGCTACAGAACAAAATAAAGGGCAAGAAAAACCTAGACTGGCAAGACAAAAAAGCAATTGAAGACTACATCAAAAAACATGATGCTCTCAAACAGGATATTGAAAAACTAAGTGAGCTCAACAAAAACCTCAACGAAAAACAGGAGAAATTCACCGAGGAAGATCTAAGAATCGCAGAAAAAGCAGAAAAACTACAAGACCTCATACAAAACATAATGGATGAAGAAACAAAAAAACTATGGGAGGATCTTCAAAAACTTATGGAAGAGAAAAACAAGGATTCTGAGATTCAAGATCTATTAAACAAAATCGACCAAAAAGATGAATCTATGGAAAAAGAATTGGATAGGGCCATGGAATTCTATAAACAACTACAATTTGATAGAAAACTAGAAGAAAACATTGAAAAGCTTCAGGAACTAGCTGATAAACAAAAAGAACTTTCTGATAAATCCAACGAAAAAAATACAGATACTAAAGAGCTAGAAAAACAACAGGAGGAACTCAACAAGAGTTTTGAAGAAATAAAGAAAGAGATGAAAGAGATGAAAGACATCAACAGTTCTCTTGAAAACAAACACGACCTCAAGGATCTTGATCAAATGGAGAAAGATGCTGAGCAAAAAATGCAGGAAGCCAAGGAAGAGCTCAATCAAGGAGACAAAAAGGATGCAAACAAAAAGCAGAAGGAAGCCTCTAACAAAATGCAAGACATGGCAAACCAAATGCAAAAAATGAAGCAAAGCGAAGAGCAAAAGCAAAATGAGGAAAACATGGATGACTTGAGGCAAATCCTTGAAAACCTCATCAAACTCTCTTTTGACCAAGAAGAATTAATGAAAAACCTAAAAAAGGTCAACAAATCTGATCCAAAATACCTACAATACAGCCAAGAACAACTAAAACTACGTGATGATGCCAAGGTAATAGAGGATAGCCTCTTCGCTCTTTCCAAAAGAGTACAAGAAATAGAAAGCTTTATCAACAAAGAAGTAGGAAACATGAAAAACGACATGGATGAAAGCTCGAAATTGATCAAAAAGCGAGAACCCATGTTTGCAAGTGCCAAACAACAAGCAGCTATGACCTCTATGAACAACCTAGCGCTCATGCTAGACGACGTTCTCAGAAGTATGCAAGAGAAAGACCAACAACAGAACCAAGACTCCAAGAGTGGCTCGGGAAGTTGCAAGAAACCGGGATCTGGCAAAGGACAAGGCAAAAAGAAAGGGAATAAACCTTCACCAGGCCAAATGCAAGAGCAACTAAACCAACAAATGCAACAACTCATCAATGGAGGCAAAAGTGGCTCAAAAATGTCTGAACAATTGGCCAAAATGGCAGCCCAACAAGAACGGATTAGAAAAGCTCTCCGAGAGATGGAAAACATGAGAAAAATGGGGGAGAAGGGAAAAGGAAATTCCGAGAAACCCGGCGAGAATGGCAAAGAAGGAAATCAAGGTAAAAACGGACAATCAGGGAGTGGGGGAGATGCCGATAAAATGCTAAAGGAAATGGAAAAGATCGAGGAAGAAATTGTAAACAAAAGGATCAATCCAGAACTTATCAAAAGACAAAAGGAGCTAACCACAAGGCTCCTTGAATTTGAAAAATCATTACGTGAACGAGAAATGGAAGAAAGAAGAGAATCGAAAACAGGAAAAGACATGGAAAGAACGATTCCTCCTTCACTCTTGAAATATTTTTCAGAAAAAAACAAGGTTACAGAGATGATTAGGACGGTTCCTCCAAATCTTAACCCATATTACAAGAAAAAAGTAAATGATTTCATACAAAATCTAAACCCTTGATAATTATTTACGTATAGTATAATTTTGTATAGAATTTAGAATAACGCGTGTTCCGATTATATATGGATAGTATAAGATTACAGATACCCTCATTACCAGAAAATGTTAGGATAGTGGAGAGTTTCATTGATAACGCCAAAGAAAAATTTCACATTGATGACGATGTGTATGGTAATATAATGGTTGCCGTAACCGAATCAGTAAACAATGCTATTATTCATGGCAATAAATGTGATAAGAGTAAAAATGTAAATATCAGCTTAGAAATGGGCGATCATGCATTAAAATTTGTCATAGAAGACGAGGGCAAAGGCTTTGACTACCAAAACTTACCTGATCCTACAGCTCCAGAAAATCTGCTAAACACTGGTGGTAGGGGCATTTTCTTAATGCAGAACCTATGCGATAAAGTAGAGTTCTTCAACGAGGGCAAAAAAGTAGAACTAAGTTTTGCTGTATAATGGCTAAGATCAACTTTATCGCTGAAGACGTAGATATACGGTTTTTCAAAAATAAAGAGAAGATCAGAAATTGGATTAAAGAAGTACTAGCATCCCATAAGGCAAAGCCTATTGAGATCAACTACATCTTTTGCTCGGATGAATATATTCTCAAAATAAACAAAGAATATTTAGACCACGATTACTATACAGACATTATCACTTTTGACAACTCCGAAAAAGCTGGAGAAATCGAAAGTGATATTTTTGTTTCTATAGATCGAATAAAAGATAATGCCCTAGCTCATCAAGAAACTTTTGATAGAGAATTTCATAGAGTACTCATACATGGCATACTCCATCTTGTTGGATATAAGGACAAAACAGATGATGATGAAGCCAAGATGAGAGAGAAAGAAAACAAATGTTTAGCTATTATTGATCTATAATATAAGAGGTGTTCCACGAGGAACACCTCTTATATTATAACACTTATCAAACGAAACACCTTACCGAAAATAATATACCTAAATGATATATGCCTGAAAAAGAGTAGCTAATCATATTGACCAGCCAAAAAATAGCTTTCAAATAACAACGTATATGGTATTGTACGTATATAAATCGCTCAATCATAAAAGCGGAAACAGAAATTAGCATAAAACAATTAGATTCTGTAAGATAGGTTCCATTATTATCCCAAGAATTGACTGTGGTAGTGGATCAATGTACCATTCTTGATTTATAATAGCGAATTGGTCATTGGTATATCCTCAATCAAGAAACAACCCTGAAAAGGTTGAATATGAATAAGCTGTCCCGAACTTCTGAGAGGCTCATGAGCATTGAGGGGTTGGAAGTCGAAGGTCATTCAACGACACAGAAACGGATTGAATTATACGTGATAATATACATAAAGCTGGGTTTCTACGGCACCTATAATTGGATAACTGCCAGGTTTTTGCCTTCACGCTTCCTCGAGCTTCGTACGCGGCTATTCATACTCAATTTCTCCAGCGTTGTTCTTGGTCTGCCTCAAATAATCGTATAATCATTGATTATGGAACGCATGATTACCCTGTATCAAAAATAAGTCCCAAAAGTCTTGGAATTAAAGGAAACATAACGATATCGGCTGACGATCTATAAGGGTGTATACAAAAAGCTTTTTGGTGTCTTACTTTTATTCTAAAACTTATCTAAGCAATTCTTAAAATAAATATAGTTTAATATAGTCGATTCCTATCTAATTAGAGTTTCTGGTTATTAACCAAAAGGTTTTTCTAACTAAAATATTTGTGATTCTTAGAAATAATATCAAAAAATAATGTGATATCTTTCCAAGAAAAGAATTCTATAGAACTTCAAAGGAAATAATCCCAACGACTTATATGATCCATACATGTAAATATGAATGTATCCACCATATAAATTCACTTACATCTTACTAGAAACAACTGATAAACAAACTAAAGAATTAGTTTTTAGATTTGAAAGAGTTCTATATTAAATAGTTTTAGAAATCGAAAATCAGAAATAATGGATCATTGAATTAATTCGATTTCACTTTGATTATGAAATCATATTCCATAAACTGACAAAAGATATGATAATTCGTTAACAAGCAATACAACCTAGTAACTGACGAAATGGACATCTCTTGCCTTACGATAAAATCAAAACGAGGATACTTTAGTCATTTAGAAAACTCTAATGTTTTCAACCATAGAAAATACCAAATCAAGGCAGATCTCAATACTATCCGAACCAACTAATACAAAAGAAACTAAAAGCATTCAATATGTTCCCCGTGGAACACTTTAAAGTTTAAATACAAATTATACAAAAACCAAAAGGTAAAATTCAATTATTAAAACAGGTATATGAATCAAGAAGGCAGATAAAACAAACTAAGTAGGCAATAAAAATAAACTACATTGTACCTACGTTATAAAAGGATCCCGAAGAACTAGACACAAACTTCTGACTTCATACAAAAAATACTATGTAAACAAAAATTAAGCTTGCTTCATTATATTTATCGCTCAGAAAATGATAAAACTTCAATTCTAGTAAAGCCCTTCATATATACATAAAGAAAGAAGAAGAAAGGCTTATGTAGATGCAGTAATCTGTCTGACATCAAACAATATTTACCATTTCTTAACAGTTGGAAAAAGACCAAAAAGTAATTCATCTAAACTACTCTACTCAAAAGTACAATGGGTAAATCCTACAAAAACCCATTAAACCATAACTTTAACTAAAAACACATTCTTAAAATACTAACAAGAAAATCCATGTCAATGATCATATAAAAAACAATAAGAAGCACATATCAATTTTATTTTACACTGGTTATATCTGCCAATCGTTTGCTTCTCACTAACTTTGCAGATTAAACAATTTTGAGTAAAATTCTCAATTCAGTTAATTATAAAGAATAAAAGTTTAACAAAATGTTCCCCGTGGAACACTTATATACATAAACAAATGTTTAAAGAGTACGACGTAATAGTAGTAGGGGCAGGACATGCTGGAAATGAAGCAGCAGCAGCAGCAGCAAACATGGGTTGTTCTGTTCTTCTTATCACAATGGACATGACAAAGATTGGTCAAATGTCCTGTAATCCGGCAATGGGTGGTGTCGCAAAAGGGCAAATAGTTAGAGAGATCGATGCTCTTGGTGGTTTATCAGGAATAGTTACCGACAATACAACTATACAGTTTAGAATGCTAAATAGATCAAAAGGCCCTGCCATGTGGAGCCCAAGGGCACAATGTGATAGATGGAAATTTGGAGAAGAATGGAGAATCCAATTAGAAGCCATTCCAAACCTAGATTTTTGGCAAGAAATGGTAAGTGGTCTTATCGTAAAAGACGGACATATAAAAGGTGTAAAAACAGCATTAGGCATAGAAATATTAGCAAAGTCTGTAGTACTTACCAATGGTACTTTCTTAAATGGTCTTATACATATTGGTGAAAAAAACTTTAGTGGAGGTAGAACTGGCGAGAAGGCTGCTACGGGAATCACAGAACAATTACTTCAATTGGGTTTTGAAAGTGGAAGAATGAAAACAGGCACACCAGCTAGAATAGATGGAAGAAGTATAAATTATGCATTAACAGAAGAACAAAAGGGAGATGAAAATCCTGAGAAGTTTTCCTATTCGGATGCTACCAAAGCACCAGAAAAACAGATGAGCTGTTGGATCACTTATACTAATGATGAAGTTCATGAAATATTAAAAACAGGATTCGAAAAATCCCCTATGTTTCAAGGAAGGATAAAAGGACTAGGACCAAGATATTGCCCTTCCATAGAAGATAAAATAAATAGATTCTCTGAAAGGGAAAGACATCAGCTGTTTATAGAACCTGATGGATGGAATACTTGTGAAATTTATCTAAATGGCTTTTCTTCTTCACTTCCAGAAGAAGTACAATTAAAAGCGCTTAGAAAGATAAAAGGTTTGGAGAATGTAAAGATATTCAGACCCGGTTACGCTATAGAATACGACTATTTCCCACCAACACAATTAACGCTTACCCTTGAAACAAAACTGGTTAAAAACCTCTTTTTTGCCGGACAGATTAATGGTACGACTGGTTACGAAGAAGCTGCTGCCCAAGGACTGATGGCTGGAATAAATGCTGCCCTAAATGTAAAAGGGGAGGAGTCTCTCATACTTAAGCGCGACGAAGCATACATAGGTGTATTAATAGATGACCTAATAAACAAAGGGACTGAAGAACCTTATAGGATGTTCACTTCTAGGGCAGAGTACAGAATCTTACTAAGACAAGATAATGCAGATATTAGACTTACAGAAAAAGGCTACAAAGTTGGACTGGCTACAGAAAAGGCTCTTGATAAAGTAAAGGAGAAACTTAATGAAACAAAAAGAATAACAACTTGGTTAAACACTACCAAAATAGATCTCTCTACCATCAACCCTTGGCTTGTACAAAAAGAAAGTGCAGAATTACGAGAGAAAACATCTTTGATGAATTTACTAAAAAGACCAAATATAAGTATAACTGATTTTTATGAAATCAACCAAGATGTAAAAGAATACCTCGATACACAAAAAAGAGAGCATTTAGAACAAGCAGAAATCATAGCTAAATATGATAACTATATTGAAAAAGAAAGATTAATGGCTGATAAACTGAGATCTCTAGAAGATCTAAAATTGCCTAGCACGATAGATTACAATAACTTCACAGCACTGTCTAATGAAGCCAAAGACAAACTTAAAAAAATAAGACCTTTAACTTTGGGCCAGGCTTCAAGAATATCTGGTATATCGCCTTCAGATATATCAATAATCATGATTCAAATCACAAAATAAAAGTTGGTTCTTGATTAATAAAGTTTAATTTTTAAAATTAAGAGGATCTTAATAATTCTCTCTCTTGTATATACAATGAAAAAAATAGCGTTAGTGATAAGTGTTAGTGGTACATTATTGTTGTTAAAATCTTGTGCCAATATTGGCAGCCCTAGTGGAGGAACAAAAGATACAACAGCACCTTATGTAAAAACTATAGTTCCAGAAAACAAAACTACAAACTTTACAGGAACCAGTATTTCTGTAGATTACTCTGAATTCGTTGACTTAAGTACCGTGGATAAAGAATTAGCTATAGTTCCTCATGTTGAGAAATATGAAATTGAAAAGGGAACCAAAAGTCTAAAGATCAAATTCAAATCGAAACTTGAAAAAAACACCACCTATCAAGTATTTTTTGGTAAGGGTGTAAAAGATGTAAACGAAGCAAATGTATGCAAGCTAAAATCTTTAGTGTTCTCTACTGGACCATACCTAGACTCCTTGAGTATTACAGGTACTACAACTTATCTACCTACAAACAAACCTACAAACTGCTTTATAGGTTTGTATAAATCCAGTGATACTTTAAATATTAGTAAGCATCTACCTTATTATTGGTTAACTTCTGAAAACGGCAAATTTTCCTTTGAGAATATCAAAGAAGATAATTATGAAGTATATGCCTTCATTGATAACAACAAAAATAAATTACTAGACAAAAAAGAAGCTATAGCATTCCTTACAAGTAAAGTTAACCCAAAACTTATGAAAACTGTGGAGCTAAAGCTAAGCCAGCAAAATCTTGACACATTAAAACTTATATCTACTACGGATACTAAAGACTTTTATCAAATAAAGTATTCTAAAGGTATAAATAAGTGTGAAGTATCTGATAGTCAAATATTTAAAATTGAAAATGAAAAGATATTAATTTTTAAGGGTACAGAAGACTCTCTTACGTCTACCATACTAGTCGAAGATACCTTAGGTACAGAGATTAAAACAAAACTACACATAGACAACAAAGCAAAGCCCTCAAAAAACAAAACATTTATTAAATCCATTAATGCTACCGCAATACCCACTGAAAAATATGTCTTTCTCACCGAAAGAAAACTTTCAAAAATAGATCACGACTCCATAAACATTTCTTACGATACCAAGAAGCTTGGTAAGGAAGATCTCAAGATCGTAAAAGATTCTATTTATTTTATTATACCTCAATACAAAGACTCATTAAAGATACAGTTTAAAAAAGGCTCATTCATCTCACTATTCAATGATACCCTAAGTGGTATTAATACTATTCACAAAAACTTCGATGAGACCAATTATGGTCTCATTTCAGGAAAGATAGAGTTTGATGGCAACATCGTACTACAGCTCTTGAAAAACAATAGGGTAGAGTACAGTACGAGAAATAAGGTATTTGAAGCCAAATATATGGAAGCTGGTGAGTATACCATTAAAGTAATCAAGGATACTGATAATAATGGTTATTGGACCCAAGGTGATCATAGAATTAAAAAACAAGCAGAAGACATATTTTTTAACCCAAAAACCATTCTTTTGAAGGCAAATTGGGAGCTAAAAGACCTGTTGATAAAAGTTGAATAACTTGTGGATAAGTGTGGACAACAATAGGAACAAGTTCTACACACTTTGATTATTGTAGATAGTTGTGTTTAACTATTACTTATCCTCAATTATACACACATAAAGTTATCCCCAATTTAATATCCCCCATAAAGGGTGATACAAAACATAATTAATTGAATAACAAATAAATATATTGTTGATAACTATGTGGAAATAGTAAAAAGTTTATTTGAGTAATCAACATTCCACTTTTCAAAATTAATTTATCAACAAATCCACAGCCTTAATAATAATAGTAATTATATTTATATCATTTATCATTATTATATTATATGTGTAAAACTCATTCGAAAGGACCTCTAATTTTAACATTCATCATTGTTTTGTTTGGAAACCTATTTTCCCAAATAATAGGTGAATTGCAGCTTGCAAACGAATACTATAAATCTGGAGAATATAAAAAAGCAAAAATACTTTACGAAGAACTTCTGAAGGATAAGTCTAAAGTAGATTTTATCTATGATAACTATTTGGCAACTCTTGAAAAGCTTAACGAATACATTGCGGCGGAAAAGTTTATCAAGAAGAATGTGAAGAAGTTTGAGGATAACCCAAAATACAAGATAGATCATTACTTGATATTCAAAAAGCAAAATAAAACCGAAGAAGCTAACAAGCTTAAAGAAAAGTACGCGGAACAGATCTCCACAAATAGGAATCAAATATTTGATGCTTATGCAATACTTGCGGATAGGGGAGAGCATAATTTCATAATTTCATTACTGAGCAATGCTAGGAAAAACATGAGAGAGCCCACATTGTTTGCAGAGCAGTTGGCTAGTTCGTATAAGGCTCTTGGAAATAGGGAGATGATGATCACAGAAATGATCAACATGGTCAAGTATGAAAGTAATGATCAGGAGCTTTTAAAAAACAAGCTTCAACCACTTCTTGACAACGAACAAGATCTTGATATTTTGCAGAAATTGCTTATTGAAACTATTCAGAAAAATCCGGAGGACGATAATGCCACCCTATTGTTGGTTTGGGTACTTATTCAGAGAAGAGAATTTAATATGGCCCTTGTTCAAGCTAAAGCTTATGATAGAAGAAAAAAGGTAGGTGGAGAGCAGATCTATCAATTGGCGAAGATAGCTTTTGAAAATAAAGACTATGAGACCGTCATAGAAGCTTCTGGTTATGTTAAAACTGTTTACCCTAGTACTGATACGTATTTTGCAATTTCGATGCTGTCACTGCGTTCTAAAGAAGAGATAATAAAACAGAGATACCCTGTAGATAGGTCTAAAGTTTCTGAATTAGTAATGGACTACGCGGACGTTTGTAAAAAAAACGCGGCTACGCCGTATTGTGCTGAAGCTTTAAGGAAAGAAGCCCTACTGCTCGCCTTTTACCTTAACAAGCAAGATACAGCCATTAAAATGCTTGAGAGCATTATTAAAACGTATGCCTATGATAGAAATATTGTTGACAGGGCAAAACTCGATCTAGGCGATTTGTATATTCTTAAAGATGATCATTGGGAGAGCGTTTTACTCTATACCCAAGTAGAAAAAACACAAAAGGAAAATTTGTTGGGTCATGAAGCAAAATTTAAAAATGCTAAGGTGCATTACTATACAGGAAATTTCGACTTGGCGGAAGAGCAGTTAGATGTACTAAAACTAGCTACCTCACGCGAGATTGCAAACGATGCTTTGTACTTAAGTCTGATCATTCACATGAATAAGGCCGAAGATAGTTTGCAAAATGCACTCAATATTTTTGCCAAAGCAGATCTCGAAAAGTTTTCACAAAATCTGGAAGCTGCAGAAGTAAGCTATAAAAAATTGATCGATGAATATCCTAGAGATGCTTTGGTAGATGATGCACTATGGAATCTTGCTGAGATTTCAATCAAGAAACAACTATACAGCCAGGCCATTTTGCTGTTGGATCAAATATTGGAAAAGTATCATGATGATATTTTTGCAGACGATGCGTTGTTTACTAAAGCAGAACTCTATGAAATAAAACTTAAGGATTCTTTAAAAGCGATGGAGTTTTATCAAAAGCTCATGACAGATTATCCATCAAGTATTTACACTAGTGAGGCAAGAAAGAGATTTAGGAAACTTCGAGGAGATAAATTATGATGAGTTGCTCAAAGTTTTTTTAAACTTTTGTCACAGTTTTCACAATAGTTCTTTTTGAGGTAATCATCTTCCAAAAGTTGGAATGATATACCGCCTTCACTATAGGCGGCATCATACATTTTGCAGAACCGCTCTGGGTTCACATTATGTGCGTTTAGCAATATGGTTCTGTACGCAGGTTTGGAAGTATATTTATTGTCGCTAATGGTTAAGTTTATAAAATAGAACAAAAGATCTTCTGTGATGTTGATTTTACTTACTCTGTATTCTATCATCTTAATCGCCCAATCTTGTTTGTTGTAAGCAGTAAAATATTTTGCAAGCCTTATCAAGTCTTCGTCGCTGTAAGGAGTGTTTTTGTAGTTTGAAAAAATATACTGTAGTGCCTTATCCTTTTCTGCATATTTTTTTTCCACCAGCAAGTATTCACACATAATGAGATGATAGTTTACCATCATTCTTCTCACAATTCTCGGATCATATTTCAACTTTTCGAGCTCCTTAATCAATACCAACATTTTGTTTCTGTCAATAATCAGTTCGTTTTGTGAAAACAAGCTTAGATAAGTAACAGCAATGTTGTACTTGATATTTAAGTTTTTGGGATCGAGCTCTTGAAGTCTTTGAAAAGCAGTAAGTGCTGAAATCTCGTTACTAATCTGTTGATTTGATTTAAAAACAACCCTATTGCTAAGTATTGACAATAAAGAAGCAACTTCTGGAACTTCTAAATCCTCTAAGATCTTGGAATTGTACTTTTGAGTTTCTACGTTTTGGAAGATGACCTGCTGAAGCTCAAGTGCTAGAGCAATATTCTTTTGTTCGATGGCCTCATTGAACTTGAGGATCATCTGTTTTTCGGTTATGTCTAGATAGGTGTTCTTCTTTTCCATTTCAAGAAATAATACCGCTTTTCTGTGATTTTTAAGAATGGGTTCTATTTCTTCCTTCGAAGATTTTTTTTCGAGTTCTATTTTAATCTCTTCTTTACTAAGATTTTTGAGGTATGCGTATTTCGTATTTCCAATATCGTTTAAAAACTCTACCCAGTTTTCTGATGCTGAAACGTCTCTTTTGATCTTGATATTTTGGAAGGACTCTAGGGCACTTGTAATACTTTCAGCCCTTTTTTGCTGTAATTCTATATTTTTTTCTAATAACCCCTCTACAGATGAGTAAGCTCTGATTTTAAGAGAAGTAATGTTGTAGTAATTAAGCAATAAAGAGTCTCTGAGGGGAAATAAATCTTCTGCTTTATACTCATACTTGTTTTTCTCAAAAGGAATGGTAAATTCCATTTTTTTGTGAAAAGTAAGTTGTCTTTCATTTCTCATAGCTGGATCTTCATTAAAGGCAAGTGTATCCATGTAAAGATCAAGCTTCAAAAGCTCTAGTTTATGCTCAGGCAAATCATAAAATCTCATGTACCTGCACATTTCCTTTTTTTTAATAAGGATTAGGTTAAACTCTAAATCTTTGGAATCAGCGAGATCTTCAGGAAGTTCACAAAGAGGCACCAATATATCGTAACTATTTTTATCACCGACGTTTGATTTTTTGATATCTTTCAGATATACCGGTCGGGTCATAATACCCTTTATAAAAGAGTTACTTCTGATTTCTTCTTTATCGCAATCGTACTGTGATTTTCTCAGGATATCAAGAGCTAAGGCGTCATTTTTATGGTCAATAAGCAAATGAAACCAATCAGCGTCAGTCATCCCAAAAAAAACAAAAGAACCAGATTTGAATACTCCATAGCGAACGTCTGCAGGCATACTCAATAATTTAGACTCACATTCTACGCAGCTTTTGGAAGGATGCAAAGGATTGTATTTAATTCCAAAAGTGTTTCTGTCTTTTTTTGATTGTCCTAAACTGGAAAAATGGAATATAGCAAATATTAGAAAAATGTACTTTTTCATGTAAATCTATAACGTGTAAATCTCACAAAAATAATAAACACTATTGATTTTCAATATAATAATTAAAAATAAGGGGAGGAATATAGGGAAGGGAGAAATTAATTATTGATCAAGTGTGCCTTTTCTGCAATGTCTATAATTAATCTTTTGTTTGTTTCTATAGCATTTCCAACAACAACAATGTCAGCACCTGCCTCCCAAGCATCTTGGGCTTTTGCAACATTGTTTATGCCTCCACCTACGATTATTGGAGTATCCACACTTCTACTTACGGCACCTATCATTTTTCTTGAAATTGGGTTTTCAGCACCACTTCCCGCATCCATATAAATTAATTTCATACCGAGCATTTCTCCAGCCATTGCGGTACACGCCGCTATGGAAGGTTTGTCAGAAGGGAGTGGAGTTGTATTACTAATATAAGAAACTGTGGTATTTTTGCCTCCATCTACAAGCATGTAACCCGTTGAAAGAATCTCTAAATTTGTTCTTTTAAGAATCGGAGCAGCAATGACCTGTTGGCCGATAAGAAGTTCAGGGTTTCTTCCTGAAATCAGGGATAAAAACAAGATAGCATCTGCTTGTGCATCTATATGCATATTGCTACCAGGAAATAGTATCACAGGAATTGAGCAATTTGATTTAATTGTTTTGATGACTAAGCCAATATTGTCCTTTACTACCAAACTACCACCCACAAAGAAATAATCTATTTTACACTCTACTGCTAGCTGTATGAGATCTAACAAGGGACGTTGCTCGATATTATCCGGGTCAATAAGTACAGCAAAGGCTTTGTGCTTTGATTTTTTCTTCTCTTGTATGGATTTATAAATGTTCAAACAGTCCTTTGCTTTTCTTTAAATACTTTGTACTCAAAATTAGTAATAAAGTTTGGAATAAAAAGTTTCCATGATTCTCAAACCATAAAATTGGGTTTGAGAATTAAGAAAACAGGAAGCCTCCAAATTTTTTGTTATAAATACTGTACAAATAGCGTTTATGAATCAGAATGTTTCAAGAATTCTTTATACAGTTTACGATGATTCTTAACCATACGTAAATATTGTAGAAAACTGGGAGTCGTGTATTTATTACCATTACCCTGCGGTTTAGCATTGTTAAAAAAGGAGTCAAAATCTTTTAAAACTTTTATAAGCCCTTGTGCAGAAGCATCAAATAGCTTTGCATAAGTAGCAGATACAGTAGCTCCAAGTGTTGGACGAAAATCAATATCGACCTCTTCCCTTAAAACGATTGCTCCCGTATCTATATTCTTGTCTATTTTGTGGATGGTAAAACCTGTAATTTTGGAGGAATTGTACAACTGCCAAATAACGCTTTGGGCGTTTTGATAATTGGGTAAAAGCTCATGGTGGATATTTAACATTCCAAATCTTGGTATATTAAATATTTTAGAACTTATGTAACCATTACCAAGGCTTAAGCCAAGTTCTGCACCACAGTTTGTCAAAAGTTCTTTAGTCTGGTCAGAGTTTAGTGTTTTTACAGTTGCAAAAGGAATGTTTAGACTTTTACATAGAGAAGAGAGTTCTTCAAAGTGGATATGGCTTTCTAAATCTTGATTGTACCATTTTCTCATTTTTATACCATTTAAAGCACCGAAGAAGCCAATTTTGAACATTTTCTTTATTTTTTTCAGGTAAAATGCCTTCTTGTTTAAGATCACACCTTCGTTATAAATTACGAGACAAATCTGCGTTTGATCGATATTTATAAAAGGGATATGATGAGATGCCACACCCCTCAGTGAACTTGTGACGATAGCTACTTTCATAGAAATGGAGAAATGCTGTTTTGAATGGATGCTAACTTTGAGTTTCTGGAGATAAAATATTGAATGTGCTTTGGGTTCCAATTAAAAACTACCTGGTCTCTTCTTATAAAAAGCTCCTCCTGTTTTAACGCTTTGGGATTGTTGATATGACAACCGCGTTCGGCACTTGCACAAGACTCATATCCTATCTCAAAGCAAATTTTGTTTCCGATCTTATTGAAATGGAAAAATCTTCCATAAGGAAAAGCAAAATGTTTTACCAGTCCACATTTTTCTTGAATGACATCGAATGAAGCATGCATTTCATCTCTTATTAAATCTTCCTTAGAGTCAGCAATGTTAATGTGATTCATGGTGTGAGATCCAATTTCGTGTCCCATATTCTGTAAAAGATTTACCTCTTCCCAAGACAAAAACTCAACTGTGGGAAAACGTAACTGAGTACTGCAGAATTTTTTGATTTTTGAAAAATCTTTTTCGTTTATGATTGTCGGATTAATAAAAAAACAGGCCTTAACATTATATCGATCCAGTATACGTGCCGCTGCCAAATTATTTTTGAGGCCATCGTCGGAGCTGAATACAATATAAGGTTTATCGATTTCATTCTTAAGAATTTTGTTAACCGCTTCCGAATATGAAAGGAAAACATATTTTTTGGAAAGTACTTTCAAAAGATCATCCAAATTTTTTTCTTCATCTTTAAAAACATGGTGAAAGTATAAAAATTGAATCCTTGGTTTTTCTGAGGTTTTGTCGCCACCCAAAAATTGATCCCAAAAAGAGAGTCCATTTAGCGTAAGTTCCCGTAGAGAGCTTCTAAGATTTAATTTTTTACTGTCTTTTATGTCTTTATAGTATTCCGTAAATTCCATTTTATTGAAGGGAAAGCAATTGATTATAGTATACTTAACAGTTTGTCTGCCCAAATCTGTGGACTGTTAGATTTAGAAAAATCATAACTTTTTTGTGCAAATTGTCTAAGAGATTCATCACTCTTTTGGCAAATTTTTAAAATGGCAGTTTTTATGCTAGAATCGTCATTTATATTAAAAGAAAACCCATTGATATCGTTTTTAAAAAAAGAAGTACACGCACCAATATTATTTGAAACAAGAAGCGGCAAGCCAGAACTACTGGCCTCGTGTATAACAAGACCCCAAGGCTCATGAATACTGGGTAAACAAAAAACAGAAGACGATTTCATAACATCTGCAAGTTTTTGAGGTTCTACAAAGTCGTTGATTTCTATTTGATTGTTTTTATAGCCCAAAAGTTCTTCTTTAAGCTCTCCATTGCCATAAAGTACAAAACTCCATTCTGGAATCTGTGACGAAATATCATTGAAAGCCTTTAAAAAGGGAAGAATTCCTTTTATCGGATGATAACGACCCACATAGATAATTTTTTTGTTTGACAAGTCTGCTAATTGTGGATTGTCAAAAACGGATCTGTCACATGTATAAAGCCCCTGTAAGATTTTTTCTTTGCTGTATCCGAGTTTTTCTGCATATTTTAACTGCGGGAGCCCTGGTACAAAGAGATGAGAAAAATATGGTCTTACAAGGAAGAAGCTAAGCTTGCAAGCAATCGTTTGTCTTAAAGAACCTGTCCACCAGTTATCTAGACTGGAGATTACGGGTATCTTTTTTTTATAATATTTACAGACTTTCAGATAGTCTTTGTCCATCCATCCAGAAACAAAAATCAATTCGGGCTTGATATTCTGTGCTATTTTAAGGAGATCTGTCTGCTTGTTTTCACTTCTTAAATAAAAGGTAATCCCTTGCTCGTCAACAGGTACATATGGCGTTTTTTTGTTTTTATCCCATCTCACACAATGAACATGGTAGCTCCTCAAAGCCAGTTCTCTAAAACAACCTAAGTTGTAGCCCATGACTTCAGAATACAATACAAGAATGTTTTTCATATAAGAGACGAATAGGTGTTAATGTATTTCTGTACGGTATTTTCTATGGAATATTTCTGTACGTTTTCATAACCAATTGAGATCAAGGTCTCTTTATAATCCTTATCATCGCAGATTTTAATGATTCCTGCTTTTATTTCAGAAACCGATTGGTAGTCTACAAAATGAGCCCCCGTCCCAGCTATTTCTGGCATTGAAGCTACCGTAGAGGTAATGATGGGTCTTCCTACAGCTTGTGCTTCTAATATGGGCACACCAAAACCTTCGTAATTTGAGGCAAAGTACACCAAATCACAATCAATATATTTTTGATAGACCTGTTCATAGCTCAGGTTTGGGAAAAACTGATGTTTTATTTTTTTAGAATCAAGTATTGCTTTTAGCCCAAGGTCAATCTTGCGGATGAGTATAAGTTCTACATCCAAGCCTACTACTGCTTCTATTAAATTTTCAATGTTTTTATTATGGCCACTTCCGATCTGTAGAATTTTTGGCCTCTCATTTTGAGAAAGGTTTCCTTGCTTCTTAAAGATATGCAAGGGAGCGGGATTATGGATTACATCAATTTTTTCTTCTGGGATATTTAAATGATGCATTAAACGCAACTTTGTGAACTCAGAAATGGTGGTAAGCTTTTGCACTTTTTTGAAAGGCAAATTGAGCCAGAGCTGTTTATAGATCAATTTTTTGGGACCCCTTAGCGTTTTCTCAAAATGGCCAAGGTCGTGAACGGTTATGATGGTTTTCTTTTTGGGCAGGTTAAAAGCAAGATAGTTGACGTCACCGGTAATATGAAAAATATCAGAACTTAGCTTTGACACCTCTCTCAGGTTATTAATTCTGTTAGCACTTTTACATGTAAAGAGCCTTACCTCATTACTCTTGGCCACTTCGGTGGCAATATTTCCAAAAAGTTCTTCTATGCTAAAATTTCCAAGACGATTTTCCCTAAAAAGATAGGTAATTTTCATACGCTATTCGGATTTTGCTGTTTGTACTAGCTCGTCTTCATTATCTCCTTCATATTCTTCTACGAGAAGGTCGTAATCTTTTTCGTTCTTACCTCTATCAAAATTGAGTATCATAACAGGTAGTATAGTGAAGCTTGTAATCATTGCAGTAAGCAAGGTTATTGAAGTAAGCACTCCAAGTGCTACTGTACCTCCAAAACTTGAGAATGCAAAAATTAGAAATCCAAAGAAAAGAACGATCGATGTATAAATAATACTCGGACCTGCGTCTAAAATACTGATTTTCAATGATTGCTTTACTGATTTCTTATGATGGAAAATTTCATATCGATACTTGGCCAAGAAGTGGATAGTATTGTCTACTGTTATTCCAAATACAATACTAAAAATAATAGCAGTGCTTGGCTTTAGGGGTATGTTGAGAAAACCCATAAGCCCCGCCGTTATAAACAGAGGAATAAGGTTTTGAACCAAAGTAATCATGATCATCCTTAGGGACGTAAATAGAAATGCCATTAATATAGCATTAAAAAATATTGATTGAATAATACTCGAATTCAAGCTACTAATCAGCAAATTATTGCCTCTAGTGAATAATAATGTAGTTCCTGTGTAATGCACGTCATATTGTGCTGCTGGAAAATATTTCTCTACTTCTGGTTTTATGACTTTATTTAAGAGTGTATCAATTTTGATAGATCCCATATCGGCCACTTTGCAGGAAATTCTGACAAATCTACCAGTACTATCAATAAATGATTTAATAAGACCTTTGTTATTTGAGTTCTGATTTTTTAAATATTTGGATCGATAGAATGGATCCATTTTAGAAGGTAGGTAGAAGCTATTACTATCACCATTATAGTATGCTTGCGCAGATCCTTTAAGAAGTGTTGTTATAGATAAAGGCCTTGAAATATTAGGTTGTTGATCTAAGAATTGACACAGTCTTTCTATTTTTTCAATATTGTTAGGTTTTTTTTCTATGGCTTTTGGCTTTTTTAAGTCAATGACGATCTCTAAAGGCATAATACCTTTGAAATTCTTTTCAAAGAATCTCATATCGCTAATGATAGACATACTTTCTGGGACATCGTCAACCATGAAAGAGACGGTCTTTATTTTATAGATACCAATTGCCGAAATAATACAAATGATAATCGTAATGATATAGTTAGCTGCTTTGTTGTTAAAAGCAATCTTCACTGACCACTCTAGAAAGGCATTCATAGAGTTTCGGTCTAGATGTTTCATTTTTCGCTCTGTAGGTGCTGGAAGGTACATAAGTACTGCAGGAACAAGAATGATACTTACAAAAAATGCGAGCATGATGTTGATACCTGCTACAATTCCAAATTCTTTAAGCATCATTACCTCATTATTGGCAAGAACCAAGAATCCAACGGCTGTTGTTGCATTTACCATAAGCGTAACGACACCGATGGATTTTATGATTCTACTTATGGCAAGTACTTTATTATTATATTTCTTATACTCTTGGTGATATTTGTTGATAAGGTATATGAAGTTTGGAATCCCCGTAACAACCATGAGTGATGGGATGAGGCCAGTAAGCATTGAAATGTTATAGCCCATCAAAGCAATGGTTCCAAAGGTCCAAGCAACAATCACGGCTACTAGTATATAAGGAACAACAACGGCGTCCCAACTCTTGAAAAATATGTAGAGTATAATACCAGAAATCAATATAGAAAGAGCCAAGAAAACCTTTAATTCTTTTGCAACCTCTTTGGTCATAACAGACCTAATATAAGGAATCCCTGAATAGTGGACTTTGATATTGGTTTCTGCTGAAAATTTATCAAACTGTTCTACAATCGCATATGTAATCTTTTGACGATTGACATTATTAACATAATTTCTGTTTACTGAAGCAACTACAAGAAGTGCATTACTATTGGCATTAAAAAGTTGACCTTCATATAGTTTTTGGCTAAAAGCTGTATTTAATAATGAGTCAAGCTGTTTTTGGTCTTTATAACCTGTATTGAAGATTTCATGGAGTTCGAAACACTCTTTCGTTTCGTTTTTGATTATTGCCTTAAGTCTTGGTAAAGCTATTACTTCATTAATACCTTTAATATTTGCTATATTATTGCATATCTGCTGGTATTTCTTAAAATTATCATACTGAAAAATTTTCTTGTCGTTGGTACCAACAACGATCATATTGCCATCTTCGCCAAATCGTTGTCTAAAATCGTTATAATACTTTAGTTCAGCATCATCTTGTGGTAAGATTCTAAAGTAATCGTAAGAAATTTCAAGATTTCTAGCATTCCATCCCATAAAAACTGTAATTATCGCAATTACAATTAAGAGAACGAGCCGATTTCTTAAAACAAAATTTGCTAGATTATTCCAAAACATGATATGAATTTGAGGATATGAAATTGCACTTTGTGTATTACAAAAATATGCAAAATAACGAAAGATTGATAACGATGATTATAGAAAATGGGACTTATGTCCCATTTTCTATTTTCTTAATTATACTGCTTAGAATAGTATTTTTGATATTCACCACTAGTAACATTTTGAAGCCATTCGCTGTTTGAGAGATACCAATCTACTGTCTTAGCAAGTCCTTGCTCAAAAGTTACTGAAGGCTTCCAGCCCAATTCATTCATGATTTTATTTGCGTCAATTGCATATCTTAAATCATGACCTGGCCTATCAGTAACATAGGTAATAAGTTTTCTGGATGTACCTTGTTCTTTGCCAAGTTTTTGGTCCATAATATCACAAAGTAGATATACCAAATCAAGGTTTTTCCACTCATTAAACCCCCCAACATTGTAGCAGTCACCAGTCTTGCCTTTATGAAAAATTAGATCTATCGCTCTTGCATGATCAACGACATACAACCAATCTCTTACATTCTCACCTTTACCATATACTGGTAGTGGTTTCCCTGTTTGTATATTGTTGATCATTAAAGGAATTAACTTTTCTGGAAAATGATTTGGACCATAATTATTAGAGCAATTAGAGAGAACTACTTGTAAGCCGTATGTATTATGATATGCTCTTACAAAGTGGTCTGATGCTGCTTTTGATGCAGAATATGGAGACTGTGGATCATAAGGCGTGGTTTCTAAGAAGAAATCCTCAGGATTGTGCAAGGAGCCAAAGACCTCGTCTGTAGAAATATGATAAAAACGATGTTTATCGTAAGAGCCTTTCCAATAATCTCTTGCGCTGTTGAGTAAATTTACAGTGCCGACAACATTTGTCATCACAAATTCCATAGGATTTGTGATGGATCTATCCACGTGTGATTCTGCCGCTAAATGTAAAACATCTGTTACTTTGTAAGCATCAAAAATTTCTTTCATTTGTGAAGCATCCACAATGTCGGCCTTAACGAATGTATAATTTGGTTTATCTTCAATATCCTTTAAGTTAGCCAAATTACCAGCATAAGTAAGTTTGTCCAAATTAATGATTCGATATTCGGGATATGCGTTTACAAATAGTCTTACCACA
The DNA here is from genome assembly GCA_945957555.1 of uncultured Cytophagales bacterium. GTDB lineage: Bacteria > Bacteroidota > Bacteroidia > Cytophagales > UBA9547 > CAMFLX01. Next base: position 99,441 of record CAMFLX010000001.1, read on the forward strand.
TGAGAACCGATAAACCCAGCACCACCCGTGATGATTATGTTTTTTGAAAAACCCATCTTGCTTATATTTTATTATTCTACAGTTACTGATTTAGCCAAATTTCTTGGTTGATCTACATTACAACCCCTCATTACCGCAATATGATAAGAAAGTAATTGTAGTGGTATTACAGAAATTATCGGCATAAGCGCCTCATGCGTATTTGGCACCTCCAACGTAAATTCTGCCATTTTACCTACTTCATGATCCCCCTCTGTAACAATTGCAATCACTCGTCCTTTACGAGCTTTTACCTCTTGTATGTTAGAAACAATTTTTTCGTACGAACTATCTTTGGTGGCAATGCATATTACAGGCATTTCTTCGTCAATCAGTGCGATTGGGCCATGTTTCATCTCGGCTGCAGGATATCCTTCAGCATGGATATAAGAAATTTCCTTAAGTTTTAGTGCTCCTTCCAGTGCTACAGGGAAATTATAGCCTCTTCCAAGATACAGTGCATTTCTTGCATCTTTGAACTTAGACGATATCATTTGTATTTTATCATTGAGCTCTAATACCTTTTTTACTTTTGAAGGAATAGCTTCAATTTCAGCAAGCATTTCATGAAATTGTTTATCAGAAAGAACCCCCTTTTTGTAGCCAACTTGTATTGCAATCATTGAAAGTACAGTCACTTGTGCTGTAAAAGCTTTTGTACTGGCCACACCAATTTCTGGTCCTGCATGAAGGTAGGCTCCAGCATGTGTTGCTCGCGCTATTGATGAACCTACGACATTACAAATACCAAAAATGATAGCACCTTTTGATTTTGCTAGTTCCAAAGCAGCAAGAGTATCAGCTGTTTCCCCAGACTGAGAAATAGCAATAACCACATCCTTTTCCCTTATTACGGGATTTCTATATCTGAATTCTGATGCGTAATCTACTTCTACAGGAATCCTTGTAAACTCTTCAAATATATACTCTGCCACTAAGCCTGCATGCCAAGATGTACCACAAGCAAGAATAATGATTCTATCGGCATTTAGCAGTGTATTTGCATAGTCTCGCAAACCTCCCAAAACAAGATGACCCCTTACTGCATCCACTCTACCACGCATGGCATCTGTTAGAGATTTTGGTTGCTCAAATATTTCCTTGAGCATAAAGTGTTCATAACCTCCTTTTTCGATCGCTTCCAGCTCTAGCTCTAGTTTCTGAATATAAGGAATTGTTTTAACGTCCTCGATAGTTGTGATCGTGAGCCCTGTTTGGTTATCAAGAACAGCTATTTCATAATCATTCAAGTATACCACTTCATTGGTATACTCTATAATTGGAGAAGCATCTGATGCCACAAAAAATTCACCTTTACCAACGCCTATAACTAAAGGACTTCCTTTTCTTGCAGCAATTAGTCTGCCAGGCTCAGACTGAGACATGATGGCGATTGCATAAGCTCCAACGACTTGTGTTAATGCGATTCTGACAGCATCATCTAATTTGCAAGCATGGTGTTCTTTGATATCTTCAATTAAATGTATGAAAACTTCAGAGTCTGTTTCACTCAAAAAAACATGACCCCTTCTCATTAAATCTTCTTTTAGAGATGCATAGTTTTCAATAATACCATTATGAATAATGGCTAGATCTTTATTGAAAGAGTAGTGAGGGTGCGCATTAGTATCATTGGGTTCGCCATGAGTAGCCCAACGAGTATGACCTATTCCAATATTGCTTTTGAGATTTTGTTGTGTTTTAAGATGCTCTTCTAGTTCTGAAACCTTACCTTTTTTCTTATAAATATTAAGAGAGCCATTCATAAGAGCAATTCCTGCACTATCATAACCTCTATATTCTAGTCTTTTAAGCCCTTTTATAATTACTTCTAAAGCATCTCTATGACCTAAATAACCTACTATTCCACACATATTATAACGGGTTTTCCAATGATTAAGAAATCAAATTTATTATTTTAATTTCGAGTATTGAACTTTTAAAAAGAAATTTTTAGGGTTTTGAGAGCCGTCCCCTAGTGTAACAACTCCTAAAGCATTTGATTCAATGATCAAATCTCTGATGGTCAATCTACCATCTATTAGATTCTGAATATACTCAGTAACGTCAATTTTATAGCTTTCATCAACTGTATCATAGTATGAAGAAATGAGGTATGAACCAAAAACAGTAGAGTACATATAGTATTGGTTATTAAACAATACCTCCTTATTGTCTTTGTTAGAATATCGTAGATAAAAGGCTTCTGGACTATAATAATTGTCTGGAAACTGATTCAAATTTTTTGGTGCCTTCAGAATAATCTCTGCTTTGTTGATAAGCACGTTATCATTGTGGGTACCAATTGTAGCGTCTAAGCTTGGGATGGAAACTTTTCCATTGAGTGAGGAAAAATGTTGTAGGTATACAAATCCATTATTGTCTGTTGATTTTAGAGTATCTCTATTTTTTAGATTAGACAATTTGTTTTTAAAAACAGTGTTAAAGGAGCTGAGGTTATATGAAATATAACCCCCGTTGGTTGGGCTAAGAACCAGTGAATAAGGTCCAACGCCGTTGACAGAGTAGTACATAGTAATATTAATAGCACTTCTGTTAATAAGTAACAGCCCATTTTTAGTACCATTGCTTCCTGTAAAGACAAGGCCTTTCATAATTCGGCTAAAAGCGGTATCAGAGCTCGTATTTTTTACTGCATCTAAAATTTCCTGACCATAAAAAGGGGCAACGCTCATATATATAGATGAGCTGCTAGACCTATAATTTGAAGGCGAAAAAGTAGCCTTAGCTACGATAGAATCTTCATTAGTTTCATAATCAAAACTTTGAAAAGCATATTTTTTAGCAGTGTCAAGTACTTGCTTGGTCTTGTATACCTTTAGGTTAAAGTCTTGAAGGGTGTCCCCATAAATATAACTTATACCGTTGATTTTAATAATCATTGAATCATATTTGGCATCCTTATCAATTTGGGTAGTCAAATAATTTAATTTAGTAAAGGTTATTATATTGTTGGATGCAACATCAGTATGATCTAAATCTCCAACGAGAAAAGTGCCTAGATACCTAGTTACACCAGAATCGATTTTTAAGGTAGACATTACTAAAGGTATGGTGTCTGAGTAGACACCAACCTTTTCATTGTTTGGGACAAATTCTTGTCCTAAATTTCGTTTTGATTTACAAGCACTAAAGAATACTAAAAAAGAAGATAATGCAAAAAAATATAGGGTCTTAGCCTGCAAGTTCATTATACAAATTATAATATGTTTCAGAATTATTTCCTTCCTCAATACATAGGGAAAGCGTCTTTTGTGGCTTTACTTCATCAAATAAGTTCTCTATTCCTTCCATGACATGATTTCCACGTATTACGGCATCAGCATATTCCATGCCCATTTTTAAGAAACCATCATAGTCGCAATTTGCCAAAGGTTTTAGCTTAGTATCATCAATATCGATCATTTTGATCTTGTTGATGATATCGTTTTTGAACTTATGATTAAACCTACTGTCATAAACGCTAAAAACTGATTTAGTATTTTTGAAGATAGGATCTTTTTTGTAAGTTGTCTTTAGATAAAGAGGAATAAGGCTCGTCATCCAGTCATTACAATGAACAATATCTGGAGCCCAGCCTAATTTCTTAATTGTTTCAAGTACACCTTTACAAAAGAAGATAGCCCTCTCATCATTATCTTCATAGAACTTATCGTCTTTATCGTGAAATACAGACTTTCTTTGAAAATAGTCTTCGTTGTCGATAAAATAGACTTGAAGCTTTGCATTTGGTACTGAAGCAACTTTAATAATCAGGGGTTTTTCGTCATCACCAATTGAGATATTGATGCCAGAAAGCCTAACTACTTCATGCAATTTATTTTTTCTTTCATTAATAAGTCCAAAACGTGGAATGAGAATCCGGATTTCCATGCCTTTTTCTTGCATAGCTTGTGGAAGAGACCTAACAAAATCTGCAACCTTGGATGTCTGTAAGAATGGATTTATTTCGCTTGCTGCGTAAAGGATTTTTAATTTTGACATAGGAGCTAAAAAGACGTGTTCAAGTCAACCGTACGTTAAATCGGCTTACAAAATTAAAAAAAAAAACGCAAAAATTCAATTATTATTGAAAATAAAATATAATTTTGACGTTTTACCCTTTTCATGTTCTCTCCAGCTGATGCTCGTTTTTGATAAAATTGCCGCTTTCAAAGATCACTTAAATCAATACTCTAAAGGCTCTATTATTGGATTTGTTCCTACCATGGGCGCATTACATGAGGGACATTTGCATTTAGTTTCTGAAGCAAAAAAAAGTTGTAATATTGTAGTCGTTTCGATATTTGTAAATCCTTTACAATTTAATAATTCTAGTGATTTTGATAAATATCCTATAACTATAGAAAAAGATAAAGCATTATTGGAAGAAATAAAATGTGATTTGCTGTTTATTCCTAATGCAACAGAAATATATTCGCAGAAAACAAGATTGAAGTTTGATTTTGGTACTTTAGAACAAGTGATGGAAGGCAAATTTAGGCCTGGTCATTTTAACGGTGTTGCTATTGTGCTCTCAAAACTTTTTCATATCGTGAGCCCAACGATAGTTTATTTTGGCCAAAAGGATTTTCAGCAATGTGCCGTAGTGAAAACTTTAATAGAAGATTTATCTTTTAATATGAAGATGATTACCGTACCAACAGTCCGTGAGGCAAGTGGTTTGGCTATGTCGTCTAGAAATCAACGTTTGAGCCAAGAAGGTTTGAGTAAAGCTTCTTCAATATTTGCGGGGCTGAGTCAAGGTATGCAGGTTCTAAAGGAAACAAGGAATAAAACTAAAACAAAAGAACAAATTCAGAAGATTGTTGAAGCTGCGTGTATTGAGGTTGAGTATATAGAAATTGCTGATCCGAAAACGCTCTTACCTGCTGATACAGATTTACGCCAAATGGTAATTTGTTTCGCAGGCTTTCTGGAAGGGGTGAGATTGATCGACAATATCGTTGTAGATTTGTAACAATGAACAAAGTATATCTTGATAACGCAGCGACTACTGCTCTTGATGCTAGGGTATTAGAGCTTATGCTACCTTATCTACAAAACACTTATGGCAATCCCTCATCAGTGCATGGTTATGGTCGCGAGGCTAGAACATTAATAGAGAAAGCAAGAAGGAAAGTTGCCGAATTGTTAAGCGTTTCTCCGTCCGAAATTTTTTTTACTTCTGGAGCAACTGAGTCCAACAATACCATATTGTTTGGAAATGTACTGCATAATGGCATCAAACACATTATTACATCACCAATAGAACATCACGCTGTTTTACATACGGTGCAATATTTGGAAAAAATGGGGTGGTGTAAGGTAAGCTATGTAAAATTAGATCCGAAAGGTGGAGTTGATCTAGAAGATCTTGAAAATCAAACCAAGAAACATCCTAATAGTTTGGTTTCCCTTATGCATGCCAACAATGAAATTGGCAACTTGATTGATTTAGCATTGGTAGCGAATATTTGCAAAGAAAACCAATGTCTTCTACACTCAGATACAGTTCAAACTATTGGACAAGTTAAACATGACTTAAAAAATACGCCACTAGATTTTATGGTGGGCTCTGCCCATAAGTTTTATGGACCTAAAGGTGTGGGCTTTTTATATTCCAAAAATCCCATTGCGCCTTTTATCCATGGTGGTGCACAAGAAAGAAATGTGCGCGGAGGTACCGAAAACCTTCATGGAATTATTGGTTTGGCAAAGGCTATGGAAATAAGCTATGCCGAAATGGAAGCTAACCAAAACAGAACCCTTTATCTCAAAAGATTATTAATAGAATCCTTACAACAGAATATACCAGATGTAGTTTTTAATGGGTATTCTAATGATGTGGAAAAAAGCATTCATAAAATAGTAAGTATCACTTTGCCAAATTCGCAGAATAGTGATTTGATTCTTTTCAGTTTGGATATAGAAGGCATTTATGTTTCAGGAGGAAGTGCTTGTACGAGTGGTTCACTCATTGGTTCGCACGTACTTAATGAACTTCATCCAGGCTCTGAAAACTCTGTTCTAAGATTTTCTATTGGAAAAGACAATACAGAGGAAGAAATTTTAAATGCGGTTGCCGTGCTTCAAAAAATTTATCAAAACAACCAAGGGAAATAGATTTCAAGAAGAGGGTATTGTTTTCTCTATTGGAATATAAATGTCTCTGGTTTTGTACACCAAAGGAAGCAATAACGTGAGGTATACTATGTAAACCTAAATAAGATAGATTTTAGACTATTCATCATTCTTTTTTGAAATTATATTTTGCTAGACTAAATTTGTAGCTCAGATATCAAAATAAACAATGGCTAATTCAGTAATCAAAGACACCGAGATTTTCAATCTTATAGAACAAGAGAAGAAACGTCAGCTTCATGGCGTGGAACTTATTGCTTCTGAAAACTATGTTTCAGAGCAAGTAATGTTGGCACAGGGGAGTGTGCTTACCAACAAATATGCCGAAGGCCTTCCTGGTAAACGTTACTATGGAGGTTGTGAAGTGGTGGATCAAACTGAGCAAATAGCCATTGACAGATTGAAATCGCTTTTTGGACTTGAGTGGGCCAATGTGCAACCACACTCTGGTGCACAAGCAAATGCTGCCGTAATGTTGGCGGTTATTAACCCAGGAGACAAAATACTGGGTTTTGACCTTTCTCATGGTGGTCACTTAACACATGGATCTCCTGTAAACTTTTCGGGCAAGCTATATCAACCATTCTTTTATGGTGTTGAAGAAGCTACAGGTCTTATAGACTGGAACAAAGTAGAAGAAACTGCCAAAAGGGAAAAACCAAAATTGATTATCTGTGGTGCATCAGCATATTCTCGTGATTGGGACTACGCAAAACTCCGTCAAATAGCTGATTCAGTAGGTGCTCTTTTGATGGCTGATATTTCACATCCTGCAGGGCTGATCGCAAAAGGTCTATTGAATAATCCAATCCCACATTGCCATATAGTAACTACTACCACTCACAAGACATTAAGAGGGCCAAGAGGTGGTGTGATTATGATGGGTAAAGATTTTGAAAACCCATGGGGTCATAAAACGCCAAAAGGTGAAATAAAAATGATGTCTAACTTGTTGGATATGGGTGTATTTCCTGGTACTCAAGGGGGGCCATTGGAGCACGTGATCGCAGCAAAAGCTGTCGCTTTTGGTGAAGCGCTTACTCCTGAATATACTGAATATGTGAAGCAGGTGAAGAAAAATGCAGCTGCCATGAATCAGTTTTTTGTAAGCAAAGGTTACAAAGTAATCTCAGGGGGCACTGACAATCACTTAATGTTGATAGATCTACGTTCTAAAAACCTTACTGGAAAGATTGCAGAAAACACCCTTGTGAAAGCAGACATCACCATCAATAAAAACATGGTACCTTTTGATGATAAATCACCATTTGTAACATCAGGAATGCGTGTGGGTACTGCAGCCATGACCACTAGAGGGTTGAAAGAAGATGATATGGGTCGCATAGCATCTTATATGGATGAGGCATTGATGAATCATGAAAATGAATCAAAACTTTCAGCGATTAGGTTAGAAATCAACAAATGGATGGAAAATTATCCGCTGTTTAAAATGTAGTACTATTAGCCAGATAGAATTGAAAAGAGGCTGTCCAAAAAGGGCAGCCTCATGTTTTTTAGTGCAATTTAATACTTATTAAATGGTCATATATCGATATGGCTCTTGAAATAATCCAATTAAAAATTTCGTTTTTGACCTTTTCGGACAGCCTCTTTTTATCTTAATACATATACCTCCTTTTCAAGCGCTTCCCGAATCTGTTGTTTGATGGCTTCGTCCAGACCCTTATACCAATCTATATGGGGTGACCATTGACTACATGCAGGACATTGTGTGTCTTTCCATCGTTCCTTACAGTTGGGACTTATACCACCTGTGTCAAACGTATTCCAAGCATGACCACAAGTGCAATTCCAGTGAGGGCCACCATCAGGTTCCCATTCACATACAGGGCATTCTATTTTAATATGATCCATAAGCAAACCAGAACATTTGTATCAGACAATTTAGTCAAAAACTCTTGAATTATAAACAGTCTCATGTAGATTTTGACCCTTAAGGCTCTAAAACTTTCTTGAGCTCACTCATTACTATGTCCCAGTGTTGCCATGCTTTGCTTCTACTTTCTTCAGTCTTGAATTTATCTTCTTGATAAATAATTACTTGTGTATTGTTATTATCAATACTTGAAAGCCCATAAGAATGCATGGAATAGTATTCTGGTTTATCTGGAAGACCTGTACGATCGCTCCAATGACTTATAGTCAATTCCTTTTCGGGAATCATGTTTTCTATAATGCCCTTATCAAGACACTTTTCTCCTTGCTATTCACCGGCGTAGTGGATGGTGCTTCCTACTTTCCAGTCAGACACAGCCTCAGTGCCAAAGAAATACTGTTAATGATTTTCGGATTGATCAGAGCCTCCCATACCTTTGCTATAGCTGCTAGTATAGTGTACGATTTTTGTATGTGTTTGCCATGACAGCCATATCCTTCTCTATTTATAACTAAAGATATAACAGCAGCATCTCAATTTTGTTTTACCAGTCTATTTCTCCTGATAATGGTAAATTTTTATGGGTTTTTCGGCTATCAGTTTCGATTTTTTTAAAAAACTTTTGATGATATTTTGAGAATCTTGTGTGTCGTAACAGATCTCTAAAGAAGACTTTAGAGCATCGAACTCAGAAACTTCGTGACTATCATCCACAAAACCATACCCAAGAAAGCGACCATTTTCAACCATTACAAAACCCTTCTCTTCTTTCTCCCTTCCCTCTGTTTTGATCAGAAAGGTGTTTTGAAGAGAAACCCCATCAAAAGCTTCGATTACTTTTTGATTATAATTTTCTACATCTATGTTTCCTTCACAAATAGGGCACTTGGTTCCGAAAGGGTTTTGGTAGCTACATCTAATCCTGCTATCAATGACCCCGCAAAGTCTAAGACACAAGCCATGTTCATGCACCTTACCGAGGACATAGTTCATTGCTTCAGCATTGGTACTAAACCCTACAAAAGGTTTATCCCGCTTGCCAACTTTATTGATCACAATCCTAGTGAACCCAGTCTGGTCGGTGTAGCGGTACAATCCATAGTTGAGCGTAAAAGTCTTGTTGCTGATATTATATTTTGGGTAATGTTTTTTAATGGCTTCATTTTCCAACAGTAAAGAAATCAACTCATTGCCTGTCGTTTTATAGCTCACATCATAGATAGAATTTAGAAACATATCCCTATTCTTTGTATGAGTTGCCCCAAGAAAGTGTTGCCTCACTCTATCTTTGATATTAATAGCTTTTCCAACATATACGACTTTACCTTGTTGGTCGTGAAAGAAATAAACGCCCTGTGCGCATGGAAGATTTTCAAACGATTCCAATGCAATATGAGGGGGCATACGCATCTCTTTGTTTCTGTTTTTGAAAAAGTCTGCCAATACTTCTGTTGCATTGTCTTGCGACAAGAGCTGGGTGAGCAATTTTGCGGTAGCCTCAGCATCACCGAAGGCTCGGTGTCTTCCTTCGATCGTAATGCCTCTCGCGGAACATAGCGTTCCCAAGCTATAGCTACGATAACCAGGGAGCAGCTTCCTGCTTAACCTTACAGTACATAGCTTCTTCCTTACAAAATCAACATTGAGCTCGGCGAATTCCTTTTTGACAAACGAAAGGTCAAAATTGACATTGTGCGCTACAAAGATTTTGTCTTTGGTTAGCTCATAAACCCGCTCAGCGATTTCCTTAAAGGAAGGAGCTCGCTTGACGTCATTATCTGTAATACCAGTAAGAGAGCTAATAAATGCAGGAATTTTGACGCCAGGATTGACTAGGCTCGAAAAGCTTTCTACAATGCTAGTACCATCATGAATTACGACCGCAATCTCAATGATTTTATGATCTGCCGCATTCCCCCCTGTGGTTTCAATATCTACGACTGCATACATTATTACTAGTTTTTGAAATGGAATCGGACAAGAATGCCCTCAAAGACTTTCTGTAACAGTTTTTGAGGGAAAATAATTTATTCTTGTTCAATATTTTGTAAGATAATTATTTAACGCACTTGTTTAAGAATTTCAAGATAGAATTATATCAATTTGAGAATCAACGTTGTGGTTTTAGCTATACTTTCCTGCACTTGTATGATGGCATCTCTAATTGATTTTAACAAAATACAATTGTATGGGAGCACCTCCATTTTAGAGCTGTAATTATATCCATGCAGGATCACACCTCTAGCTACTGACGGGGTTCTACATTAACTAAATGGCATTGAATAATTATTTTACTTAGTAGTATCGTTAATAAAGGGCTTATTATCAATGTTTGGAAACTGGGAAACAAAAATTCTGGTTTACAGATAATCTCCAAGGCTACTAGATTTAAACCTATATTCTTCGTAATTTTGTAATGATGGATTACTTAAAGTCACTTAATGAGCCTCAGATAGAAGCTGTTACCTCCACTGAGGGTCCACTAATGATCGTAGCTGGCGCAGGGTCTGGCAAAACAAGAGTATTGACTTACCGTATTGCGTATCTTATTGGCAATGGTATTGAGCCATTTAATATATTGTCACTGACCTTTACCAATAAGGCGGCCAAGGAAATGCGCGAGAGAATTGAAAAGGTAGTTGGTAATGATGCTCGCAATATATGGATGGGGACCTTTCACTCCGTTTTTGCCAAAATTTTAAGAATTGAGCACGATAAACTGGGATATCCTCGCGATTTTACCATTTACGATACAGATGACTGCAAATCACTGTTAAGAAGTATCATCAAAGAAATGGGTCTTGACGACAAGATCTATAAAGTGTCTAATGTGTTGGCTCGGATTTCGAATTCGAAAAACAGACTGGTAGGGCCACAACAATATGCTGCTGATCCAATCATTAGATCAGACGACATTGCAGCACAAAGACCCAAACTCTCAGAAATCTATATCAAATATTGTGATCGATGCTTCAAAGCAGGAGCAATGGATTTTGATGATCTCTTGTATAACACTAACGTTTTGTTTTACAAACATTTGGATGTTTTGAATAAATACCAAAGCAAATTCCAGTATGTAATGGTGGATGAGTTTCAAGACACCAACCTTTCACAGTATCTTATTACCAAAAAGCTTGCAGCCAAGACCAGAAATATTTGTGTGGTGGGAGATGACGCTCAAAGTATTTATGCTTTTAGGGGTGCAGATATTCAAAATATCTTAAGTTTTCAAAAGGAATACCCAGAACTTAAAATGGTAAAGTTGGAACAAAACTATCGTTCCACAAAAAACATTGTTGATACAGCAAATTCAGTAATTGCTCAGAACAAGAACCAACTCAAAAAGAGTGTATTTACCGACAATGAACATGGGGAGCTTATTGGTCTAATCAAAGCTGGTTCTGATAATGAAGAAGGAAGGCTAATTGCCAGTTCAATCTTTGAAACCAGAATGCACGAGGGCCTTAATTTTAGCGATTTTGCCATCCTGTATAGGACTAACTCTCAATCTAGGTCCTTTGAAGAAGCTTTAAGAAAATTACAGATTCGTTATAAGATTATTGGTGGACTTTCTTTTTACCAACGTAAGGAAATCAAAGATTTGATCTCTTATTTAAGGTTTACGATCAATACCAATGATGAAGAGGCGCTTAAGAGGATCATTAATTATCCAAGAAGAGGTATTGGAGAAACGACTATTGGGAATATCATCATCAAAGCTGATGAACTCAAAGTGCCAGTTTGGGAGATAATTTCCAATTCTAGTAAATACATTGGAGGAAAGGCCGGAGAAATCATAAAAAACTTTGCCACTCTGATAAAAAGTTTCAGAATCATAGCACAAAGTAAAGATGCTTATGAGACCATTAGCCATGTTGCAAAATCTTCGGGAATCATTAAAGAACTTTATGAAGATAAAACGGTTGAAGGTTTAGCTCGTTCGGAAAACATTCAGGAATTACTCAATGCAGTAAAAGGTTTTGTAGAAGACCCAGATCGAGAAGAGAAATCTATCATGGCTTTTCTAGAAGAAGTTTCATTGCTAACCGATGTAGATAAAAAGGAAGAAGAAGACGAAAAGGATTACGTTACTCTAATGACCGTTCACTCTTCTAAAGGTCTAGAATTTAGGAATGTCTATATTGTTGGTTTAGAGGAAGATCTTTTTCCTTCGCAAATGATGCTCGGAAGTCGAGATGATTTGGAAGAAGAGCGACGTCTTTTTTATGTTGCCGTAACAAGGGCTGAAAAGCGGCTGACACTGTCTTATGCCAACACAAGATACCGATTTGGAAGACTCGTACCCTGCGAACCCAGTAGATTTCTTGAAGAGATAGATACCAAGTATATACAAATGAGCAAACCCAAGGCTTCATTACCTGTATATAACGAAATGCCATCTTTTGGTAGAGATGAGCCATTAGTTAAGAAAAATGTGAACTCATTACTCAAGCCCAAAGCTGTAAATGCCAACTACAATCACAAAGTTTCAGATAACTTTAGCCCGAGCGATTTAAGTTTATTGAAAGAAGGTATGAAGGTCGAGCACCCTAAGTTTGGTTTCGGTATAGTAAACAATGTGGATGCTTCTGGAAGTGAGAAAAAGGCAACAGTAACCTTTGAAATGGCAGGAGAAAAGACATTACTTTTAGGTTTTGCAAAGCTAATGATTGTTTAACAATGAAGAAGGGGATCTTTTTACTGTTTTTCCTTGGGTTTTTTGTAGTGTTTTCTCAACAAACACCTAAAATCATTTATATAGCGGATCCTTTATGTTCTTGGTGTTACGGTTTCCAAGTCGAAATCGATAAAGTTATAGAAAAATATAAGGCCGATTGTGCATTTGAGATCGTAGTGGGTGGTATGGGTATTGAAAATCAGAAACCCCTGAATCAAGAGTTTATAGAAAGTTTGCAAGACCATTGGGATGAAGTTAAAGAGGAAAGTGGTCAGCAATTTGATTTCAATATCCTTAAAACCAAAGGCTTGATCTATAATTCCGAACCGCTCTGTAGGGCGATTGTTACTGCTAAATCTATGGATTCAAGCAAGGCTATATATATGCATAAGGCTTTACAAAAGGCTTTTTATGCTAAAAACCAGAATGTAACGCAAATACAAGCACTCATAAAATGTGCACAAGAGATAGGTCTCGACACTGCAGAATTCTCTAGGAGGTTTGATTCTGAAGAGCTTAAAAAGAAGACTCAGGAAGAATTTGATCGAGTAGAGAGAAATGGCGTAACAGGTTTTCCTGTTCTTTTACTTGCTGTTGGTCAAAAGACCATCATCATTACAGACGGATATACAAAATTCGCCAAATTGGATAAAAAGCTTAAAAAAGAATTGAATAAGAAATAATGTTTTGGGATAAGAAAAAAATAGTTACGCTTTCTGTATTAGGTGTTTTAGCAATATTTGCTTACATAGCTAACAGTAGCAATTCAAACGGTAGGGTTTTAGATATATCACCAGAATACTTTGCTATAAAAGACAGTTTGTCTATTAGAACAATAACCTTAAGTACTCCGCAAGGCCAAAAGGTTGAATTAAGTGCAAATTCAGGAGTATGGCTCGTTAACGGACAATATCGGGCTAGTGAACTAAACCTTGGACGCTTATTATATATTTTAAAGAATGTGAGAGCCAAACGAGAACTTACTAGTACAAGCTCGAAGTCTATTATTGAGAAAATCAAGAACGAGGGTGTTAGAATAAGAGTAATGAGTAGCGACAAATTATTGAATGAATTTATCGCTGACAATGGAGAGATTACCTCTTCGTCTTGTTTCTATGATATTAAATCAAACAAAGCCTATTTTGTTGAGTTACCAAATGTTCACACTGATGACTTCAGTAGTTTTTTTAAGACAGATCAAAACGTATGGAGAAGCAGATTGATTGCAAACAATAGCTTAAAATCCTTAGTAACACTTACCAGTAATTTGGCAGGAAAAGAAGTAAAATTTACATACAAAAACGCCTTTTTTGAAATTCCTAACGTCAAAAACATAGATTCAAACACTGTCGGTATGTATTTAATACAATTTAGGAACTTAGAATGTGATGGTTTTCTGGATGATTCCTTAAAGAAATTCTGTACCAAGGATTTCAAAAAAGCATTTGCATCCGTTACCATAACCGATCTTGATACCACAAAAAACAACAAACTTTACTTTTTTGAGCTTCCTAGCCAGAAAAAAAGGTTTATGGGATATAGTAAAAAGTTGGATGAATGCTTTTGGCTTTCCAAGAGTAAGACCATGGATTTACTTATAGAAACCGAAAAATTATTTGAAAAACAAAAACAACAATAGGTTATGGATCTAAATCTTAAAAATAAAAGAGCCATAGTATGTGGCGGCTCTCGTGGTATTGGGCTTGCCATAGCAAAACAATTTGCCGATCAGGGGGCTAATGTCACACTACTTTCAAGAGATATTAGACATTTGGATGAAGCCATAAAACAGTTAAGTAGCTCCAAAAACCAAGACCACCACAAGCTTATGGTAGATTTTGGCTCGCCAGAAGAGGTTCGATCCGTAATCAAAAATTATGCACAGCAAAACAATGATATTCAGATTTTGGTAAATAATAGCGGTGGGCCTCGTGCCGGCAAAATATTGGATATTGGAACTGACGAGTTCAAGGAGGCATTTCTGCAACATTTGGTAAGTGATCATATCCTAGCCAAAACGCTTGTCCCAATCATGCAAAAAAATGGCTATGGTCGTATTGTTAACATTTTGTCAGTTTCAGTGAAGGAACCTATAAAAGGTTTAGGGGTTTCAAATGCCGTACGGGCTGCTGTAGCTAACTGGGCAAAGACCTTAGCAGAAGAAGTGGCAGAGTTTGGTATTACTGTGAACAATATTCTGCCTGGACCAACGGAAACCAAAAGAATAGAAGCACTTATCGAAGACTTTTCAAGAAGACGAAAGCTGCCATATGAAGAAATAAAAAGGGAAATGGAACAAGAAATACCTTTAAAACGTTTTGCAAGGGCAGAAGAAATCGCCAATGTTGTCGGTTTTATTGCGTCACCAGCAGCGTCATATATCAATGGAATAAATCTTCCAGTCGATGGGGGGAAATTGGGGTGCCTGTAAAAAAACTTTGGCAAAGAAATTGCGTAATGCTATCTTGCGGGACTTTTTGGGAAAACGTATAAACATTAGCTATGACATTAATAAAATCTATATCAGGTATTCGTGGAACGATTGGAGGAAAAGCTGGAGATGCACTCACACCACTTGATGTAGTAAAATTTTCAGCTGCTTTTGGCAACTGGGTGAAATCGAGATCATTAAACAACAAAGTGGTTATTGGCCGTGATGCCAGACCTTCTGGATCAAACATTGCGTCTTTAGTTTCTGCTACTTTGCAAAGCGTTGGAGTAAATGTAGTAGACTTAGGTCTCGCTACGACACCCACAGTGGAAATGGCTGTAGTATGGGAAGGGGCTGCCGCAGGAATCATCATTACAGCAAGTCATAATCCCATACAATGGAATGCACTCAAACTTTTAAATGAAAAAGGTGAGTTTATCTCTGCAGAGGAGGGTAAGTTGTTGGTAGATATGGTAAATAATGAAGATTTTACTTTTTCTGAAGTAGGAAAAATAGGGTCATATGTTACCAATAGTAAGTATTTAGAAAAGCACATAGAAGCGATTTTAGCTTTGCCATTAGTAGATAAGGAAGCAATTGCAAAACGGAATTTTAAGATTGTCGTGGATGCGGTAAATTCCGTTGGAGGAATAGCTGTACCAGCACTTTTAGAGGCACTCGGAGTAAGAATCTTGCATAAACTGTATTGTGAGCCTACTGGGCAATTTCCACACAATCCAGAGCCACTTCCAGAACATCTCACTAAGATATCATCTGTGGTATCTGAAGAGGATTATGATTTAGGCATTGTAGTGGATCCAGATGTTGATAGGCTCGCGTTTGTTTGTGAAGACGGAACCATGTTTGGTGAGGAATATACGTTGGTAGCAGTTGCTGATTACATACTTGGCAACAATAACGGAAATACAGTATCGAATCTTTCTTCTACTAGAGCCCTTAGAGATATTACTGAGAAAAGTGGAAATAAATACTTTAGTTCTGCGGTAGGCGAGGTAAATGTGGTTGAAAAAATGAAAGCCGAAAATGCTGTAATTGGAGGTGAAGGTAATGGAGGTATTATTTACCCAGAATTGCATTACGGTCGTGATGCCTTAGTAGGAATAGCCTTATTCCTAACTCATTTGGCTAAATTAGGTAAGTCAGCCTCTAGGCTCAGACATTCATACCCTGATTATCATATCTCTAAGAACAAGATTGATCTCACACCTGAAATTGACATAGATTTTCTGTTGGAAGAGGTCAAACTAAAATATAAAAAGCAACCTATTAATGACATAGATGGCGTTAAAATAGAATTTGATAAGGAATGGGTGCATTTGAGAAGGTCCAATACGGAACCGATCATTCGCATTTATGCAGAAAGTGAATCAGAGACCACTGCTCATGCCCTTGCGAATAAAATTATTCTAGACATTAAGGAGATTATTTCGGAAAAAGTAATGTAATATTTTTACTTTTGTAACCCTAAAGATTTTAAATGCAAATTCAAGTACTCAAATCAAAAATACATAGAGCCAAAATAACCCAGGCAGAACTTCACTATGTTGGCAGTATTACCATTGACAAGGATTTGTTAGATGCAGCCAACATGGTAGAAGGAGAAAAAGTACAGGTATTAAACGTAAATAACGGTGAACGACTTGAAACTTACGTGATTTCAGGCCCAAAAGGTTCTGGAGTTATATGTATGAATGGGCCAGCCGCTCGAAAGATGCAAGTAGGAGATGTAGTAATCGTTATTTCATATGCTACAATAGACTTTGACAAGGCAAATTCATTTAAGCCTTGGTTGGTATTCCCTGATGAAAATAATAGGCTACCTTAATATTACAGATTAGTTTTTAAGTTTCATTTTCAATTGGCTCAAAAGTACCGAAGAAGAAGCTATGTTTTCTTCAAGTTCTTTGATTAAATCCTCGGTCGATCCTTTTACGAATCTTCCTTCTGGTTCGAGGGTTACTTTATCCGTGGTATGCTCGGTAGGGTTTAAGAATGTGGAACCGATACCTTCAATAACGAATATTGGACTTACTAAAAAGTGTCTGTAAAGGTTACTTAGCATCTCTAGGGTCACACTTCTTTTATCGTGCTTTATGTCACTTACTATTTGGGGATGAATGCCCAAGGTCTGACAGAATTCGTTTAGGGTCTTAACCTTTTTAGATTTTACAAGCGATTTACTGATTTCTATAAATCGCTGATTTACCGATATTTTTAGTGTACTTGACAAAATAGTAAAAAATTATAGTAAAAAACTTGTTGAGGTACAGTTTTTTGCTTATGTTTGTGTACCATGTTAATGAACAAAAATAATGACTAATCTTGAAAATAACAATTATTTTGTTCAGGGAATGAATTGAGTAATCATTATAGATAATGACAAGAACTTAATAGTTAAAGATTATTTTTTAAGGAATCTGGCTAGGTAATTAAATGGTTAAGTGTACTCAGAATAGGTGAATTAAAGAAAACTTATATAAATTTGGAACGCGCCAAATATATTGTCGCGCCCCAATGCAGTTAAACGCCTAAGTCTGCTTTATTTTTTGATATTTTTGAAATACATAAGCAATAGATTTATAGCTTTTCCCAAGAGCCTTTTGCACTTCATTTGCGTTCATCCATTTGATATTGTCTATACTTTCTTCTTTTTGTGGTTTCATTTTGGAGTCGTCAACATTGGTCATTAAATACCATGAAGTCTTCTTTAACATATCTGATCCACCTTTAGTAGTATAGCTGTGCCAAGTATCCACTATTTTGTATTCTAGTTCTGCCTTTATACAACATTCCTCCTCTACCTCACGAAGTGCACATTCTTGAATAGTTTCACCATAATCAAGTTTGCCTTTGGGTAAATCCCAAAGCCCAAGTCTGTGAATCATCAAGAACTTCTCGCCTTTGAGCACTAGCCCCCCGCCAGCTTCTATTCTTTTGAAAGAGCTTTTGATGATGTCTTCGTAGGCTTTTTTGTCATTGGTGAGAACCACAATTTCTTTCACAGAATGGTTTTTGAACCTTTGTAAGTAACTGACAAGACCCAAAACTTGTTTTTGAGATGGAGACTTGATCAGGATCTTGCCTTTTAATGAAGGTTCATTAAATACCTGTTGGTCTACAATAGTTGTATCGAATAAGCTGGATGTATACTTGTCGAATTTTTTGCTAATTCTAAACGGAGTATCGTTAATAAAGAAAAGCATTTGATCTAGAATTTTATTTATGTCTTTGTTTCAGGACTTCAATTATTTCTGTGAAAGAAATATTCTTGGCTTCTAGTAATACAAGGTAATGGAAAAACAGATCGGCTGCTTCGTTTCTAAACAAATCATCATTGTTATCCTTTGCTTCAATTACTACCTCTACGGCTTCCTCACCCACTTTCTGGGCTATTTTGTTGATTCCCTTTTTAAATAGGGAACTAGTGTATGATTTATCGCTCTCCTCCTCTTTTCTGCTTTTGATAGTAGTGATTAATTTTGTTAGAAAATCGTAATCAGTTTGTGTATTCTTTTCAAAGAAGCAAGTGTCTGCACCTGTGTGGCAAGTTGCACCTTTCGGATTTGCTTTTATCAAAACCGTATCTTGGTCACAATCAATCAAAACCTGAACTACATCAAGAAAATGTCCAGAAGTTTCTCCCTTAGTCCACAGCCTTTGCTTGGTGCGACTAAAAAAGGTCACTCTTTTTTCTTGAACTGTTTTTTCATAAGCTTCCTGGTTCATGAACCCTACCATCAGAATCTTTTCGGTACTAGCATCTTGTACCACAGCAGGCACCAATCCTCCTTGTTTTTCGAAATTTATCTCCATTGAATGTTTGATCGCTACAAAATTACGAAAATTTATCTTTTGTGTGCATATTCTTTGATCTCAACTTCTATATTGCCCACCCATGATTTTGCCTTTAATTTGAGAGGAATTCTATTTTCGTCATCCGAGATCCAAACACTTACAGGTTCATCGCCTCTGAATAATTCATTATCAGGAACAATAGGTACCAATACGATAGTATTATATTTGCCTATTTTTGTTTTGAGCTCTTCTCTCGTTTTGAGCAAAAACTTGAGATTGTAAGAATTGTTTTCTATAAATACGTCAAGTCTCAAAGTATCGTTGGCAGAATATTTTTCAAAGTCTATTTTGCGTAACTGGAAATAAGAGGTAATCATATCATTTATGTTTTCAGATATATCAAAAAGCTTTATACTGTCGGGTTTACTTACGTTTTTGTCAATGATTTTAACTTTTTTACCCAAAAAATCAAAATAAGAATATTCCCGCTTTTTGTATTTGTTTTCGTGAAGATCTCTGATGAAAAGCGTTGGTTTCAAGGTACTGGTATCAACAAAACTGTAGAACTTGTCGTTGAGCTCACTGAATAGATCTACAGTGCCGTCAAGCTCGCCGATGAGACTCACTTTATAACATTTTACAGAATCTATAGATTGGATAGTACTGTCAATGTCAAGTACTATGTTTGCAGCTTTCATGATACCAAGTTTAGCTACATATTTGATCGTTTCACTTTTTTTGTAGTGGTTGTATTCGGTTGTTTGTATAGGAGCTGAAGGAATAAACTGTTCATCTTTTCCTTTCTTTTTTGAGCAGGCGCATAATAGCAATAGAATCCAAAAGGCTAGGCTGATTTTGGTCATAACCGTACAATGATTTCTCTGCTTTTAAGATAATTTTTAAGAGTAGGTATCTCTATTTCTTTGAAGTGAAAAATGCTCGCCGCCAATGCGGCATCGGCCTTTCCAAAAGTAAACGTATCCACAAAGTGCTCCATAGTACCTGCTCCTCCTGATGCAATGACGGGGATATTTGCGGCACCGCTAATTAGGGAAGTTAGTTCATTGGCAAAACCTTGTTTACAACCATCATGATCCATTGATGTTAACAAAATTTCACCAGCCCCTCTATTCTCAACTTCCTTTGCCCAAGTTATCGTTTCCAAAGGAGTAGGCGTACGACCACCATGTGTATGTACAATATGTTTTGTGTCATTATGTTTTGTGTCAATTGCCACTACCACAAACTGACTTCCAAATTCACGAGCAAGCTCATCCACTAAATTTGGGTTTCTTACAGCTGCAGAGTTGATAGAGACCTTGTCCGCTCCAGCATTAAGTAAAACAGAAGCATCTTCAATACTAGATACGCCACCTCCGACAGTGAATGGAATATTTATTACAGAAGCAACTTTTCTAACGAGTTCTGACAGCGTCTTTCTTTTGTCAACGGTAGCAGTAATATCCAGAAAAACCAATTCATCTGCCCCTTGCTCAGCATAGAGTTTTCCAAGCTCAACAGGATCTCCCGCATCTCTCAGCTCTAGAAAGTTTATACCCTTTACGGTTTTGCCATCTTTTATATCCAAGCAGGGAATGATTCTCTTAGTAAGCATTTATGAATAATTAGAATACAAAAATAATCATTTTACAATGATACTTGGTATTTGCTTGATACTCTGAAAGACATTTTTATCTAAATGGGCGAAATATTTACCCGAAATATCATAACTTTGTCAATAAATTTCATATTTTGTTTTTTATGAAATTGTCAACATATAAAAAATGATCAAAGTAAAATCTTTTGAATTCAATCCAGTATCAGAAAACACATATATCCTATCTGACGAAACTAACGAAGCTATCATCATTGATCCTGGGTGTTTTGAAAAGGACGAAACTGATGAGCTAGATAACTACATTCAAGTCAATGGTCTCAAGGTTGTGGCAATGATCAATACACATTCTCATTTTGATCATGTTTTAGGCTGCTACCATGTAAAGACAAAATACAAATGTCCGTTTTTGATTTTTAAAGACGATCTTGCTACTTTAAAAGCAGTAAAAGTGTATGCACCCAATCTAGGTTTTTGGGGTTATAATGAGGTAGAGCCTGATGGTTTTTTGCTATTAGAAAAACCATTCAAGTTTGGTAATAGCGAATTACAAATTGCACAAACGCCTGGGCATGCTCCTGGTCATGTGGTTTTTTATAATTTAGATGAGAAAATCGCAATAACAGGCGATAATATTATGTTGAACAGTATTGGACGCACGGATCTGCCTGGAGGAAACTCCAAACAACTCCTTGAAAGTATAGAAAAAGTTATATTTGCGTGGGATGATGATGTGAAAATATATCCAGGACATGGCCTAGATTCCACTGTAGGGTATGAAAAAAAACATAATAAGGTATTAAAACAATTATTATCTTTATAAACTAAACAAAATAACATGTTGCGCTCTATTCCCAATTTTATAACCATTTTGAATCTTACTTGTGGCTGTATAGGTATAGTATTAGTACTGAGTTCCCCAGACTACCTTAAATATGGTGCTTTTTTGATATTGATTGCTGGCGTTCTTGACTTTCTTGATGGTTTTGCTGCTAGATTGCTTAATGTTAAATCAGAGATCGGGAAACAACTCGATTCTTTGGCTGATGTGGTTACTTTTGGAGTTTTACCTAGTATGATGCTCTTTGAACTCCTCAAGTTGACATATGATGTGCAAGGTATTGAGTGGCTTAATTGCAAGCATTTGCTTCCTGATTATCAAGCCCATGTGGCTTGTTCTATTAATCAAATGATTCCATATTTCCCTGCATTCTTAGTGGCTATCTTTTCTGCGATCCGTTTGGCAAAATTCAATATAGATACAAGACAAGTTGACGGTTTTATAGGGTTACCTACGCCCGCCAATGCGATTTTGGTGAGTTCTTTGGTGCTTATGATTAGCAATGAAGGTCAAGACTTTGAGTTTGATGAGATTATTAATTACAATTTCCTATATTCATTTATTTTCGCCTCTTGTATTCTCATGGTATCTAAAATCCCAATGATTTCCTTGAAATTTAAAAATATTTCTTGGAATTTGAACATTTGGCGCTATATTTTGTTAATAGGTTGTATTACTATTATGTTATTTACATATATCAAAGGCCTAAGTTATTTTGGGATGGGTCTTTGTATTATCTACTATATAATAGTCTCAATTATTAGTGGTTTCTTAAAGAAAGAAAAGGAATAACACAATAATTTGTTCCGATAACTAGTTATTATCAAAATTACTTAAATATATGAAAAAATATATTAGCGCATTTATTGCGCTTTTAGTGTTCTATTCAGGGGCTCAAACTTATACCATACAATGGAAAACACCAACAATTTTAACTATTATAGGTGGTGGGGAAACCAAAACTTTAGATTTTGAAAATACAAGTGAAGTAGATCCCATTCGTAAAATTGGCTATTTTGTCATTAAGATTGAAGGCGAGGTTAATTCTGTAGATTTTACAAAAGTTGAATATGTATCTTGTTCTAAAGAGGAGGAGCTGTTATTGGATGCAAATCAATTTTCAAATAAAATAGAATTTGAAACTCGGACTTCAACAGCGAGAACACAGATCTATAGTTTTATAAATCTTGTTCCTATTGTAAAAGGAGCTAATGGTAAACTTTACAAAATAAAAAAATTTAACCTAAATGTTAGCCAAAAGCAGACTGGTAATACAAAATTGGCTAAAAAAGCTGTTATTAGTAAAAATTCCGTTTTTTCTACTGGTGACTGGTATAAAATTTCAGTAAACAAGACAGGTGTATATAAACTGGATCTTGATTATATTAAATCAATTGGAATACCAGTGACGGTTGATCCTAACAGCTTGCAGACTTTTGGTTTCGGCGGCTTGTTACCAGAGAGAAATGCTGATAATGCCGATTTTTACGATATTCCAGAGATACCTATGTTTTTTGTGGGAAATCAAGATAATAAATTTGATGCCTCAGAATATTTTCTATTGTATTTAGAAGGTCCCAATCCTATAGTTAGCAAGGGAGATGTAGATCAAAAAAAGAACATATATTCTGACAAGACCTTCTTCTTCATTACACACTCTCAAAAAACTGGAAAACGGATTACTAATAAAGCTGCACAGCTTAACTACGATTTAGAATATGATTATTATGATTTTATATATAGACACGAGCAGGACGAGACAAATTATATTCACTCGGGACGAGATTGGGTTGGGGAATCCTTGGTTACAAATCCCATATTGAATTTTGATGTAGATATTCCACAATTGATGCCAAATACAGAGGTATTGGTTACTGGTAAAATACAAGGTTCAAATGATAATGCTACAACTTGTGCAATTAGCTTTAACGGTGAAGCTTTCAATTACACCTTATATAATAGAGACAATGGTTTAGATTTTAACCGAATTTTGGTAAGATCTTTTGATTTCAACCAAACACTGAACTCTGACGATATAGCAGGAACTATTAATTTGAATATCAAGTATTCCAAGGTAACAAGTGTAGATAAAGCGAATTTGGATTATTTTCAGATAACAGGTAAGGCTAAACTTGTTTTTGACGGGAACTATTTGAATTTCAGAAATATTGATGCTGTAGGGAATAACTACAGCAAGTATTCTATGTCAACGACTAAAAATGGTGCTCAAATTTGGGACGTAACAAAGACAAGTAATATTCAATCGATTCCTATAACCAAAGAAAGCCTAGGTATATCGTTTATAGATTCTTCTAATCAGTATAAAGAATATGTGATTGTGGATCCTAGTGCAGAATTTGATGCACCAGTCTTTGTAGAAAAAACAGAGAATCAAAACATATCAGGTTCAGACGTGCCAGATTTACTTATTGTTGCCTATCCGGCCTTTATGGATGCAGCGGAACGATTGGCAAGCTTCAGGAGGTCGCATGATGGGTATGATGTTTTGGTGGTTTCTGTTGATAAGGTATATAATGAATTTTCCTCTGGAAGACAAGATATAAGCGGTATCAGAAATCTTGCAAAATGTTTATATGATCGTGATCCATCAAAGTTTAAATGGTTACTGTTGTTTGGTGCATGTTCTTTTGATTATAAGGATAGAATAGGAAACAACACGAACTTTGTACCTATTTATGAAACAATTAATAGTTCTGACTTGATTTTAAGCTATCAATCAGACGACTACTATGGACTGTTAGACAATAATGAAGGAAATACACTTATCGGTGGTATGCTTGATATTGGAGTTGGACGTCTTCCAGTAAGGAATACCGAAGAAGCCAATGCTGTAGTGGACAAACTCATACACTATTCCTCTTCAAAATTGACATTTGACAAATGGAGGAACAATCTAAGCTTTGTTTGCGATGATGGTGATGGGAATTTGCACATGAATTCTACAGAGCAACTTATTAATGAAGTAGAAAAATACAATTCAGCGGCAAGGATTAATAAATTGTATTTGCCATTATACCCTGAGATTTCTACGCCGATAGGTCAGGAAAGTCCGGCATTGAGTCAGAGATTAATGGATGAGATAAATCGAGGGACGTTTTTATTAAACTACTCGGGTCATGGTAGGGAGATTGGTTGGGCTGGTGAGAATATTATTACCATAGAAACCATCAGAAATCTAAAAAATATCGACAAGCTGTTTTTTTTAATAACAGCAACATGCGAGTTTGGTAGATACGACGATCCGAATAACTTTTCAAGTATAGAACAAGCGATATTAAATCCAAATGGTGCAGCTATTGCAACTATTGGTGCTACTAGACCGGTGTTTGCGTCATCAAATTTGAGGGTGAACACATCAATGATGCGATTTCTATATGAAAAGGTTGATGGTAAATACAATACAATTGGAGATATTATGCGAAAATCAAAAAATGATGGGGCTTCAGTGATAATAGATGAAAATGTAAAAAACTATGGGCTACTAAGTGACCCCTCGCTAACCTTGAATTATCCTAAGTATGACATTATGATAGATAGCATACTTAATGAAGACAATACGCAAAAAGATACATTAAAGGCATTGTCAAAAGCACAGATAAAAGGTTCTATTGTGAATAACGGATCCATACAAGATAACTTTAATGGAATATTAACACTTACGTTATATGACAAAGAACTTGATAAGTTATCCAAATATGATCCTGCAAGTGGTGACAATGCATATGACCCCTCATATATCAAAACAATCATTAAAACTAGAGAGAGTATCATATACCAAGGAAACGCTGTTGTTAAGAATGGACGATTCAATGTCTCGTTGATCGTGCCAAAAGACATCTCTTACAAAGTTGGTAAGGGCCTCATATTGACTTATGCAAAAAATGATAGTAGTGATTTAGACGCGGCTGGGGGATATGAGAATTTTTACATTGGTGATTCAGATGACAATGTTCCTCAAGATATGACTCCACCTGTAGTTAATTTGTTTTTAAATGATACAACTTTTCTGAGTGGCGGAGTGGTACCTCAAAATTCGACTTTTATTGCTAATATTTCGGATGAAAGTGGGATAAATTTATCCAGATCTTCTGTTGGTCATGAAATTGTAATGACTATAGATGGGGATGCCAAAAACAGTATTATTCTTAATGATTATTATATGGCTGAGACAAATAGTTTTAGTAAAGGTAAGGTTGTTTTTCCATTAGGTAATTTAAAGGAGGGACAGCACTCTATAAGTTTAAAGGTTTGGGATACATTTAATAATTCAACCACAGAAAGTACCCAGTTTGTCGTGTCAAAAGATGATATAACTATAGGTGTTGTAGATGATATTCCAAATCCTTACGGTGATTTTAGTAATTTTTCTTTTGGTCATAATAGACCAGGGGAGGATTTGTATATGCAAATACAAATAGCAGATATTCAGGGAAATATAGTTCGTGAATTATATTCAGATATCCCAGCGGCAAGTGCAGTTGTAACAGGAGCTGACTGGAAAACAAAAATAAATCAAAACCAACACAATATTTCATCAGGTTTGTACGTTTATATAATGTTATTGAAATCGAAATACGATGGCTCTACCACTAGTAAAGCTGAAAAGCTTGTTTTTATTAAATAACTGGTTAATTTTACAAATCGAAGTATAGCGTAAATATGAATTTTAAAAATTTTTCAATTGCTCTCTTAGCCTTTACGTTTGGTGCAAATGCACAAAATGTCGGTAATGCCTCCGCTAAAGTTGATAATACCTCGGCAACACCAATAACTGTAGGCCAACTCAATGGGGATAATAGGCCTATTACTACGGCCGTACCCTTTTTGAATATAAATCCAGATCCACGTGCTGGCGGTATGGGTGATGCTGGCGTTGCTACATCATCAACTACTAATGATATTTATTGGAATCCAGGTAAACTTGCTTTTAATGAAAAGAGCATGGGTGGTTTGGTGACCATGAATCCATGGCTTAGGAACATTGTTTCAGATATGTGGATCGGAAATGTGGCAGGTCATTATAAAAGAAAAAAGGAGGAAGCTTTTGGAATAAATATGACCTATTTTAACCTCGGCAAAATAGAGTTCAGAAATGACCAAAATATACCGCAAGGAACCTTTACGCCAAGAGAATTTACGATTGGTGGTGCATATTCCAGAAAATTAAGTGAAAAGTTTGGATTGGGTTTAGGTTTAAAATATGTGTACTCAAACTTAACTGGTGCATTTGTGAGTGATGTAAGACCTCTTAATACTGCTGCTGTAGATATTGGCGTGTTCTACACTACCCCACTTCAAGTGAAAACTAGTAATAGCACACTGAGTTTTGGTGCCAACGTAAGCAACTTAGGTGGTAAAATAAAATATGTGAGTGGAGGAGACAATAGTAAGAAAGATTTCTTGCCCATGAACTTAAGAGTAGGTACTGCTTATACCCACGAGTTGGACATGTATAATAAAATTACCATTGCTCTAGATTTTAATAAGCTTTTAACCCCATCGCCATTGATCATAAAAGGTAAAGATGGGACAGATTCGCTTTTATATTATCCAGATAAAGGTTTGATGTCAGGTTTGTTCGGATCATTTTCAGATGCACCAGATGGTTTGAAGGAAGAGTTAAGGGAAATTACAACAAGCTTAGGCTTTGAATACACTTATAACAATATTTTCATAGCTCGTGCAGGGTACTTTAATGAAAGTAAATACAAAGGAGGAAGAAAATATATATCTTTTGGTTTCGGGCTTAGGTATAATGATCTAGGATTTGATTTTGCATATTTGGTTGCTCAAGGTAAGTATAACAACGCTCTGGGTGGTACGCTTAGGTTCTTAGTAGCTTACACACTGGATGTTAAAAAAGAACCTGGCGAAGAAAAAATTACAGAATAAAAACAAAAAATCATATTAAGATAATCCCGCAAATCTGCGGGATTTTTTATTTTTGGATATGGATAGAACAATAGCACCAGTTATAAACCCTCTTTCTGGTTTTAAACTTCAAGAAGCAGAGCAAATTGTACTCAATAATGGAATACGCCTGCATACAATTAATAACGGTGATCAACCATTGGTTAGACTTGAGGTCGTGTTTGAGGCTGGAACCAAATACGAGAAAAAACCAGGAGTATCGTTCATTACTTCCAAAATGTTGCAAGAAGGCACAGAAAGATTTACCGCTGCGCAAATTCAGGAGAATATTGCAAGCTTGGGGGCATTCATAGAGATCAATCATGGTACTGAGCGTATCAGCCTTACCTTTTATTTGTTAACCAAATATGTTAAAGAGTTTTTGGTTATCCTTGAGGAGATTATGCTTCGTCCTATTTTTCCAGAAGAAAACTTTAAAAATATCGTTAACATTGCTACCAATAACATCAAAGTAAACCTTCAGAAAAGTAGTGTAGTTGCGGCCCAAGAGTTTAAAAAGCTATTATATGGCGAAAACCATTATTATGGATACTCCGTACAAGAGCAGGATTTATATGTTGTAACAATTAATGATGTAACAGATCATTATAAAGACCACATAAAAAATTCTGAATTTGAGGTGTTTATCGCAGGTTGTGTAGATATTACTTTAAGTAATGTTTTGAAATCTTTTTTTGAGAAATTCCAAAACAGGAAAAGTGAAGTGATTTCTAAAAGTACCATTAAAATAGTAGAAAACCAAGAAAAATTGGTAGAAAAAACAGATGCGCTTCAGTCGTCTATTAGAATTGGACGAGTAACATTTCCACGAGTTCATGAAGATTATTTTAAAACCTTGGTTACAAATGAAATTCTGGGTGGCTATTTTGGCTCTAGGCTCATGAAGAACATTCGTGAGGAAAAAGGTCTGACTTATGGAATAAGTTCACAATTGGTAAGTCTTGAAGAATCTGGTTATTTCGTAATTGGCACTGACGTGAAAAAAGAATTTACGAGACTGGCCTTGGACGAGATTTATAAAGAAATTGAAATCATGAAAACCCAAAGTATACCAGAGGATGAACTTGAAACAGTGACAAGTTATATGCATGGGAGTTATTTAGGTTCCATAAACTCGGCTTTCGCATTGATGGATAAATACAAAACGATTCATTATGCAAAGTTGGATTACGACTATTTCAACCAGTATATCCTCACACTTAAAACGATTAAGCAATCGGATATCCAAGAAATGACTCAAAAATGGTTTTTGGGTCTTAATGAAATTGTGGTTGGTAATTACCAATAGATCCGATGAAGGCCAGTGTTTTTAAATACAGCCCAGTTGTTTGTGAAGTTCAACAAGTGGAATTGAGTGTTTGTCATGATTTTCTTCTTGAAAACAGTTTCATCTATTGGTTTGACTTTGAGGGTAAACCAGACCAGGACCTATTTTGTGGTTTTATTAAACACATCATCCCTTCTATCGAAATCAATGTGAACAAACTGATCAGTTCTGAATTGAGCCATTTTGATGATCATAAAGATTGGGCAGCCGTAACTCTGAAAATGATGGATTACGATAGCAAAGAGAACAAAATCAATTATGAGGCCATAACTTTGGTATTGATCAAAAATGTGGTGATTAGTATACAAAGTGATATATTAGGAGACCATTTCGAAGAAATAAGGGATAAGATTAAATCTATGAAGTCA
This sequence comes from uncultured Cytophagales bacterium, assembly GCA_945957555.1. GTDB lineage: Bacteria > Bacteroidota > Bacteroidia > Cytophagales > UBA9547 > CAMFLX01. Next base: position 128,549 of record CAMFLX010000001.1, read on the forward strand.
AGCCTTAACCAGAGAAATGCTGAATATCTATTTGTGAGGCTGATTGAATCCATAGAAGCCAATTATCATAAGATTATTAATGAGATTAATGAAGATTTGTTGGAAATAGAGGCATTCATTCCAAAGGCGACGAATATCACCGAACTCAAATCTTTGTTCATGATTAAGCGTGAGTTGCTTTTCCTAAGAAAGAATACAAGCCCTCTCAGGGATACCTTATTTCAGATGCTCAATAGTGAGGAGTATCAGTTTTCTAAACCTAATCAAAAGCAGATTAAGACTATTTATGAAAGACTCATCTATGTGGTTGATAATATAGATTTGAACCGTGATATGTTATCGGGCATGTTGGACTTTCATATCAGTAGTAACGGATACAAGATGAACAATATCATGAAGGTTCTGACCACCATATCTACGATCTTTATGCCACTTGGATTTTTGGCAGGGTATTATGGCATGAATTTTCAAAATTTACCTCTACTCAACGAGCCGTACGGATATTTGTGGGTGACTTTGGTAATGTTGGGTATAGGTATGAGTATGTTTGTGATGTTCAAGAGGAGAAGGTGGATTTGATAGGTTAGTATGGTTTCAAAGAATGTTACCTACCAACCAAAGCCATTCCATTGGTGATTTCATGACTCTATCCTCCTATTTTTTTAGTTCGGAGTATTTTTATTAGTTTTGAACTTAGTTTATAAAATAATATTGATTTAATAATGGGTCTTTTATCTGGAAAAACTGCCATAGTAACAGGGGCATCCAAAGGAATAGGTAGACAAATTGCGATAAGATTTGCCCAAGAAGGAGCAAATGTTGCCTTTACGTATCTTTCAAGTGTAGAAAAGGGACAAGCCCTTGAACAAGAGCTTTCTGCTTTAGGAATTAAGGCAAAAGGATATAGAAGTGATGCTTCTGATTATAAATCAGCTGAAGATTTGGCCAATCAAGTAGTGGCTGATTTCGGCGGAATAGATGTATTGGTAAACAATGCAGGTATTACTAAAGATGGCTTACTGTTGAGAATGTCTGAGGAACAGTGGGACTCGGTAATTAATGTAAATTTGAAGTCTGTATTTAATCTCACAAAAGCTTCGATTAAGACATTGATGAAAAACAAAAACGGTGCTTCGATCATCAACATAACGTCAGTAGTTGGGGAAAGAGGAAATGCCGGTCAGTCAAATTATGCAGCTTCAAAAGCAGGTATCATAGGATTTTCAAAATCTGTAGCATTGGAATTAGGTTCAAGAAATGTACGTAGCAATGCGATAGCCCCAGGATTTATTGAAACTGAAATGACTGGAGAGTTAGATCCAAACGTAGTAAAAGGCTGGACGGATGGCATCCCTATGAAACGTGCAGGTTCTGCTGATGAAGTGGCAAATGTTGCGGTGTTTTTAGCTTCGGATCTTTCGAGCTATGTTACGGGCCAAGTACTTTCTGTGAATGGTGGAATGTATACCTAGAAATATTTTCGGAGCTGGGACATCAATCCCAGCTCTGGTTTTTATCTATATATGTACATTACTTTTCCTTTAGGTTTTCAAGCTGCTTGAAAACAGTATGACCTACCAACTCAAATACTACCGGAACTATTGCCTGATAGAGAATAAATGAAGAAATTTGGAAACTAAAAACACTCATTCACTTGAACTATAGATTCATCATTCAGGCACCTTATTGGTTTTATATCTTGGCTTTGGTTGTAGCCATCGCCTATGCATGGCTCTTATATTCAAAAAAGTATACTTGGTCTAAACCCATCAATTGGTCTTTGGCTGTTGTCAGAACACTACAGGTATTTATGATCTTATTTATCATTTCAGCCCCGCTTCTCAAGCAAAGCAGACAAGATATAGATAAACCCGTAATCGCTGTTTTGCTCGACAACTCTTCTTCTATAGCAGCACATACCAAAAATTTACCAGAAGTCATAAAATCTATAAACGAGTCTCAAAAAGCGAAGAGTGAGCAACAAGACTGGGTGTTTTATTTACTGAATCAAAAGGTAAATACTGATAGCTTAAGTTTTATAAAATTTAACAATAGCAAAACCAATATTCAGGCGGCCATCAAAAATGTGGAAGAAGAGTTGGAAGGACAAAAGATCGCAGCGCTGGCGATCCTGAGTGACGGTAATTACAACCAAGGCATCAACCCCAATTTTATAGATTATAAATATCCGGTATATACTTTAGGTTTGGGAGATACTACTTCCAAAAGAGACTTGAGTATTACTGGAGTTCAACATAATAAGATTGCCTATCTGGGCAATAAATTCATTATAAACTACAAACTTAAGAATTCGGCCTTTGTAGGTGAGAATGTGACGGTGACCCTTAAGGAAAAAGAGAAGGCAGTCTATGGAAAGGATTTCAAAATCACAAGGAATAAAGAAGAACAGACGGGTAGTATAACTCTGGAAGCGAAGCAAGAAGGTATGCTGCATTACGTACTGACATGTTCACAAAAGGAGGGGGAGTTTACCTTTTCAAATAATGAAATACACATTTACATAGAAGTTGTAAAAAACAAAGAGAAGATCTTGATCCTAGCTCAAGCACCTCATCCGGATGTAAAAGCCATAAGCGCAGCATTAAACTCAGGGCAAAACTATGAGGTAGAGGTACATTTTGTAGGGGATAACCAAAACGTCAGTTTTGAAAATGTAAATGCTGCAGTGCTCGTAGGTATTCCAAACAAGAAAGGTTTGGGCAATGAGGTGTACAATGAAGTACTGAGGCGTAAAGTACCAGCTTTTTATGTGCTCCAATCCAATACTGACTATAATAAAGTTAACAATGCTCGGGCATTGACTATAAATATAAGATCCTTCGACAGTGATAAAGCGCAGGCCTCGTTGAATGAAAGGTTTGAGTCTTTTGGAATCGGAGAGATGGACAAAGAACTGATTGCACAATTTCCGCCTCTGAACGTACCCTTTGCCAACTATACTCTTAATGCAAATTCAGAAGTACTGCTTTATCAGAAAATCGGTAGTTCTGTGACACTGAATCCACTTTGGGTATTGGGTAAAAATGCCGAGCAAAAAACGGCCATAGTACTGGGTGATGGCCTTTGGATGTGGAGGATTAATGAAAAAAGCAAGACACAAGCCTCTACGACTTTTGATGAGATGGTAATAAAGACGGTCCAATTTATTGCCTCTAAAGCAGATAAGCGTAAATTTAAAGTAATTACCAACAATCAAGAATATGAAGAAGGTGATCTGGTTACTGTAGATACAGAGATCTATGATGATCTAAACCAATTGACTTATGGCCATGAAATAGGTTTGGTGCTCAAAGACGAAAGCAATAAGGAGTTTAGATACAAATATGTGAATCAGGAAAGTAGTGATAAGTTTGAAGTGGGGCAGTTTGCACAAGGTTCATATCACTACACAGCCACTACACAGATCGCAGGCAAGAACTTGAGTTATTCAGGTGTGTTTAATGTAAAAAAACTCCAGTTAGAAGATCTTACTTCGGTGGCCGATCATCAGTTGCTTAAAGACCTGAGTTTGAAAACAAAAGGTGCCTATTTTGAAAAGGCGCAAGTGAAACAGCTCATGGAACGCCTGAGCAGTTTGAAATCTCAGGGCAAGGTAAGGCTAAGCGAGTCTTACAGTGACTTGATCAACATCAAATGGTTGTTTATAGCACTTTTGGTATTGATTTCACTAGAATGGTTTTTGAGAAAGTATTTCGGTAGCTACTAAATTGATCTCTTAAAATGGGACAGCTTTATGAGATTCTTGTTTATCGTACAGACTGAAGGGCGTGGGCATCTTTCTCAAGCGTTGACCTTGGCCGATATCTTGGAAGCTCAATACCATGAAATAGTTACGGTGTTGATCGGCAGAAGCGAAAGAACCGTTCCCCACTATTTTTTAGACCGTTTTGGAGTGAAGATTCAATACTTTGACAGCCCTAACTTTAGCTATGATAAACATAGTCAGGGCCTACATTTGCCTAAAACATTCCTAAACAATAGCCTTAAAATCCCCCAATTCCTCAAAAGCATAGCCTTTGTAAGAAAGCAAATACAAGCACACGATGTGGATATTGTAATCAATTTCTACGAGATCATCGGAGCCCTAGCGCATTTTGGTTTGAGGCGCAAACATAAACACATAGTGCTCTCGCATCATTTTTATCTTACAGGCCCAGATCATGATCTTGTTAGAGGAAGAAGATTAGAGACCTTTTTGTTGAAAAGCCTCAATGGACTTAAGGCGCGAAAAGCTGACAAGGTATGGGCGCTTTCTTTTAGAGAAGGGGAGGCAGGAAATAATGTGATTGTTATGCCACCATTGATCTCACAAGAGGTTCTTGAAGCAAAAGCAAGGAGGGATAATTATTTATTGGCCTATTCTGTAAACAAAGGTTATGCAGAACAGATCAAATCTTGGCAGCAAAGAAACCCCGAGGTAGTCATTCATTATTTCTGGGATGGTAAACAAGACCAGGCTTGTGAAGAGGTACAGAAGAACCTGTTTTTCCATAAGCTCAACCGTGAGCTTTTTCTCGAATACTTGGTTAATTGCAATGGATATGTGAGTACTGCAGGATTTGAAAGTGTATGTGAAGCTATTTATCTGGGAAAGCCTATTTTACTAATACCCGTAGATCAGCAACTGGAACAGGCCAATAATGCCAAGGATGCGTTAAAGACTGGCAATTGCATACAAGGAAGTTCCTTTGAACTTGACGATTTCCTGAAGTTTATAGAAAAAGATTTTACCAATGAACCTTTTAGGAATTGGGCAAGGTTAGCGCCTAAGCTGTTTTTAGAGCAGTTGACTTTATAAAAACTGAGAAAGGAAATAAGAAACAGAAGGCTGTGATGCCTGCGTAGATAAAGTTGATCTCAAAAAACACGAAGTTGAAACCATGAAAAACCAACAACCAAACTAAATAATACTTCAGAAGTTTGTATTGAGGTACTATGAATACTGCAATCGTCTGTAGGAAAACGGCCATAAGCATGAGTAATACAGGAAGATAACCTAGATTGAGAAACACATCCATCCAATGGGGCATGGTCTTATTCACATCGTCGTGAAACAGATACGTCTGGTAATACAAAGCTTTGGGATGCAACCACGTAATTTCAGAAGTGAAGATAGACTTGTACAACAAGCCTAGAATTTTATAAAAACCAGCCAATGTATACGTAATCAAGAGCCCAGACTGGAAATACTTGACAAATAATGAATTCAGCGTGGCTCTTTTGTAGCTGATCAGTAGAAAATGCGCCAAGAGAAACAGGTGATCTACATGGTCTATATAACCCAAGCTTAGCTTTAGGGTGTTGAGCACCATCAATACCAGTACTAAAAAAATCTGTAGATAAATGTTGTTTTGATCCTTGAGCAATGCGTAAAAACAAGCGAAACCAGCAAGGACAGTCACCGACTGATAAAATAATAAAGGCAAATGCGCGCTAAAAATAATTTGTGCAAACCAATGTAGCGGTTTTAACAGATCCTCGTCTCGAGCAAAGATCTTATGCAGGTGCATGAACTTCTGTCCCAGCCAAATTATGGTAAATGCATAAAAAATGCGTACACCAATCTGAAAATCAAGAACTCTCTTCTCGTTTGCCAAAGGCTCAGATTTATATTTGAAAGATGTTTTCATTAAAACTTGGCTATTAAATCTTCTTGAAACAAACTGCTATCTCTTACGATCTCAGATACTTTATAGGACTTTGTACGAAGTTCAAAATCGTTATGGTCAGGATACATGGCTTTGGCCAAAGATCTCAAATGTCCTATGCGTTTAGGGTTTTCAGCTATAGTGTTTGACAATTCATCAAAGAGATAGTAGGTATCGTCATAGTCAAAGTTGTTGCTGGACCTTAGAGGTAGCAGTTGCCAGGCCCCCTGTTGGTCTTTGCCATACAGATTGTAATGGGTGTAAGTATCAAAACTACAGATAGGTTGCGTGAAGAGCTTCCAACTGGTAAAGGGGTAGAGCTCACCCAGTCCCAGTTTTGGAGTAAGCAAGGTAAGCACTGAGGCCACTATGCTGATACCAATCAATATTTTTAAGTGTTTGACCATGTGCGTGTAAAAGTAGATAAAAAGAAAAAACTAAAAAATGATATTGATTTTTTATATTTGGCTACATGATTAAAGCGGTTGTCATAGACGATACTGAAAAAGCTAGGGTTGCCCTCAAGAGCGATTTGAGTGCCTATTGTAAAAATGTGACCGTAGTTGGCGAAGCTGATGGTGTGGCTTCAGGTTTGGCACTATTGGTAGAACTAAAACCCGATTTGGCTTTCTTGGACATCCGCATGGGCGACGGAACGGGCTTTGACCTTTTGGAAAAACTCAAGGCCTATCCGCAAGTAAAAAGCAAAATCATCTTTACTACCGCTTATGATGAGTATGCGATCAAGGCCTTTAAATTCAGTGCCATAGATTATCTACTGAAGCCAGTGGATGTGGATGATCTAGTGGCTGCAGTGAAAAAGTGTAATGCTCAGACGCCCGAAACTCAACCCCTAGACTTTTTATTGGATTCCATCAAAGACCTACAGGCTGGCGCCAAGCGCATTGCACTGTGTAGTGCAGAGAAAATCCAGATCGTATCCTTGAGCGAGATCATCTGTTGTGAGTCGCAAAGAAACTATACACTGTTTTACCTTACAGAACATCGACAAATCTTGGTTACCAAAACCCTTAAAGAATACGACGAGATGCTTTGTGACTATGGTTTTGTACGCGTACATCATTCCAACCTCATTAATCTAAAACACCTCAAGGAATTTGTAAAGATTGACGGCGGCTATGCCATCATGAGTGATAAGTCACAAGTGCCCGTATCCGTCCGCAAACGGGATGATTTATTGAAGGCTCTAGGAGTGGGCTAATCTCCTATTTGTATCTTAAATAATATTTGGATTGAATAGTGAGTTATTAGCATTTTATAATTTAAGGCCATTTAAAAAGATCTGCAAGGTACTTTATTTAAACACATAATTTATTATCCCACATAATTTTATGAAGACAGTATAAATGTTGTGATTTGGTGGGTAAGTAATACGACTCTTTACGCTCCACCATCTCTTTATCTTAAGAGGGACATTTCCTAATTATAAAGAAGCCCCATTCTTGGTTCTCCCCAAATTCTTGACATTGATTTTTGTATATTTAATATTCAACAGATATATATATATTTGGTCTTTTAAAATATAGATTTTTTCATAAATTTGTGCTTAACAGATAAAAATTTTGAAATATTATACAGCCAAGCCATTATGTCTGTTATCGGTCAATATCAGTGAGATGGAATTACTAAACCGAAAAGTTGTTATATGATGAAAAGCATAATGAGAGGTTTATTATTTTTTGTATATGCATTGAGTGCCTTTTCATTAGCCGCACAAACCAATAAATCCAAGCTCGCATTTCCAGGCTTACACTGGCAGCAAGTTGCAAAGCCAGAGGACTTGGGTTTTTCATCGTCAAAGTTGTTGCTGGCACAGAAATATGCGGATAGCATTCATTCAACATCAGTAATGGTGGTAGTAAATGGCAAATTGCTGCGCCAGTGGGGAGCTGTAGAGGCGAAAATAGATGGACAATCACTAAGAAAAAGCTATCTGAATGCAATTTATGGGAAGTACGTGAAGAATGGTACCATTAACTTGGATACTACCTTGGCTCAAATAGGAATCGATGACATGGCTCCAAGCCTCAGCGATATTGAGAAAATGGCAACTATTCGCGATTGCATGAAGTCTAGATCTGGAATATACCATGATGCCGTGAATATAAATGCCAAAATGAAGCAATTGAGACCTGCTAGATACTCACAAATGGCAGGTACACATTGGTATTACAACAATTGGGACTTTAATGTATTAGGTACTATATTTCAGAAACTTACCGCTCGCAACCTTTTTGAGGTTTTTCAATCGGAAATCGCAAAACCTATAGGTATGGAGGATCTCACACTTGCAGATTGTAAATTCACGTACGATAGTACACAATCGATACATCCTGCCTATAATTTTATGGTTTCGGCTAGGGATTTGGCACGTTTCGGCCTACTGATGCTGAACAAGGGCAATTGGAATGGGCAACAGATCATAGATGCGTCTTGGGTTGAAGAAAGTACGCGTTACCATTCAGATGCCACATTATTTGCGAGAGACGGCTATGGCTACCTTTGGTGGTCGGCAAGAGATTTTAATAAGTATGGCCATATTCCCAATGTAACACTGCCAGAAGGTACCTTTTCGGGATGGGGTGCAGGAGGGCATTTTTTATTGATCATACCAAAATACAACATGATCATAGTGCATAGGGTGGATGCTTTAGATCCGAGCCTAGCCAATAATATGAAAAATCCTTGGAATTCAATCAGCAATGAAGAATTTGGCATACTGGTAAAAAAAATACTAGAAGCTAGATTATAGCCTTGATACAATGCACTTAATTTTTAGTGAAGCCCTTTTGAGGTAACTATGTCTTAAGCTACTTAAATTTTTAAAAATGAATAAATGAAAAATAAACTATTAAAAGTATCGATGCTTGTATTGATTACATCTTTGGTGTCTTGCCAGCAAGCGGATACTACTGAAAACAATGCAATTGCGGCCGATGCGATCTATTTCGGTGGCGATATCATAACAATGGAAGGCGATAGTGCGATTTATGCCGAAGCTGTAGCAATTAAGCACGGCAAGATCATATTTATAGGTGATAAGGTGGCCGCTGAAAAGTGGAAAGGCGACAGCACACTGATGAATGATCTGAAAGGTAATACAATGATGCCAGGCTTTATAGATCCACATTTACATCCTTCAATTGCAACCTCCATTTTGAGCGTTGAAATTACTTCTGCAATGGAATGGAACACACCCAATGGTAAGTCTATAGTGGTTAAAGATCATAAAGCGTTTATGGGTCGAATAACCGAGTTGGCAAAAGATTATCAAGAAAAAGGCTCCGTTTTATACGCTTGGGGCTATTTTAAGCCCTATCATGGAGTCATTACCAAGGATAGCTTGAACAAAATTTCGCAAACTTTACCAATCGTCATATGGCAACGTTCCTGCCATGAATTTATATTAAATGATGCCGGGTTAAAGTATTTTAATCTTTCAAAGGATTCTTTTGATACAAAGGATAATAGCCATACTTATTCGAATTGGGATGAGGGTCACGTATGGGAAGCTGGCGTGTTTAAGATAACACAACGAGTAGTCGATTCGTTGGGGAGTGTTAAACGATACAAAAAAGGATTAGAAATGATGTCAAAGGTGTTTCATAAGGGGGGCTTAACAACTGTGGCAGAGCAAGGCTTTCCTCAAATTGACCTAAATATGGAGTGGAGCTTGGACAGTGCGGAGATTCATAAGAACAGTACTACGTTTCGTTTTATGTTGGTGCCCAATGCCATGTACCTCTATCCAAAGTGTAATAGCGGAGCTAAGGTATTATCTTTTTGTGATTCTTTGATCAAAACAGGTTCCTCCAAAATGGATTATGTAAAAGCTGTTAAAATTTATGTGGATGGAGCTATTTTTAGTCAGCTCATGATTTTGAGCCAGCCTTATCAAGACTGTCACCATGGCAATTGGATGATGGATCCAAAAGCTCAGAATGATGTTTTTCTTACTTTTTGGAAAGCAGATTGGGATATTCACATTCATGTAAATGGTGATGGAGGTTTAGATACGTTGTTAGCCATAATTGATAGGGCTAAGTTGGAAAAGCCTGATTCTAAATCGAAGGTTTTTTTGGAACATTATGGGTATGCAAGGGAAGACCAACACAATAAAGTTTCCAAATATGGCTTGCTCGTTTCCAACAATCCTTATTATTATTATGAATTGTCGGCACCTTACAGTAAGGACGGTTTAGGCATAGAGCGTGCATCTAAAATATCACCAGTGGGCTCACTTGTAAAAAGAGGGGTGCCGCTCTCCTTTCATAGCGATTACTTTATGGCGCCAGCGGAGCCCCTAACTTTGGTATGGACCGCCGTGAACAGGGTAAATAGTGCGAGTGAAACTTTAGCACCTGAGGAAAAAGTAAGTTTGTGGATGGCTATGAAAGCAGTGACTATCGAAGCGGCCAGAAGTATTAGAAAGGAAGGCGAGCTAGGGAGTATAAAGGTCGGCAAGAAGGCAGATTTTGTGATTCTTGGTCAGAATCCATTTAAAATAGCCCCTTTAGACATAAAGGATATTCCGATTTTGGAAACAGTATTTGAAGGGAAGTCTTTCCCGATATCAAAAAAATAAGAGTTCAACATAAAAAACAAAATCATGAGTCACCATCACCATCACGTAGGGCTACAGTGCGCTTGCTGCAATCCCCTATGGAAAGCATTTCTTCCAGAGACTTTATCAGTAGTGGAAGAAGTCGAAAAACCTATTTCCAAGCCAATTCCTCCCCAAACCTTGATCTTTCGTACGGGAACAGATCCCGATAAGGCTACAGACCAAAGTGTGGGTTATATTCAAACTCTGGAAAAAGGTGAGGATGTAATGGTGGAAGCCATAGGTATTAAAGACGGTTTAGTGGTAGCTACAGGGACTTACGAAAGTGTACTTGCACAAATGCCTGCAGGTACTACTGAACAAATCATCTATGGAGGACAGACCCTCTTGCCGGGCCTTATAGAGCCACATGTACATATTTTACCAACAGCAGTATTTAATATGGCCACAGATGTGAGCCCATTTTTGGGTCAAGAACTTAGGATAAATACACCAAATGGTGAATATAACAGAGACTGGGTTCTTTCGGAGTTGAAATCCAAGGCTTTAGATACGGCAAGTGACGATACTTGGATTTTTGGAAGGAATGTAGACCCTTCTTTATTTGATGGAGGTGACAAGGGGTTTAATGCCGATATTTTGGATGAAAAAGTTTCAAAAACACAACCTATATTTGTCATGAACTCTTCCATGCATCTAGCCTATATAAATAATTTGGCTATTAAAAAAGTTAATGATTACTATGAAAATGTTGATTCTGACAATAAGCTTTATAACTATAAAGCGGCAAGTGATGGTGTTTTGAAGGAGGTAGTTAATTTATTGCCAGTTGCAAAAGTAATTGGAATAAGTCTTCAAAAAGCGTCAAACCTTAAGCCAAATGAATTTTCCTTAAGTTTTGCTGAGAAGATAGAAAAGGGCGTTGAGGATATTTTTGCTGATGCAAGTAGCAAAGGGGTAACCTATATTTTTGATGCGGGTTTAGATCCTGCGGAAAAGAAAGGCTTTAGTCAACCTGATTTCTTGAGATATATTGCAAACAAAAATAATTGCAAATTACGAGTAGGGGGTGCTTTGGCCATTGATACGCCAGCCTATTTTACAGCCAATGTGCTTGGAAATTATACGCCGAATGCTGGTAATGAAACATTTAATATCCCTTATGTGAAAATAGTAACAGATGGCTCTAACCAGGGGCTAACAGGTTATCAGTTTAAACCTTATAACTGTGATGAGAATTATAATGAAGCAAAGTCTAACGCCAATACGGGTATATTTAACTATAATAACTCAACAGAGTTAAAGACAGTATTTAAATCTGCTGTTGAAAAAAATTGGCCTATTATGGTTCATGCCAACGGTGATTTAGCGATGGATCTAGCTATAGATGCATTCAGAAATGCAGGGATTACAAATAAAAAGGATTTAGAAACAAGACGTGATAGAATTGAACACGCTTCTTTATTGTCTGATCAAAACCTTGAAGATATGCACCAATTGGGTGTTTCGCCAAGCTTCCTCATCGGTCATACCGGTTATTGGGGCTGGGCTTTTCAGCAAACTATTTTAGGCACAGAAAGAAGTAATGACCTAGACAGGTGTAATTCGGCAGTGAACCTTGGCATGCGTATCACGCTACATAGTGATAACAGCGTGACGCCTCTAGGTCCTCTGCGAATGATGGAACAGGCTATATCAAGGGTCATGGAAGGTGCGCCTAAAGAAATTAGTGTACAAGTGTTGAATGAGAAGGAACGCATCACAAGATTTCAAGCTTTAAAAGCCATGACCTACGATGCCGCATGGCAGTGTCATGCGGATAAATGGGTAGGCTCCTTGGAAGTAGGCAAATGTGCCGATTTCGTGATCCTCGCCGAATCGCCTTTGACTTATAAGCAAGTTGATGGCTCTAGTGATGTGAAAGGTTTACGTGATATCCCTGTGTTAGAAACATGGAAAGGAGGAATAAGGACGTATATTAAAAAAGATGAAGTTACTGAAATTGCACCAGTTTGAGAGGGTGTATAAAAGCAGCTGACCACATCTTAAAAAAATACCCATGCAGAACTAAGTAGGCATGGGTATTTTTATTCCCCCAATAAAGGTTTTATGATTTATTCATCATCTTCAGCGTGATGAAGCCTTGGTTTGTCATTATCCACAGTAAGCAGGGCAAAGTTAAAACAAGAATTAAATGCATCTGGCCGCTCCAAAGTTTTTGCTGCAATACATAAAAGATTTTGAGTAAGCTGTAGGGTAAGCTCTTTACGAGCTTTTCTCACCGATGATTGATTGATCTTATGTTCGGCAATAATGCCACTTTGTGTATCTCTTGCTTGGATGTACGCCTCATTAAGGGCCTTGGCGTCGTTCAAAAACTTTTCGCCAAGTTCTTTTTTATGTTTTTCGGCCATCGTGACATAACGAACCAATTTATCTTTAATGCCTTCCACAGTAGCCTCAATATATTCTGTGACGCCTCCAGGGTAGAATTCTGTATAAATAGCAGAGCCCACTCCAAATTCTGACTTTAAAAAACCCTCTTTACGGCTCATAAATTCTAATACTGCATCAAATACATTTACGCGATTGATGGTTCCGCCTTTTTGGCTTGCATGCGATGAGGCCAACTTACCTAGGCTTTTTTTAAATGCTGTATGAAGATCGACTGTAGCAGCAATGTCTTCAGCACTTAAGAAAGGATCCTCCCTTTGCTGTAAGCGTGCCAAGAAGTCTGAAGCGAACAAATCAATCTCATTACGACTGTAGGTGCTTTTCTCAAATAAATCCTTGGTGAATTTTTCAAAAATCATGTCGATAGGTGTTTATATACAATCATTTTCAATCAATGTAGAAACGAATAATCTTCTATTTCAGATATATTCTTATTCTGCCAAAGTGAGATATATCTATTCAAATGATTTTTTTATATAGTTCAAATTCAAACATATAATAAAATTAACTTTATTATATGTTTGAATTTGAATATATAGTAGTAATAGTAATTAATGGTAGTTATAGAAACAATACTTGATTGCTATGATAATTTTGGCTTGATACCCAAAAGCCATTGTATGGCATGTTTTAAAATTATTCCAAAATAAAACGATAGGGGTGGCTTCGTGATTTATGGTTTCAAGAGAAGAATTTCATTTTTAAGATTCTATTTCTCTGACTTTTAAGATGTATTTTGAGACCATGAATTGTTGTTTACATTTTAAGAAAAATATGATGTACGACCAGACACTTATCCTACAGAAACTCACGATGGCAAGCATAAGACCTACATTTGAAAAAATGGCGAAATAGTGCTAATTATGTAGTTTATTTTTATAAAATAATAGCAGCAGCATACATGCAAACGCCTGAAAATAAAATTGCAAGTACTTTTTATTTATTATTTACCACACTGGTTTTATTGATCGCTGTAAGCCTACTGGTACCCCAAAGTTTTTTTACGAGTCTTGACCTTAAAAAAGTAGATTATATAGAGCCACTAGTCTATAAAGCCGAAAAGAAAAAACCTAAACACCAGAAACATGTGGCTGTTAAAAAAGAGGTTGTTATTAAAGATACTGTGAAGACAGAGAAAGGTGTGGTAGTAACACCTGTCGTGTACGATTTGACAACCATAGAAGATTTCAGCGATAAAGGTGCACAGTTTAAGTTGTTCTTAGAGGCACTACACAATGCCAAGACGGAGAACTGTAGAATAGCTTTTTATGGAGATTCATTTATTGAAGGCGATATCATGACGATGAACCTACGTGATAGTCTTCAGAAAAAGTTTGGTGGAAGGGGTGTTGGTTTCCTGCCCGTAAGCTCTGAAGTATCCATGTTCAGGAGAAGTTTGCCCTCTGAGTCTGAAGACTGGGAAGTATATTCTATAGCAAAACAGTCGTCGAAGAAAGAACCCTTTGGTATTGCAGGAGCTACCTACATTCCCAATGAGAGTGCATCTTTGAAATTGCTTCCCCCCAGAGCATTGGCAAATATTCATTTATTGTATAAAAATAAAGGTAGAGATGCTGTTGTAAGAACCCAGACCAATAAGAAACATACCTCGTATGATACCTTAAGAAGCACTGAAATATTGCAAATGCAGGCTTTGGTCGAGGGAAAGGATACCGTTAAAAACTTTAAGATGGATGTGAGGGAAGGTGCGGGACTTAAGGTATATGGCTTGAGCCTAGAAAGTGGTAAGGGGGTTTATCTTGATAATTTCTCGATTCGGGGTAACTCTGGCTTGGGGCTTAATGAAATTAAAGACGATCAGTTTAGAGAATTCCAAAGTTTGATGAACTACAAACTTGTGGTACTCCAGTTTGGGATTAATGTGTCTAATGCTGAGATTACCGATTTTGGCTTTTATGAAAAAGGGATGACCAAGCTCATTCGCAGGCTTAAAAAGCTTTTTCCGGAGACTTCTTTCTTACTCATCAGCATGAGCGACCGCAGTCACAAGGAAGATGGTGTATATGTGACCATGCCTTCAGTTCCGCTTTTGGTAGAGGCACAGAGAAATATAGCGGCAGAGTCAGGCATCTTGTTTTGGGACATGTACAGCGCCATGGGAGGAGAAAACAGTATGGTGGATTGGGTAGATAAAAAGAAAGCGAACAAAGATTATACTCATCTTACCTTTTCAGGCGGCAAGCAGGTCGCTGGCGAGTTGTTCAAGGCAATCATGTACGAATATAAGACACGGTACAAACTCAAAGAAAATGAAGAATTATCTCTTTTTAATCCATAGGGTTTGTCTGGTATTGAAAGGCGGTTTTGTGGCTGTATATGCTATTTTTGCCAAACGCATCGGACTTATAGCAATTCTTATTATTGCAAGTACCGTCATGTTTTTGAGCATACAGGCACAGGACTGTTATGATATTCCCACAAAGCCCAGCTACTTTTTAGGAAAGGAAAACCTCAATTCCATATTTGAGAGCTTGATGGTGATGAAGCAAGACAGCTCAAAATCATTGAACATACTCCATATTGGCGATTCACACATTCAAGGCAACTATCTTACTGACAAAATAAGGTATAACTTTTACAATGATTTTGGCTTGGGCGATAAGGGTCTGACCTTTCCTTTTAAACTTGCAAAAACCAACTCTCCTGCTGAGATCAAATGTTTTAGTTATTTCAGATGGGAAAATAAAAAGAACACGCAGTTCTTGTATTCTGAGAAGATGGGTATATCTGGCAGGACGCTGGTAAACTATTATGCCAATACACAATTTGAAGTCAAAATTCCGCCAACATTTAAAGATTACTACTTTGACCAGTTGAGCGTTTTGTATACGCCTTCAAACCAGTATTCAAAAGTTACGATAAAAGATTCTAACTCTGTAATCCTCAAAAAAACCAGTACTGACATAGAAACAGGGTTTATAGTGGATCACTACAGTTCCCCCAATCTATTGAATCAGTTTAAGATGCAGTTTAGCAATACCAATCGCAGTAAATATGCACCATGTGCCTTGCATGGTATTTGTCTTAAGAATACCAGAAGAGGTGGTATCAACTACCACGTAACGGGTGTGAACGGTTCACAGTACCGCAACTGGGCAGCTTCTGCTACTTTAGCGCGTCAGTCTTCTTACTTAAATCCACAACTCATCATCATCTCCCTAGGTACCAATGATGCCAATGATTTGCTATTAACCACGGTAGATTTTACCAATTATATGGATCATCTGGTGGTTTCTTTGAAAAGAGCTAACCCCAAGGCAAAGTTTATATTGACGACGCCACCCGATTCGTATTTTCGAAGAAGGTATGTGAATAAAGATGTGGATCGAATTCGACAGGCGATCATACAATATGCAGAGAAGAACAAACTTGCTTGTTGGGATTTGTATGATGTAATGGGTGGTGCAGGTTCTATCAAAGCTTGGTTTGACCAAGGCCTTGCGGCACAAGACCTTATTCATTTTTCAAAAACTGGATACGAAATTCAAGGACAATTATTTTACGAAGCATTTATCAAACACTATAAAGAATATGCAGCCGATAGACTTAAATAAACTGGCAGGGTATTTTATCTATGATGCGGCTGGGCCGCTCACCTTTACGTCACCATTCTTTTTGGTACTGTTCACCATGTTCTTTGGCGTATTCTTATTGGTATACAAACACCACTACGCTAAGATCATTTATGTGATGCTGTTTTCCTTGTTCTTCTATTACAAGTCGAGCGGTTTGTATTTTATGTTACTCATAGCTTCCGCGGTGACCGATTTTACCTTGGCGATTATTCTAGATCGGGCTCAGGAAACGTGGAAACGTAAACTCATCTTGACCTTTAGCGTCATAATCAATCTGAGTTTGTTAGGTTACTTCAAATACACCAATTTCTTCATTAACCTTTTTAACTTGACCACCGAGAACCCGTTAGATCCATTGGACATCTTTTTACCAGTAGGAGTATCATTTTTTACTTTTCAGTCCATCAGTTACATTATAGATGTATACCGCAAGGAAATAGCTCCTCTTACCAATTTTCTAGAATACAGTTTCTTCATCTCGTTCTTTCCGCAATTGGTGGCTGGCCCTATAGTAAGGGCAAAGGATTTCATTCCACAAATCAAAAAACCCAATGTGGTCAGCTCTTACGAGTTTAACAAGGCGTTGTTTTTGATCATGTGCGGGCTTTTCAAAAAAGCGGTGATTTCAGACTATATCAGTACCAATTTTGTAGATAGGATTTTCGACAACCCTACCCTGTATTCTGGTGTGGAGAATCTTTTGGGTGTGTATGGCTACGCCATTCAGATCTATTGTGACTTTTCTGGATATACTGATATTGCCATAGGAGTAGCCATGTTGCTGGGTTATCACTTGCCGATCAACTTCGATGCCCCTTATATCTCTTCAAGTATCACTGAATTTTGGAGACGGTGGCATATTTCCTTGTCCACTTGGCTCAAAGACTATCTGTATATTCCATTGGGAGGTAATAGAAAAGGAAAATTCAGACAATATTTGAATCTCTTCCTAACCATGCTTTTGGGAGGTTTTTGGCATGGGGCTTCATTGAATTTCATTATTTGGGGAGCCCTACATGGATCTGCTCTAGGAGTGGATAAGTTCATAAAAGAAAAGTTTGCCTTGAAGGATTCCTGGCTCTTCAAGCTCATAGGCGTTCTGTTTACCTTCCACTTTGTATGTTTCTGTTGGATCTTCTTTAGAGCCTCGAGCTTTGAAAGTGCCCAAGAAGTCATTGATCAGATCTTGTTCCATTTCCATCCGGATCTTTTTGTACAAGTGATTCAAGGATATCAATATGTATTCTTGCTCATTCTTTTGGCATTTGTACTGCATTTTATTCCAAATGTAAGCACAGAATACATGATCAGGTATTTAATGACCTGTCCTGTAGTGGTCAAGAGCATACTGCTGTCGCTCCTGATCTTTTTTGTGGCGCAGATACAGTCCTCAGACATTCAGCCATTTATTTATTTTCAGTTTTAAATAGTTTACATAAAAACATTAAAAAAATGAAACACAAGTTTGTGATAGGGATTCTATTGCCTATACTTTGCCTGCTCAGTTGTAAAGAAGGCGCAAAGGATAAAGTAACCAACGCAGTCTACATTTGGAACAGTAGGGAGAGCTATGACTTTTTGGATACCACAGAGATCAAGTTTTTGAAGAACAACAAGGTTGAAAAACTGTATTGTAAACTTACCGATGTGGCTTGGAGCGAAGAAGAGCATGCCTACCCAGTTGATACCAAGTATCTTCCAACAGACAAAATGTTGAGATCTTATTATGAGATTATTCCGTGTATCTTCTTTACCAATGAAGTCATGTTGCACAGTACCGAAAAGGAATTGGAATATATTGCCGAAAAAATTGCAGCAAGATTATTCGACCAAGGCCAGTTTACTGAATACCAGATAGACTGCGATTGGTCTGCACAGAGTAAAGACAAATATTTCTATTTTTTAGAAAAGATAAAATCATACTTGAAAGGTAAAAAACTGTCGGTCACGCTCAGATTGTACCAATACAAATATCCGGATAAAACGGGCGTGCCTCCTGCAGATAGAGCCATGCTGATGTTGTATAATTTTAAGTCTCCACAAGTATTAAGCAAGAGCAATACGATATTTGATAAGGCTGAAGCAGAAAAGTATATCAGCCAAACGCCTTACAAACTTCCTATAGATTTTGTATTGCCCTCATTCTCTTGGGAAATCTTATATACATCCGATGGCAAGTTCCTGGGATTTATCGAGGACAAAGCATTGAAGGATGACAAAGTGCTATTCAGAAACACTGACAAAAATACTTTTGTGGCTTTGAAAGACACAGCTGTAAGGGGTTTTTACCTGAGGTCTGGCAATATACTCAAGCAGGAAAGTGCTGGGCTTCAAGAACTCAAGGCGGCCTATGAACTCATCGATGACTTTAAGAACACAGATGCCTATACCGTGGCTATTTTTGATCTGAATACATTCACCACAACGTTAATAAACTCAAATCCCGATGAAAACATTTTTGCAAAAAGCGCTCGTTAGTATTTTATTGCTTGTTCCTGCGTTTAGTGCCATGAATTGCGTGTATTACTACAGGGGAGATGAAATGAGGGTGAATAACTTCATGGGAAACTTGCTCGGCTTCGATGCGCTCAGTCGTTTTATATATACAACAGAAAATTATAATGTGGAGGAGGGCTCACCAGTAACCTCATACACTGAGAATATTGATCAGTGGTTTAAGTACTGTAATGACCCTAGTGTGAAAAAGACTGACATATACCGATTTTTGTATGAAACAGATAACCAAACGTTTATCAAGAACCGGAAGATTTTTGAACACAACAATTCCTTTATTAGAGTTATTAAAAGCAATAAAGCTGCTTATGAATATTTAAAACTGATCAATGCAAAAGACAAAGATAGCTTTACCAACACTTGGGACAATTTTGCCAAGGGGGAACGATATTATTATAATTATACCAATGTAAATCCATATACCTGCGATAGTTTGTACACGCGCTGTAGCGATCGTTTTCTTAAAAAGCGATATGCCTACCAGTATTTGGTTTGTAGTTTTTACAGACAAGACTCGGCCAAGGTACATGAACTTTTCAAAAAACATTTTGCCAATCCTCAGAAAGATTGGTTGGATTATTCGGCACAGCACTACTATGCCTATCTCCACCCTAAACACGACAGCCTACGACTGGACTGTATCATGTACGGAAGCGATAAGTTTTTTGTAAATGTGCAATTGCTCAATACTTCTCCTAACTTCAAAAAGTGGATCAGCAAAGAGAAAGATCCTAAGACCTTGTCTTATCTACTCGCAGTACAGTCGTTGAGAAACCCAGGGAGAAATCTAGAAGCGTTGGATAAAATAATAACTCTTTATCCTAATAATCGGCTCCTCAATTTCTTGATCACTAGGGAAATTAACAAGATCGAAGACTGGATACAGACCCCAAAGATCACCGGTTTTGATTCTTTTGTACATGACTCTTGGTATGATGAAGCAAATTACGACAAGAAAAACAATTGGTTTGCGGACTATGCGTATTCCAAAAGATTTCTGGCGTTTTTAAATACAGTACCTGTTCAGAAAGATAATGAGTTGTTCTTAAGATTGGCAAATAGCTATTTGCGTTTGATCTTGAATTTACCCAATGATCCTACTAAAAACATGAACGCTAAGGATTTTGTGAGCGATTCCAAGTTTTATGTACAAGCCAGAGTTCTTGAAATCTTCATGAAACTGAAAGCAAAATCTTTAGCACCTACTATAGAGCAAGAGGTTTTGGATGTGATTCAGCTTTGTGGTAAAAGTACTGATAGCTACTATATGTATCAATTTATGAGGACAGCTTCTCAGCTCATGCTGCAACACCAGCAGCTCAGAGGAAAGGCATATATGCTCTTGGCACAAGGAGGTTTACCTAAAGCTGTGGGGGATATCTATTATTCATATTCTTTTTATATAGATCTTTTCAAAAATGCAAGTGTGGCCGACATAGATCAAGTGATGGAGGTAATTCGCAAGAAGGAACGGACTCCTTTCGAAGAATACATAGCTACACTACCAGCAAATACATATTATTACTATTATGATGAATATGATGAACCAAAACATGGCCAAATAAGGGAAAATTACGATACACTTAGAATATTGGACACCAAGGCCATAAAATACATTCATAATGATGAATTGGAGCATGCACTAGCAGTCTACAAAACTTTCCCAAAAGCCTATTGGGATACTTACTATTATGACGATCCATTCACCTTCAGCATTTACGATGGTCACAATCACGGCCATACCGACAAAGCAGGCTATACCAAAAAGGATTTTCTCGAAAAGTTGATTGTATACAAAAAGCAGCTCAAAACGAATCCTTCCGATGCCTTGCTTAATTATTACGTAGGCAATGCATACCTTTCACTTACTTATTATGGTAAGAACTGGTATATGTATGACAACTATTGGACTTCCGGTGATGATGGTCGTGTGGCTTCAAAGAATACATTCGAACAAAGCTACTATGCTTGCGCACAAGCAATACCTTATTATAAAGCTGCTCTTCTATGTAAAGCTGACGATAAACTCCATAAACTTGTGGCTATCAATCTTGCGTATTGTTTAGAACGGGACAAAAACAGGCCTATGAGCAAATTTCTTAGTAAAGATCAGAAGGAATTCTATAAAGAAATCCAAGACAACTGTGACCTGTATGCACAATACTTAGACACATATAGGCATGTAGGTTCTGACTATGTGAAAGGAGAAGAACAAAGCGTAAGGCTTCGCAAATTTGAATACTGGTATTAAATAACAAAAACAAAAGAGGCTGTCCAAAAAGGTCAGCCTCTTTCGTTTTAGTGCAATTTAATGCTTATTCAATGGTTATATACCGATATAGATCTTTAAATAATCCAATTAAAAATTTCGTTTTTGACCTTTTCGGACAGCCTCCTAATTTTATTCATCATCGTCGTCATCATGATGATGTCTACGTTGTTTACAGTCCATACACTCGAGACGTTTCTTTTGTGAAACCCACCAAGTACTAGAAAAAGAGTTTTCTCCATATCTTCTTGAGCCCTGTACAGACACATTGATCCTGTCTATGTTGTTACCCAATCGTATTTTTTTGCCTTTGGGCACTCGTACTTCTAATATGGCTATTTGATTGCGAAACTTATCAGCCTTTGGAAAGGAGAAGTAAGGCGAAAGCGTCAATCTGTTTCCTGAAAGATCAACTTTATAATCAGTATGTTCCGCTTTCTCTACCGCACTTCTAGAAGTAAGACCATTACTTTTTTTGTGTAAAATGATCTCAAACTCAGAAGAATCTTCCTTTTGAACAATGTTAAGCTTCGGATAACCTAAGTAGACACGATTACCCTCTACTATAATAAATTCTGAATGATTCCATACATCTTCATAAGCCAGATGCGTGGAAAATTTATCATCATCATTTACATCTATGAGTAACTCTTGTGTAGAATCTGCACAAGGTATGGTGTACTCTACCGCAGTTCTATTTCTGAAATCCATACCAAGATTGATACTAGAAATAATCACGAAGATGAAACAAACAAACCAAACTGCGCCCATGCAAATACCTAGCGTTTTAAAAGAAGTTTTGATCCCAAAAAGGACCTTAGCTCCAGTAAGAATCATACTTATGATGGGGATCAAAACTACTAAGATGAGGGCAATGAATATAAAGTAGCCAAATCCTTCTAAGGGGCTGATCAAGTCAATAATGGTAAAAAGACCCACACCATGTTCAGTATCAGTTAAAGGAATAAGACCACTATGGCCAAAGAATATCGTAAAAACCATGGGTAAAACAAAGAGTCCACCCACCAACAGAGCAAAACCCACAAGACCAGCGATGATTTTCACAAACAATGATCCAGCTGAAATCCCTTTGTAAAAGATGTCATTAAGCGCTTTGCTAAATTTACCATTCGTAGTGTTCTCATTAATATTGTTTTTCAGCTTGTTAAAATGGTCTATGATACTCTCAACGGTTACCGACTTACCCTTCATCTGTAACTTATCAGCAGTTGTTTTAGCCTCAGGTACTATGAAAAACAGTATCAAATAAATCAAGATCCCAAAACCAAAAAATATGGCTACGAAAATCCAAAGCAACCTTATAACAGTAACATCAATGTTGAGGTATTGAGATAATCCACTGCATACACCACCCAAAACAGAGTTTTCAGTGTCTCTAAATAATCTCTTATCCAGACTTTCCGAACCTAGATTCGTGTCTTTACCCAAATTTATTTTTGAGGGTTCTTCAAAACCTTCTGATATGTAATCTTCAGGTTTACCCATGGTTTCTATCACGAAGTCGATGTCCCTTTCTACGATTACTTCCTTTTGTATATTCCTGAGCTTGAATATTTCAGCGATACGCTGCTCTATATCATGCATAATTTCTTCACAGTCTTCTGAGGATTTGAAGTTTTTCTTGATGGCAGAGAGGTATTGATACAGTTTTTGATAAGCTTCTTCTTCTATATTGAAGACAAATCCTCCGATGTTTACAGAAATAGTTTTATTCATTGTAATTGTATTTAAGTGTTAGAGATTTTTTCTATGGCTTGCGACAGTTCGTCCCAAGTAATTTTTAATTCGTTACGAAATTTCACTCCCTCTTCAGTGAGCGCATAATATTTCCGAGGAGGGCCCGAGGAAGACTCTACCCAGTTATATGATAACAGGCCTTCGTTTTTAAGACGGGTGAGTAAAGGGTATAAAGTTCCTTCAACCACAATGAGTTTGGCTTGTTTGAGTTCTTCTATAATATCGGGAGGGTAAGCTTCCTTTCTGGAAAGTACCGTGAGAATACAATATTCAAGGATCCCTTTCCTCATCTGTGCTTTAGTATTTTCTACATTGACCATGCTTTTTTGTTCTCGATGAAACAAAGGTATGAAACTTTATAGTACTATGCAATACATAGTACTATAATAAAATAGCATATAGTCTCTAAATATGTCTAAGAGGCATATTTAAGTTTAAGATATATAAAAAAGAGGTGATGAATGGTAGCTCTTTAAGGCTACATTATGAAATGCGACTCCAATTGGTGGTAGTTTTTTTGAGTGCACTGAGATGGTTCTTGATATTTCTATGTTCAGGAGCATTAAATTCAGGATCCTTATCCACGATTTCTTGGGCACAGTGCCGAGCTTCTCTTATAATTTCTTGATCTTGAGCAAGATTAGCAATCAACAAATCCAAGACACCACTTTGTTTGGTACCAGCCAATTCACCAGGTCCACGGAGCTGTAAGTCCACATCGGCTATTTTGAAGCCATCTGTAGTGTCACACATGGTTTGGATTCTGATCTTGCTTTCCTTTGAGATTCGATCTTTGTGCATCAGTATACAGTAGGATTTGTCAGCACCGCGACCCACACGACCACGGAGCTGGTGAAGCTGTGCTAACCCAAATCGCTCTGCATTTTCTATCACCATTACCGAGGCGTTGGGTACGTTCACCCCAACTTCTATCACGGTGGTGGCCACCATGATCTTTGTTTCGCCTTTTACAAAGCGCTTCATTTCAAAGTCCTTGTCGGCGGCTTTCATGCGTCCATGTAAAATTCCAATAGCCTCATCCTTGAAATATCTAGTAATGGCCTCAAAACCATCCATCAAATCCTTGAGGTCCTGTCTTTCTGACTCTTCTATAAGAGGGTACACAAAGTAGACCTGTCTCCCGAGAGCAATCTGCTCTCTTACAAAACCAAAAACGACCAATCTGCTAGCATCGGTTTTGGCGGAAGTGCTTATGGGTTTTCTACCTGGCGGAAGTTCATCTATAACTGATATATCCAAATCGCCATATACAGTCATGGCCAGCGTTCTAGGAATAGGCGTAGCCGTCATTACCAAAACATGAGGATGAATATCGTCATTTTTTTTCCAAAGCTTGGCTCTTTGAGCAACCCCAAATCTATGCTGCTCGTCTATCACACACATTCCCAGTTTTTTAAACTTTACCTTATCTTCCAGTAGCGCATGTGTGCCTACTATGATTTTAAGGTTTCCCGATTCTAGATCTTCATGAATTTGCCTTCTTTTGGCAACTTTGGTGGAACCTGTAAGCAACTCAAGCTGAATATCAAGTTGTTCACAATATTTGCTCAAACCCTGAAAGTGTTGTTCCGCAAGAATTTCTGTAGGCGCCATGATACAGGCTTGTGTATCGCTATCAATGGCCATCAGCATACAAATAAACGCAACCATAGTTTTACCACTGCCTACATCTCCTTGTAGCAAGCGATTCATTTGGAAACCACCAGTTACATCAGCTCTTATTTCTTTGATCACCTTTTTTTGAGCGTTGGTCAAATCAAAAGGGAGGAATTCACCATAAAATTTTTGTAATAGGGGTAATTTGTTAAAGATAAATCCCTTATATTTCGTTTTGTGATTCCTGTTTTCGGAGACTAATTTAAGTTGAACATAAAAAAGCTCTTCAAACTTAAGCCTTCGCGTAGCCTCCTTCAGTTGTTGTGCACTTTCAGGAATGTGGATCCATTGCAGAGCATCTGCTTTGGAAACAAGCCTGTATTTTTCCTTGAGATATAAAGGCAGTGTTTCATGAATATCTTTTTTTACGATATCCAGTAGGTTCTTTTGCATACCAAAGATCGATTTGGAGTCTACAAAGTGTGTTCTAAGCTTATCAGTAATATTGTACACAGGCTGTAGAAAACCAGAAAGCACTTTATCGTCAGTCCAAAGCTCCAGCTCAGGGTGTACTACGTTAAAAGTGCGGCCAAAAAAATTTGGTTTGCCAAACACTAAATATTCCTGACCTATTTTGATTTTCTTTTCTACAAAATGAATACCTTGAAACCATACAAGTTCTAAAGTACCAGTGCGATCTTCTACGTTGACTACAAATCGTTTACCTTTACCGGCTCCAATGGTAGTTGCTCTAATAACCTTCGCACGAACTTGAACAAATTGAAGGTCTTCGTTTAAATCTCTGATATTTTGGATTTTAGAACGGTCTTCGTATCTGAATGGATAGTGCTGAATGAGATCACCAAAATTAAATATTTGAAGCTCCTTTTGTAAGAGTTCGCCCCTAATAGGGCCCACTCCTTTAAGGTATTCGATATTTGTTTCAAATATATTAGCCATATTAAATTTTTGGCGTTAAATTTGGTTACGAAGTTATAAAAATAATTCTAAGTTAATGGCTAAAAAAATACTTGTAGTTTTAGGTTTTTGTTTACATTTTCTTGCGATCTCACAGAAGGTAAGTGTAGTAGAATCAACCGAAAAAATTGGTGATGTGCAAAGAACAGGAATGTCTATAACGCTCAAACTTAGCCAGAAAATGGTCGAAAATGGCTGGGAGAAATTTTTAAAGGAACATGGTAAGTACGACAGTAAGAGAAACGAATATACCCAAGAATTGGGAGAGTATAAAGAAATTAGCGGTACCACCGTTAGAGTACTAGCGAAAGTTTTTACTGCCAAAGATGGCTTTGTGACGGTCTTTTGGGCAATTGACGTAGGAAACGAATACCTTACTTCTAAAAGTAATAAATGGGGTGCTGCTGAAAAACTTTTACATGATTTTGGAGTCTCTATGTACATACAAGATGTGAATCAACAAGTTAAAGAAGCAGAAGAGGCAGTGGCAGATGCCACCAAAAAACAAGAGAAAAAACTTAAAGAGGGAGAGAATCTTGTAAAAAAAGTTGAAGATAATAAAGAGGATAAGGCAAGACTAGAACAAAAACTCAAAGATAACGCACAAGAACTTCAAGAGCTACAAAAGGCTCAGGAACAAAACAAATTGGATCAGGCTGACGCAGCTAAAGATGTTGAAAAAATGAAAAAAGCTGTTGAAGTCACCAAGCAAAAACTGAAGAACATTGAATAGTTAAGGTTTGCCGATACATCATATTAAAGGCGCTCCTCCAAGAGCGCTTTTTTTATTGAATTTATGGATCAACAATAAACTTGAAAGCTAAGACAGAATGCGTATTTTTGTGCAAAATATTTTTTCAAATGAATAGATTACAGAAACTCTTCTCAGAAAAACGAAACAATATCCTCTCAGTATACCTTACCTCTGGTTACCCCGAACTTAACGATACCGTAACCGTTATCAAAAGCCTTGCAAACGCTGGTGTTGATTTTATTGAAATAGGTGTTCCTTTTTCCGACCCAGTTGCCGATGGCCCAACGATTCAAAGAAGTAGTGAGATCGCCTTGGAAAATGGCATGAGCACACATTTGTTGTTTGAACAAATAAAAAATATTCGCAAAGAAGTAAACATCCCTCTTTTGTTAATGGGTTACATTAACCCAGTGATACAATATGGTGTTGAAAAATTTTGTAAAGAGGCTGCAGAGATTGGTATAGATGGTCTCATATTACCAGATCTCCCCATGCAGGAATACTTAGATTATTATAAAGCCACTTTTGAAAAATATGGCCTGTCTAATATTTTCTTAATCACGCCACAGAGTTCGGATGAAAGGGTTCGTTGGATCGATGACAACTCTAATGGATTTATTTATATGGTGGCTACTGCTGGTACCACAGGTGCAAGAACAGGAATTACAGAAGAACAGATCAGATATTTTGAGAGAATAAAAGGCTTAAACTTAAAAAATGTGCCCATTGTAGGCTTCGGTATTTCTGATAAAGATAGTTATGAAACTGCATGCAAATATGTTGGTGGGACTATTATAGGAAGTGCTTTTATCAAAGCCCTTGAGAATCAAGGGTCTTTGGAAGAGAGAATCGGTAAGTTCATCAAAAGTATCAGGTAGTTGAAAATTTTTTAAAAAAAACCTACAAAGGAGTTTGACAATATAAAAATTTCTTCTACCTTTGCAATCCCAATCCTTCTTAGCTCAGCTGGTTAGAGCACATGACTGTTAATCATGGGGTCCTTGGTTCGAGCCCAAGAGAGGGAGCAAAGTCCAGAGTAATCTGGACTTTTTGCTTTTTATAGGGTTTGAAGCACCATTAACCCTCATTTCACATTTCTCATATCAAACACTTGACTTTTTTACCTAGGGTCCTTCAGAGCGTTTTCATGTATGGTTCCGATATCTTTCTAATAAAAAAAGGAGCCTTTTGAGCTCCTTTTCGAAATGTTTTGCCTTGTATCAATCTCCGTCTAAAAGGTTGCCTAAACCACCCAATATACTTCCTTCTTCTTTTCTACCGCCAGGACCTCCATAAGCCAAGATTCTTCCTGCTAGTCTTGAAATGGGCAGAGATTGAATCCAAACTTTACCAGGGCCTCTGAGAGTTGCGTAGAAGAGTCCCTCACCTCCAAAAAGTGTATTCTTTACACCTCCCACAAATTGTATGTCATAATTGATTTCCGAGGTAAATGCCACGATACATCCAGTATCTACCTTTAGGAGCTCACCTGGACCAAGGGTCTTTTCAATAATATGACCGCCTGCATGTACAAAAGCCATACCGTCACCTTCCAGCTTTTGCATAATAAAGCCCTCACCACCAAATAATCCCGTACCTAGTTTCTTTTGAAATTCAATACCAATAGATACACCTTTGGCAGCACATAGAAAAGCATCTTTTTGGCAGATTATTTTTCCATTATTGTGCATGAGGTTAAGCGGTATTATTTTACCTGGATAAGGGGAGGCAAATGAAACATGTTTTTTGCCAGAGCCGATGTTTGTATATTGTGTAACAAAGAGGTTCTCCCCAGTAAGTAATCTTTTTCCACCACTCAGCAGTTTGTTGAAAAATCCTTTTTCGTTTCCGTCTCCAAATATGGTTTCCATTTTGATGGCATCGTCCATCATCATGAAAGCTCCAGGTTCCGCAATTACGGTTTCTTGAGGGTCGAGTTCTATCTCGACACATTGCATTTCTTCTCCTTGAATTCTGTAGTCTATCTCGTGATTTTGCATTTTTTAATGGAATTATAAATTATATATTTGATAAAAAACAATCATTTTAGCTTTTAAAAAATCAGTTCTTAACTTAAATCTATTTCCCCAGAGAAAACGAATTCTGCTGGCCCATTAAGATACACATTTTCAAATACCCCATTTCTTTCCTCAAAGGCAACACTCAAGTTGCCACCTAGGGTTTTGATTTGTACTGGGCTTTTTAGTCCTATATTTAATGCAGCAATTGCAGCAGCTGTTACCCCAGTACCACATGAATAGGTTTCGTCTTCCACACCTCTTTCATAAGTCCTTACAAAAAGTGAAGTATCTTGTTGCACTTCAGCAAAGTTCACATTCGTTCCCTTGTTAGAAACATATTTATCACTATATCTTATGCTTTTACCTTCATTATATACTGGATACTCAGAAACCTCCTTCACAAACTTGACATGGTGTGGAGAACCAGTGTTCATAAAAAAGTACCCATCACCCTTTTCTACGTTTTTTACATCGATCATTTTCAAGTGTACCCAACCATTGTCAGCAACATAAGCCTCGTGTGGTCCATCTATAGCTATAAAAGTGGCCATATCTTTGAAAACATTCTTGTGATAAGCAAATTTTACCAAGCAACGTCCTCCGTTACCACACATAGTGCTTTCGTTGCCATCTGAATTATAATAGACCATTTTGAAGTCATATCCCGCAGCTTTTTCTAATAACATTAAACCATCAGCTCCTATACCAAATCTACGATCACAAGCCAATTTGATTTGTGCGGTAGATAGGCTGATTGCCCCGTCACGATTGTCTAAAATTACAAAATCGTTTCCCGTGCCTTGGTATTTGTAAAACTGTAGTTTCATTTAATAATAATTTCTTGTGTATAACTGTATATTTCAATAAAAAAGTTTACCCTTAGAATAGATTTCTTTTGCCTCTATGGCATCGTGGCTTAGCTGTGTCTTTAAAGCTTCTATGCCATTGAATTTTTGTTCGTCTCTTAATCTTGATAAAAAACGCAGTGTAATTTTTTTATTATATATATCTTCCTTAAAATCAAAGATATGCACCTCTATATGTTTCAAGTTTGATGCATTTACCGTTGGATTAAATCCAATATTAAGCATGCCACCAAATTCTTGCTCATCTATAACCACCTCTACAGCATATACTCCCCTTTTAGGGAGCAGTTTATAAGGGCTCTCGATGTGAATGTTAGCTGTGGGAAAACCAATGGTTCTACCTAGTTTTTTGCCTTCGATAACAGTTCCTGTGATAGAATAATTCCTCCCCAATAGAGTTGCTGCAGAACCTACTTCTCCGTTGTTAAGAAAGTTCCTTATCCTTGTAGAACTTACCGCAGCCTCATCTATATCCAATCTGGAAATCTCAAATACCTGAATACCAAACTTTGCTTGATTTTGTTTTAGGTATTCGAAGCTCCCCTCCCTGTTCCTACCAAATCTATGGTCATGCCCAAGTAATAAGGTATGTGTTCCGATTTTTTCAATGATGATTTTTTCAATAAAATCCTCTGAACTCAAATTTGCAATGCGACCATCAAAAGGGATAATGAGCAAATTGTGCACACCTAGATTTCTGAAGAGATTAATTTTTTCTTCAATATCGGTGATGAGTTTGAGGTTTTGTGAGGCGGTTGGGTCAAAGTACAGCCTTGGGTGTGGCTCAAAGGTAACAATCACCGATTCTGTCTCTTGATCTTGAGCTTTTTTGAGAAGCAGATTGATGATTTTCTGATGGCCTAAATGTACCCCGTCGAAAAAGCCAACAGTTGTCACTGCGTTATGTATCCTCTTAAAGTCCTCTATGTTGTTAAAAATGTTCATGAAAATCGCTAAGAAAGATATTTTGTGTAAAAATAAATCAAATTCATATTGAATAGTCGAAAAACACTCAAAAATATTTTTAAGTATTAGAAGAGAGCTTTTTTACAATATTGGACTGGCGTCTTCAGTGTGCTCTGGTTTCATTTTTTGAATGTAGAGCTCTGGTGTGAGTGCTTCTTCCACAGTATAGGGACCAATCTTGGTTCTTCTTAAATAACTCATGTAGGCACATGAGCCCAATGCGGTTCCCAAATCGCGAACCAGACTTCTTATATAAGTACCTTTAGAGCAAGTAATGGTTAGCTCAAGTTCCGGTAAGGCAATTTTGTTAATGACTATACTTTTTACAGTTACTAATCGCGATTTTATCTCAGGTTCGAGGCCTTTTCGAGCAAGTTTGTAAGCCCTCTCCCCATTAATTCTTATAGCTGAGTGTGCAGGCGGTATTTGAGAGATTTCTCCAATAAAATTCTTAACTTTTTCATAAATAATAGATTCTGTAATATGGTCGATAGGCATTTCCTTGTCGATAGGTGTTTCTAAATCAAACGAGGCAGTAGATTTCCCCAGAAACATTTTGCAGACATATTCTTTTTCACCGTTTTGGATCTCTTCAATTTTTTTGGTGAACTTTCCAGTACAGATCACCAAAAGACCTGTAGCCAATGGATCTAAAGTACCAGCGTGACCGATTTTTTTAACTTTGAGACCAAACTTTAGTTTTTTAACCGCATCAAAAGACGTCCAAGTTAATGGTTTGTCAATCAATAGAATCTGGCCATTGGCAAAAAAATCTTCCATCCTTGATTAGATCATTTCCAACTTTACACCACTATATATAAGAACCAATAAGAGGGAGCCAATCAAAATACGGTAATATCCAAAAACTTTAAAACCATACTTGGTCAATATTCCAATAAAACTCTTGATCGCTAAATAAGCTACTATAAAAGCTACAACATTTCCAATAAGTAAAAGATCTATCTTATCTGTAGATTTCATAAGTAGTTCTTTTTCGTCCCATAAACTTTTTGCTGTAGCTGCAAACATAGTGGGCACAGCCAGAAAAAATGAAAACTCTGCTGCTGTTTTGCGATTTAGTTTTTGAGTAAGACCACCAATTATGGTGGCAGCCGATCTTGACACTCCTGGTACCATAGCTAAACATTGAAAACAACCAATGATAAAACTTGTCTTGTAATCAATTGATTTTTCTTTGTTCGCATTTTCATCTAGAACATCTTGGCTAGAAGTATTTTCGGCTCTCGTCTCATTTTTTGCAAACCATTTATCTACAAAAAGTAATATGATGCCACCAATCAGAAGCATAAAAGCCACAACTTCTACATTTTCCAAAAGGGCATCGATTTTTTTCTTTAATAAAAGACCAAGGATTGCTGTTGGAATAAAAGCAATGAAAAGTTTGACATAAAAATTGATGCTTTTAAAAAAATCTTTGAAATAGATCAAAACCACAGAGAGAATAGCTCCCAGCTGAATACACACTTCAAACAATTTTGTAAAGTCATCATGTGCTATGCCCATAAAAGATGACACAATGATCATGTGTCCAGTAGAAGATACGGGCAAGAACTCTGTCAATCCCTCAACAATAGCGAGAATGATGGCTTGGATAATATTCATTTTATTTATCTGCTTTCTTTTTGGCAAATATGGCAAAAAACTCAATGACAAATCCTGACATGACCACAATAGGACCGACCCAAAGTCCTAAAACACCAAAGCCGTATTCCGCA
Source organism: uncultured Cytophagales bacterium (assembly GCA_945957555.1). Lineage (GTDB taxonomy): Bacteria > Bacteroidota > Bacteroidia > Cytophagales > UBA9547 > CAMFLX01. The sequence continues at coordinate 160,332 of CAMFLX010000001.1, forward strand.
GTGTCCATAGAAATGATCACAAAACCTAAAATCAACACAGCAATGCCTAGTAGCATCAATTTGTAGTTAGTATTTCCAAATACCAAGTTGTTATTATCTGACATAAAAATATTAATAAAGTTCCTCTAATTTCATTTTCAAATATTTGCTTACAGCCATATACGTGCTCATAAAACCTATGATGCAGCCCATCAGAACCATTCCTCCAAAAAGACCGAAGATCAGTGTTGGGGAGCTGTAGATGTGCAAATGTACGTCAAAATCATCTAAGTATTGATCTAAACCTACAACGACTATAAATAATAGGCCCGAGGCTAGTAAACCAGAAAGTAAGCCTAACCAAAAAGCTCTGATCAAAAAGGGCCCCCTAATGAATGAGGCTTTTGCACCGATCAATTGCATACTCCTTATTAAAAAACGTTGCGAGAACAATGCTAGCTTTATACTATTGTGGATCAATAATATAGAGATCAAAGTTAAGACCAATGCAGTAATAAGTAGTGCTAAGCCAACTTTGGGCAATATGTTATTGATATTCTCAACAAGGTTTTCGAAATATACCACCTCATAGATGCCATTTATATCTTCCAATTGCTTTTTGATGTTTTTTAGGCTTCTGGAGTTGGAATATTCAGGTTCTACATTTAATAGAAAGGCATCCCGCAAAGGATTGTCTCCGAGCAATTTGCTGAAATCTTCTCCAGTCTCTGCTATAAATTTCTTAGCGGCCTCATCCTTGTTAATGAATCGCAAAATAGCTGTTCCATTTTCGTGAAGCGTATATTTTTGTCCAGAAATCGCGGATTTGATACTATCTATTTGTTCGTCACTAAGTTCTTTGTCTAAATATATATGAATGGTAATGTGTTTTTTGATAATATCAGATTGTGATTGGTAGAAAATCAATATAATACCAAATATGCCAATAACTAATACTGCCAAAGTGATACTAAACACCACAGATACGGACGGATAGGCTCCTAACTTCTTCTTTTTCTTGATGGTTTTACTGCCTGACAATTTGTGTATTTTCCACAAACTTAAGCCTTTCCACAAAAAAATCCAATTCCAGAGGAGTCATTCGCTCAACTATTATATCTATTGAAGCTCAGATATAGCTCAAAGCATCAAGGCGCCATCTGTTTCTAAACAATGTATCTGTGAATAACCCAGTTTAAGTAAGGGTTTCAGCTGTTTTTTGTTTCTAACGACAATGAGAGCAGATTTTGGAGGAAGGTTTGATGGACTATAGCCATTTAAATAAATAATATCTGTATCATAGGCGAGTTGAGCCCTTTCACTATTAATGATCTGTATTCTTTTTGATTTCTTTTGAAAGAAGGCAGAACTATAAGTATCTATGCATATTTTTTGAAGATTTTCAGATAAGCTGTTTCTCAGTTGGTTACTTTCTAATATACTGCTAAAATGTGAGTCTTGTAGCGTATCGCTGGTGCAATAAAGCCTTCGCAATTTACCTTTTTCATAAATATCGATAATAGCCTGTCTTTTATGGGAATAAAAAATCACTTTTTCTGATATAAAGACAGAATAGTACCTAAATCCAATACAGATCACAAAGATAATTACAGAGAGTAAGCTGAGTTTCAAAGAGCTTAATCTTTTAGTGCGAAGAAATATGATGAGAGATAATATGAGAAAGCCTAAAACAAGTGTTTCTTCAAAACTTAAATATACTTTACTTACTGAGAAAGAAAGATCTGAAAGAAATGTAGCAGTAGTATTCATAAGTCCCACGAAATATGACAATATTTTGCAAAGAAAGGCTAGTATGCCATCAAAGCAGACAAATATAATGCACAGTAGGCCTATATATAGTGCCAAGGTTGAAAGAGTCACTTCAAACAAGTTACTAATAATGAATAGATTCGGAAATTGTTTGAAATAGTATAAGCTGATTGGCAATACACCTAATTGCGCTGAAATACTAACCGTAAATAGATCACGAATATTTTTGAGAAACGAGCTTTGTGTATCGAAGATGGATTGAAAAAATGGTTGTAAAGATATTATTCCCAAAACTGCAAAGAAGGAGAGCTGGAAACCTATATCAATGAGCATCATAGGTTCAAGTAGCAAAATTAGAAAGCAGGAAGAAAACAAGGTATTGGGTAAATTGATCTTTTTGCCTGACACGATTCCGATTTGATATACCGTATACATCACAGCAGCTCTTACCACAGAGGCACTAAACCCTGTAATCATGGCAAAGAACCACATAATACCAAGGGCAAACAGTGAATAAACAAGAGCGTGGTTCTTGCCAAACAGATAAGCACAAATCCAAACAATAGATCCAAATAACAAACCGATATGCATTCCCGAAACAGCAAGTACGTGTATAGTTCCTGTTTTGACATAGGCATTGAAAAGTTCACCGTCTATCTCGCCTTTTATACCCAAGATTAGAGCTTCAGCAATTGAGGCAATATCTGGATTGGTAATATAGATTCTAATTCTTTTGGAAAAAAAAGCCCTAAAATCATGGCATAATTTTTTAAGTGAGAACCCATTGTTTTTTCCATGATGTATGATTCGGTTTGGTACCAAATAATCTTGTATTAATATACCCTTACCATTTAAATATTGCTTGTAGTTAAATTCTTCAGGATTTAGCGGTTCTTTCACAAATTGTGGACAGCCCATTATTTGTAAGGTGTCTAATACTTGTGGATCATCGTTTTTGAACGTAAGGAGGATATTGCCCCTGCTCTCCTTTGGCTTTCCATTTGAATAAGTACTGATTATATTTCCATAGTAGCGATGGTCTGAGACCTTATCGGTAACTACTACTTTATAATAGAGAGAAGGCTTCTGGTTTAGTATAAATTTTGGATCGTTATTTGGATCTTTCAAGAGGCATGTAAAAAATGCGACTAATAATAAGGATAAGTGGCCACAGAAAAGATAAAGTGTGTTTCTGAGTAAAGGAAAACACCAAAAGCAGACAGAAAGAGAAACAAGTAAGGGCAGTACTGCAGTAAGTACTACAAACCAAGATATATCTAATAGATATAATAATATGCCGCTTACAAAGAATAAAAGATAGCGGAGAAAGGGGGTGTTGCTAAGATATTTGACAAATAAAGAGGTCATTGCTGAACATATAGAAATCTATAGGTATACTGTTGATCATCGTAAGTAGCCTTAACTATATAGATCTCGTTTGGGTTAATGATATCTGTAAGTGTAAGAGTAGTTGCTGAGATTTGGCTATAGCTGTGTTCATATACAAGCTTACCCTCTGTGCTATAGATATTTACATCAAGATCCTTAAGTCCGATATGTTTTGGGCTAAAAATTAGTTTTTTATTTGAATCATCAAAAGTGATTTCTAATCTACTTGATTTGTTCTCACTGAAGAGGAGATTGTCTAGGTACAATTCTACATTCGTATGGTTCCTGTTTATATACTCAAATTTTAGTTTAATGAGTCCGCTTTTGATCAAACTTAAATTGATCAATTTGTTTTTCCAATCAGTTTTTATTGGCAAATTTTGACTTATGCCCGCTGCATTTACCAATTGCGCTGCCGAAAATTTAACAAAATTAATCCAAGCTCCAGAGCATCCCAATTGATAACTGATGACGAGATCCCCGTCAGGAACCTGATTTGATTTGTTAAGAAGCGCAACATCAAAATTCAAATAATTGATCCTTGGATTACTAAGTTGTAATTTTGGGGTTTGGATGATTTCAAAAGAAGTATCAGATTTAATATAAAATGATGAACCCTCGTCACCATAAGCACCGATACTTGCTATCATTGATTTTGGTGATGGTAAAATATACTTTTGTAATGTATCGTTTTCGAAACCCTCAAAGTCTGGATTGTATGATGTCTCTGGAATTTTTGCACAGGAATTTTTTGCAATAAGTGATTTTCTTGATGCGCTTTGTTCTAGCACTGCCCTCATTCTATCTGTTTGGTCCTTAGTAAAAAGACTCATACATGCGTCGTAGGTGTAGTCGAGAAAGTTCTCCATCATTGCCAAGCTGCTGCCATCGCAAGTTTGTGCCCTATTGCATGCATCCGTGTTGGTGTTTTGAATAGGAGTATCGTTACAATAGTCATTTCCACAGTTGTCGTCTCCCCAAGTGTGTCTCAAACCTAACCAATGACCTATTTCGTGTGTGGCAGTTCTGCCTAGATTATAATTCTTTTTTAAACTTGCACCCGTAGTTCCAAAAGTGGTATAGTCGATGACCACACCATCAAACCTAGGATCTTGATTGAAGTTTCCGTCTTCAAGGCCCGGTAGGCTTGTGCCATAAGGAAATTTTGCAAAACCAATAAAACCGCTTTCTAGATCAGTAATCCAAATATTTAAATATTCATCAGATGGCCAATAGCTAAATTTTTTCAAGGTGTCTACCAAATCAACATCATAAGAAGCTTTTGCATTGGCAATTCGTACAATACCGTTGGTAGGATTACAATAAGGATCCACCGTGGCAAGACAAAACTGAATTTTGGTATCAGCAGCAACACTTTTGAATAAGGAAGGGGTGTTTGTAGTATCTGAGTTTTGTTTTCTAAAATCTTTATTGAGCACATCAATTTGGCTTTTAATCACTTCATCTTTTAGGTTTTGTTTGATACCTAAACCAAGGTTTGGATGCAAAACATGGACGACCACAGGTATCGTCACTATTTCATAATCAGTTGTCCTAGAAAGTTTTCTGTTTTGAATAATCCTTTGGATTGATGCTTCAAAGTCCTCCTTAATTTTCGGATTCTTTTTTATTGCTTGTTCTTCTAATAAATGTGTGGCACACTTTCTGGGTTCGATTTGTGCAAATAGCACATTGATCCCTAGAGTACCAATAACTAGTATTATGAGATATCTAATCATTAATATATGGTTTCAAAAAAATACCAAACCTGTAAGCCGGGTTCTGTCGAGTCCTATCATTTATCTAGCCCCGATAATCGGGGTCAAGCAGTCTACCCATTACACCTCAACTTACGTTGAATTGGCGAGCAACCAACTGAGGTAAACCTCAAATGCAACCTATTTGACCTTTCAACACGCAAGGTTTACCATGCCCAGCTTGTTGCCTTGCTGGCGGTGGTCTCTTACACCCCCTTTTCACCCTTACCCTGACTAATCAAGGCGGTTTGTTCTCTGTGGCCCTGTCTGTCAGTATGTTTTGGCATACTGCCCACCCTTGTCAAGTGGTACGTTGCTCTGTGCTGCCCGGACTTTCCTTCCCGAATATAATTCGGAACGATAAGACGGTTTGGTATACAAAAATAACAAAATAAATTTCCTTTTTATGGAATTGCAGGTCCTTTTATATCTATAATAATATGAAAGGATTTTATGATGGATTGAGTAGTCTCAATTTGTATTGGATTTTTATTTTTTTTACCTCATCTAACAACAAATATGCTACCCCAACATATTGCAAAAGTAATAGCGAAAACATTGGAGTTAAGAATTCTAGAACGGTGATTCATACTGCAGAAGTAGAGTTCGTTGTAAAAAATGTAGACTAACTGCCTCATGATGTACTTACGATTGTTGAAAAGAATGGGGGGCGTTTTTTAGCACACAATGTAAATGAAGAAATTTGGAGTGAGATAAAATTGCGGTAACTGCGTAGCATCTAATCCAGATGTTGAAAATATCATTAAAATTGAGAGAGAACATCCGAGGCTCGGTAACGAAATCGAAAATTATGATTGAAAGCTTAAAAAGATGGATCAGGAAATCAATTATTCAGAGATCACTATAAGATATCGTAAAAAACAAAAACTAGGTGTATTGAGCTATGTATTTGTTGGTCTATATAAGGGAATAGTTTGGTTGTTTGTTAGAAATTACTAGATCGTTGTCTAACAAACGGCCAAACTGTTTTTTGAGATTATTTTTTTAAGATTTTGATCTCAACTCTTCTGTTAAGTTTACGTGTCTCTTCTTTCAAATTACTAGCAATTGGCTGAGAATCTCCGTACCCCTTCCCAAGCATTCTTTTAGCAAGAATCCCTTTACTTACAAAATATTTTGTAATGGCGACCACGCGTTGCTCAGAAAGAATTTGATTCAATGCAGGCTCTCCTACATTATCAGTATGCCCCCCCACTTCAATTTCCATTTTAGGATTTTTCTTCAACATATCTACGAACCTATCAAGTTCTGGATATGAGTTAGGGAGGATATTTGGTGTTCCCTGCGCAAAAAAGATATTGTTCATCACAATTTTTTCTCCTACCTCAATTGGTACCAAATAAAAATCTTTCTCAATTTCTTGATACTCATGAAGATTAGTAAGATCTATATTGTCGTTTTTAGTAAGATAACCTGCTTTTTCTGCAAATATTCCATATACTTTTTCATAAGGCAAAACAATTTTGTATTCACCAGTACTAGGGTTTGAGATCGCATTTCCAAGAGCCTTACCCTCAGGAAGTTCTTCATAAGTGATATCAGCGGAGAGTGGCTTTTTAGTTTTAGCGTCAAAGATTTTTCCATGTATTACCACCACTGGCTCTGGTCTTGCTGATTCTGAAAGCGTTATTCTTACGATATCTTCGGCGCCCAGAGTATTCAAACTTGTTACCAAATATGCATAATCTCCTTTGGCTGGGACGGAGAAGTAGGCGTCGAATTCGATGGTATTGATATATGGTCCCATATTGAGAGGTTCTGACCATTTGGTCCAAGAATTATCTAAACGTTTGGTAACAAACACGTCCATATCTCCAAAGCCAGGTCTACCTTCAGAGCTAAAGTACATCGTCTTACCATCAGCGGCTAAAAAGGGTGAGGCTTCATCTTGTTCACTATTTACATTCGGACCCAAGTTTATAGGTTCCGACCATTCGTCAGGCCCGATCATTGTGGTTACATACAAATCATTTTTGCCAAAAGAATCTGCTCTTTTTGCGGTAAAAATCATCGTTTTTTTGTTTGGAGCAATACAAGCTTCTTGATATTCGGATTCATTATAAAAGTTTTTGATTTTTATGGTTTGAGGCACAGACCAACCTTCATGGGTTCTGTTGGAATAGGAGAATCCAGCTCCTTGAGGCTTGCCATTTTTTTTATATGTTCCAGATAGATAAAGGGTATTATTATCAGGAGACACGGAAATAACGCCATTATGCTCTAGATTGTTAATGGGTAAACCAATGTTTTTGGCTTTGTTCCAAGTCGTGTCATTGACTTTGGTACTATACCACACATCTTGTGCTGTACCACCAATATTGCTAGGGTGGTTGTCTATGGCGTAATATAGGTTTTTACCATCGGCCGAGATAATCGGGTTCAGGTCATTGTAACTTGTATTTATGTTACTTCCAAGAGGTTCCTTTTTCTTTTCGATCAAACCATCTGGGGTTACTTTTATTTTTACATTTTGTTCAAAAGAAAATCGATCTACCTCAATAGTATTGTTACCCTCCACGATAAAGCCCATACCGTCATTATGGGTTAAAAACTTATCAGCAGGCGCTTTAAATACTTCTTTTTTGTTGATATAAAAGATATAGTTATTACCCTCTTTAGAAATCGCTAGCGTGTTGGGGTGATTGGAGGTTTTGATCATGTCGACCTTAGTCCAGTCTTTAATGGTCGTTTGTATGTTATCGTTAACAATGGTTACTATTTCGAAGAATCCATTCATTCTAATAAAGAATCCATTAAAACTATTTTCATCTTTAGCCCAGATTAGCCCTGAAATATTATGAGCATGAAATGTCTTTTGAGTATAGGTTACCTCTAATCCAAAATTTTGCTTCCAATCCATATATGGTGAAATACAAGATTCTGGGAATCCATCATCAGTTTTGGATTTTAAAATGTACTTGCCTTTAACTACTTGCCCAGAACCTTCAACGTCATCAAACTTTGGCCAAATGGAGCCTTCATTAAACTCATCAGTAAATGAATTAGTTGAACTTTGCGCTAAACAAAGTACATTGAGGAAACAAAAAATTGATAATAAGTATACTCTCATTTTATACAGCAATTTTTAAATGGCAATAACGTTAGCTAAATACCTACACGACAAATATCAACATTTTTTGTTGAAATGAAAACACCTAGTTGTTACGTAACTTTCCGGATTTTGATTAAATAATTTATCTTTACTTTAATATTTAGAATCAATTTTATAAATGAAAAATAGAGCACAGGCATTGAAGGAGTTTGATAGATTGCTGACTATCATGGATGAATTAAGAGCACAGTGCCCTTGGGACAGGAAACAGACCATTGAAAGTTTGAGGTATTTGACTATCGAGGAAACTTTCGAGCTCTCGGATGCAATAGTGGATCAAGATATGGAGGAAATCAAAAAGGAATTGGGTGATATATTTCTTCATATTGTATTTTATTCTAAAATAGCCTCTGAAACGCAAACTTTTGACATAAGTGATGTTATAAATTCCTTGTGTGAAAAGCTAATTAGGAGACATCCGCACATTTATGGTGACGTTACCGCAGAAAACGAGGAAGAGGTAAAGAAGAACTGGGAGCGAATCAAACAACAAGAAAGTGGTGGTAAAAAATCTGTACTGAGTGGTGTTCCTAAATCAATGCCAGCTTTGGTGAAAGCGATCCGTGTGCAGGAGAAGGCACGGTCAGTGGGCTTCGATTGGGATCACAAAGACCAAGTTTGGGACAAAGTACAAGAGGAGATTGGCGAGTTTAAGGCAGAGGGAGATGTACCCAGCCCAAATAAGGAAAAAATGGAGGCAGAGTTTGGCGACATTATGTTCTCTTTAATCAATTATGCAAGATTTGTTGACATCAATCCTGAGGATGCTTTAGAAAAAACCAATAAAAAATTTATAAAACGGTTTACATATCTAGAGGAACAGAGTAAGAAGGATGGAAAGGAGCTATCTAAAATGACTCTGGAAGAAATGGATAAATACTGGAACGAAGCCAAGAAGCTTTAGTGATACCATGAATCGGAAATGACAAGATTACATAGTTCTTTTAACCCCATTGCAGAAAATAGCCCAAAGGTCCTGATCTTAGGAACAATGCCTGGCGCCTTATCGCTTAAAGAGCAGCAATATTATGCGCATCCTCAAAATATGTTTTGGAAGATTTTGTTTCGATTGTTTGAAAAAACTTATTCTGTGGACTATCAAGAAAGAATAGATTTATTAGTAAGTCATCACATTGCTTTGTGGGATGTCTTACAGCATTGTGAGCGTGAAGGCAGTTTAGACAGTAATATAACGAATGAAATCCCGAATGATTTCACGGCATTTTTTGGAAAACATATTGATATCAAACATGTTATATTTAACGGGCAACCAGCTCAGAAATTTTTCAAGAAGTATGTAGGATTTCAAAACAGTCATTTTTATCATTTGTTGCCATCCACAAGCCCTGCACATGCTACAAAGAATTTTGAAACAAAACTACAAGAATGGAAATTGATTCTGAATCTTGTTTGAGATTTAAGAATCAAAAATTTATAATTAATTTTGCCGCATGGGACGTCAAAAACTTGCAAGATTTGAACACAATGCCAATGTTCACAATGTGATAGAGCCAGGCAAAGAGTTATTTGAGACAGTAAGGAAGAACTGGGATAAGCTTTTCTTTAAAAATGGAAATCCAATAGTCTTGGAGTTAGCATGTGGAAGAGGAGAATATACGGTAGGCTTAGCAAAGGAATATCCTAATAAGAATTTTGTGGGATTTGATACCAAAGGAGCAAGAATTTGGAAAGGAAGTACCATCGCTATTCAAAATGGCTTTACCAATGTAGCGTTTTATAGACATACCATAGATTTTCTAGATCAATATTTTGAAAAAGGTGAAGTTTCGGAAATCTGGGTTGTTTTTCCAGATCCTCGGCCCTTGGAAAGGGATGAAAAGCGTCGTTTGGTTCACCAGCGCTATATTGATATGTACAAACATGTGATGGGGGGCGGAGGCATCTTTAACTTCAAGACGGATAACAGAGAACTATTTGATTATGGTCTAGAGGTAGTAAAAAGCAATAATCCTAAAAGTTTAATTTATACCCATGATTTATACAACTCGGACTATTTGGGATTCCATCATGGGATTCAAACAAAGTATGAATTGAAATTCCTTGCTGAGGGCTTCAAGATCAATTATTTGAGATGTGAGTTTTAGGTTTTATCGCCTAATAATGTTATCCTAAGGGTCTCAGCCCTGTCTGAAACATCGAAGATTCTCAATAGCGTTGAGGGTATACCGGTTTTAGTGCTTCTGTGGTGCTGAAGCCTGAGCGGGAAATCTGCACAGCTCCCAGTGTATCAATGTGGACGAAGTATATATTGCTGTAAAAACAAAAAAGACCTGGTCTTTCGATTCCGGATTTTTATGTCGGGGTGGCAGGATTCGAACCTGCGACCTTGGCGCTCCAAGCGCCACGCGATACTGGGCTAGGTTGCACCAATATCATCGAGGAACCTTCTCGCCCTCCGTTTCTTGATCCTCAGCTCAAGTTTTAGTGCCCCTGTCCTGTCGTCGACCTCGAAGAGCCTGACGACTGTCCATGGGACACCCGACTTTGTGCTTCTGTTGTGCCCTGCGTTGTGGTGCTGGATCCTGAGCGAGACATCTGCATAGCTGCCAGTGTAATACTTTTTGGTATCCTCGCTGTATATGATATAGACAAAGTACATGGTGTAAAACAAAAAAGACCAACATTTCTGTTGGTCTTTCGATTCCGGATTTTTATGTCGGGGTGGCAGGATTCGAACCTACGACCTCCACATCCCAAATGTGGCGCGATACCGGGCTACGCTACACCCCGTTTTGAAGTTTTTTATTCGGTTACTTCTCCGATCTCCCTCAGTGTGCCTGCCGCAAACTTGCGGTGAGGGAGGGATTCGAACCCTCGGTACGGTTTAACCCGTACGACAGTTTAGCAAACTGCTCCTTTCGGCCTCTCAGGCACCTCACCTAATCGGGATGCAAATATAGGAACTAATTTTGTAATCCCAAATTTTCAGAGAATAAATCTCTATTTTTTTTTCACCCAATCATTATACTGTTCAACTACTAGCTTTTTTGAATGAAAGCTATTGTCATATTTATAACTTAAAATATCGTTTCTAAGTTGCTCATAATCTTGTACAAAGGGTACGATGTAATCTATTTTTCCAAAGGGTAAAAACTCTTTTCTATCCATTTTTTCCACTAAAAACGCTTTTTTGGGAGGTAGTATAAAATCAGTTTTAATTTTTGTTTCATACATTGTAATTGGTCCATTTACAACAATTTCAGCAAACTGATATATCGAATCTGAATTTTCTGCAATAGGTAATTTCACGGTTCTGAATATTTTGTGATTTGCTTCATAACCCAAAACTGTTTTTGGTAAAAAAATGCTATCCTTGGTCGTGTTATTTATATTCTTGACAACAATATATGCATGAGAATATTTGTGATGGTTGTATACCAGTCCTTTAATGGTATCTGACTGTAATGTTATAACGTAGCCAATATGCCCTGAAGTATCTCTTTGAGCATATATAGAATACGAAATGGTAAATGATAATATGATAAGTTTAGTAAAACTATTCATAACTAATATAGTCTTTTATTTTTGTTAATTCTTCTTCTGTAAATGGGTAGGATTTTTGAAATTCTTCGAAGTTCGACAATTTACTATGATTTTTTAAATAATTGTAAATCACCTTACTTTTTTTATTTCCGAGATAGGGGTGGCTTGATAATAGCCCTAAACCTGCATGATTGATTGGAATAGTTTTAGGCTTAAAATGTTCACCTATGAATACTTGGTCTCTGAGTTCAGTTATAGCAAAATCACTGAGTCCATACACTTCATGTAATTGATCGATATTCATAAAACCGCCCAATAGATCTCTATATTTGATGATCCTCAAGGCTAGCTTTGGCCCTACACCTTTTACTGTAACGAGTGTAGAGGTATCGGCTGTATTGAGATCAATTTTTTCTTTGACAGGCTTTAGTGAGGTTTTAGCAATTTCTTCTGTTTTACTTTTATTATCAGTTATCGGTTGGTTTTCCCACAAGGTATTGTCTATGATGAGTCCATAAGATTTCTCATCCATATTATATATCTTTCTCAGATCTGATTTTTGGTGAAACCGCCCACCCTTTTCCAGATATTTAATGATATTGGAGGTAACCCTATTATTAATACCAAGATGTTTAAGATCTTCTTGGGTGATTTCATTTATCAAGACTTTACGGCTGAGGTGGTTTTGAATGGAGTTGCTATCAAGATCTTTTGCCTCTACAAAACGACTTTGGTAGGCATCGGTACTTGATAACATGTTTGTATTTGTGTCTACAATAATAACAAAGCTGGATGGTTCTTGGGTATATACATATTTTTGATATACGGGGAGCATGAGTAAAATGATACAGACGAATAGGAGGAGGAACATTCCTCATACCTCGCTTTTAGAAATCCCAAAGAATAAACTTACAGTATTAAGAATCTTATTGATCACTGTTATAAATAACTATGAAAGTTCACGGTAATACAAAAATAGATTTTTTGAGGGATTTAATGCAAGAATTGTTGCATTAATTCTTGGGGATACTGATGCGTTTATGAATGTCGAAGGGCAGTTTGCTTTGTAAATAAAAAAAGGGAGCGCCAAAAGCGCTCCCTTTTTTATTTATCTTTTATTCATTTCTACATAATCTCTGTCGGTTTCGCCAGTGTAGATTTGACGAGGACGGCCAATTGGCTCTTTGTTTTCTCTTAGTTCTTTCCATTGTGCTATCCAACCCGGTAAACGGCCAAGGGCGAACATAACGGTAAACATATTTACAGGGATACCCAATGCTCTATAGATGATACCAGAATAGAAGTCCACGTTTGGATATAGCTTTCTTTCTACAAAATATTGATCTGTTAAAGCAGCATGCTCCAACTCTTTAGCTATATCCAATACTGGATCACTCACACCAAGTTTGCCAAGAATGTCATCACATGCTTTTTTGATGATTCTTGCTCTTGGGTCAAAGTTTTTATATACTCTATGTCCAAAGCCCATCAAACGGAATGGATCGTTTTTATCTTTTGCTTTAGCAACCCATTTCTGTACATCGCCACCATCAGCTTTGATCGCATCAAGCATCTCGATTACTTCTTGGTTAGCACCACCATGTAGTGGTCCCCAAAGGGCATTGATACCTGCAGATACAGATCCAAATAAACTAGCTTGTGATGAACCAACGATTCTTACTGTAGAAGTAGAACAGTTTTGTTCGTGATCTGCGTGAAGGATCAAGAGGGTATTTAATGCTGCAGAAACCACAGGATCAACTATATATTTCTCCGTTGGGTTTGCAAACATCATGTGAAGGAAGTTTGAGCAGTAATCTAGATCATTGATTGGATAGTTTACTGGTCTCCCCTTTGATTTTTTATAAGCCCAAGCTACCATGGTTGGCATTTTGGCAATTAACCTAATGATCGAATTGTCTACTTGTTCTTCTGTTTGGTTTGGATCTAACGACTCTGGATAAAAGGCAGTCAATGAGCAAACTAGTGAAGAAAGTACGCCCATAGGGTGCGCATAGGAAGGGAAACCATCCAAAATTTTCTTCACGTCTTCGTGGATCATCGAATGACGGTCTATAGAAGTATCAAAATTCTTAAATTGCTCAGCAGTTGGTAGTTTACCATAAATCAATAGATATGCTACTTCAAGAAAGCTAGATTTTTCCGCCAATTGCTCAATCGGATAACCTCTATATTTCAAGATCCCCTCTTCTCCATCAAGATAAGTAATCGCACTTTTGGTTACACCTGTATTCTTGTATCCAATATCGTAAGTGATATGACCTGTTAGATCTCTCAACTTACTGATATCAATGGCTTTCTCGTTTTCAGTTCCTTCAATTACAGGAAATTGATACGATTTACCCTCTATGATGATCTCAGCCTGCTTTGACATATAAAAAGAATTATAGTTTTTAAAAATGAAGGTACAAATATAAAAACTGAACGCTAGTAAACTAAGTAATTCTACTTTTTTTTGTACTAGATAAAGCGTTTTTTTGGGAATGTCCAAACGCAACCGTTACCATTTGCGAATGCTTAGTTGTAAAATTTCAAAAACCCATACCATCTGGGTCTGCTGGCATAATTAGAAATATTTTCTCCATAATATGCCTCTTTTTCGAAACTGATATTCCTATAGGCTTCATAGTGTTTCATTCCTTTAAATCTACTGATAAAATACTCCAGTATATACCAAAGGAAAAATGGGATTATGAATAATTCCAAAATCTGTCTGTGATGGATACACTCATGTTTGTAGAGTTTAGAGTTGTACATTTGTTTTGCCTTCCAGATTAATATGAATGGGGGTACAAGAGCCATTGCAGAGTACATACTTTTAGGTCTTTCGTGATATAAGACCAACATATACTTATACCTGTACAAGCCATACTTTCTGAACTTTAAGATTTTTTGTAATGTCATAGCCTAATTAATCTGCTATTTTAATGATTCTTGAACATTTTTTAGCAACTCCTAATTCAAAACTTATAATTCAACATTTTTTCAAAAGATATTTTCCTAAATTTGTGCGCTTATCTACGAGTATAATAATCATCAAATGAACAAAAAGATTCAATCTGCATTGATCTCTGTCTATTACAAAGACAATCTTGACAAAATCGTAAAAATTTTACACCAACATAATGTGAGTATCTACTCTACGGGAGGGACGCAAAAATTCATAGAGGATTTAGGAATCCCAGTAACAGCTGTTGACGCCGTGACTGGCTTTCCGGAAATATTGGGAGGAAGGGTGAAAACTTTGCAACCCCAAATTTTTGGTGGTATTCTTTTCAGAAGAGACAACGTGAAGGATAACGAGCAAGTTGCGCTGCACCAGATACCTGCTATCGATCTTGTTATTGTAGATTTATATCCTTTTGAGCAAACAGTGGCTTCAGACGCCTCAGAGCAAGATATCATCGAAAAAATAGATATTGGTGGGATTTCCTTGATTAGGGCTGCTGCCAAAAATTTCAACGATGTAGTAATTGTTCCTTCAAGAGATCACTATGAGGAGCTTACCGCGATCTTGGAGGAAAAAGGTTGTGCAACAGATCTTGTGGATAGGAAGAGATTTGCGTCTTATGCCTTCAATGTGTCTTCGCACTATGATACTGCTATCTTTAATTGGTTCAATAAGGAGCAAGACCTTAATATATTCAAACAAAGTATAACTTCAGGTCAAACCTTAAGATATGGTGAGAACCCACATCAAAAAGGAATATTCTTCGGGAAATTAGAAGACCTATTTGAAAAGATAAACGGTAAAGAGCTTTCTTATAACAACTTGCTCGATGTTGATGCTGCGGTGGCGCTTATTGACGAGTTTACGGATCTTACCTTTGCGATTTTAAAACACAATAATGCTTGTGGGATAGCTTCTGCGGCTACCCCCAAAGAAGCTTACTTGTTGGCACTTTCTACAGATCCAGTATCTGCATTTGGTGGTGTGATTATCACTAACAAAAAAGTAGACAAAGCTGTAGCGGAAGAGTTACATAAACTGTTTTTTGAAGTATTGATCTCTCCAGAATACGACCAGGATGCGCTTGATCTGTTGATGGAAAAGAAAAACAGGATCATTCTGCAAAGAAAACCTCTGAAATTTAGCGATTTGCAATTCAGAACATTGTTGAATGGTGTGATTGCTCAGGATAAAGATGCTAAAATGGAAGTAGAGGCAGACCTCAAGGTGGTAACAAAAAAAGCGCCATCAGCTTCTGAAATCAAAGCGATGCTATTTGCAAATAAAATCGTAAAGCATACCAAGTCTAACACGATTGTTTTCTCGAATGAGAATATGATGATTTCTAGTGGTGTTGGACAAACTTCCAGAGTTGACGCTTTGAGACAAGCAATTGAAAAGGCACAAAGTTTTGGATTTGACTTAAAAGGAGCCGTTATGGCTTCTGATGCCTTCTTTCCATTTCCAGATTGTGTAGAAATCGCGAATAAGGTTGGAATTACAGCTGTGATTCAGCCAGGAGGATCCATAAAAGATAGTGAAAGTATTGCGTATTGTGATGCACATGGTATGGCCATGGTAACCACTGGTGTTCGACATTTCAAACATTGATTTTTTACACAATGCTATAAGACAAATGCTCTTTCCATAAAAAGGAAGAGCATTTGTTTTTAATAATTGGGTGCGTAATTCCTAAAGATAATTTTTGAGTTTCTGGTTTTAAATAAGAACTTTGGATGATTCTAACACAATTTTGTAAAATTGAGCGCTTTGGCATAGTTTTTAGGTATAAACACGTATATATCTAGGTTATTTGTAGATTATCCACTTTTTTTGTTTCATGTACAGGTTTGTGAAAAATGTTTTTTACGTTGCTATCTTCCTTTTGACGCTACAGTCAAAGGCTGAAGATACCGTCCGGAGGCCTAAAAACAAATTGGCTGACAAATGGGTAGACAGTGTCTATAATACTATGTCTCAACATGAACGTATAGGACAGCTATTTATGATCGCTGCTTATTCTAACAAAGACTCCGCACATATTAGGGAAATAGATAGCCTTATTGTAAAGTACAAAATTGGCGGGCTTATATTTATGCAGGGGGGGCCTATGCGCCAAGCTCGATTAACCAACAGATATCAAACAGAATCAAAAATTCCCTTGATGATTGCCATCGACGGAGAGTGGGGACTGAGTATGAGACTTGATAGCACCGTAGTCTTTCCGAAACAAATGACCATGGGTGCGCTTGTCAATAACAAACTGATTTATGATTTTGGCAAAGAGGTAGGCTATCAGTGCAAGCGGATGGGAATTCACGTAAATTTTGCTCCAGTAGTTGATGTGAACAATAATCGTTTGAATCCAGTAATCGGCTATCGATCTTTTGGGGAGGATGTGGAAAAAGTGACTCAAAAAGGCACAGAATATATGAGAGGCATGCAAAGCCAAGGAGTTTTGGCTTGTGCTAAACATTTTCCAGGCCACGGCGACACCGATTCGGACTCACACCTAAGTTTGCCAACGATCAAACATAAAAAAAGCAGATTAGATGATATAGAACTATATCCATTTAAGAAAATGATTGATGATACCCTAGCGAGTATCATGGTTGCGCACCTATATGTACCAGCCCTGGATGATGAGGAAAACAAAGCGACTACCCTGTCTGAAAAAGTTGTCCGCAAACTGCTCAAAAACAAATTGGGTTTTAGAGGACTCATTTTTACTGACGCCCTGAACATGAAAGGTGTGAGCAGCTATTATGCACCTGGTCAGGTAGATAAACTTGCTTTTATGGCTGGGAACGATGTGTTGTTGTTCTCTCAAGATGTTCCAAGAGCGCTTAAAACACTCGATTCGGCCATTAATGCCAAGGAAATTGATGAAGAACGGCTGGAAGAGAGTGTTAAAAAAATTCTCTTTTATAAATATAAGGTAGGTTTACATAAGCAGAAGTTTGTGGACACTACCAATCTCATAAAGGATTTGAATAATCCTAGAGCCAAGGCAATTAGGGAGCTTATTTATAGAAAAGCAATTACTTTGGTTAAAAATAACGAAGCACTGGTTCCAATCAAAGAGGTGAATAACCTTAAAATGGCTTGTGTTTTGATTGATAATGAAGACGATGGGGTTGTTGCAAACTCGTTTAAGAGGTATGCGGCAATTGATTATTATTTTATAGATAAAAAAACAGAACTGGCCCAATATCAAAAGCTTTGGGATAAAATCTCTAAATATCCATTGGTCACCGTCGTCGTTGGTGGTCTAACAAACCAAGCTGCTAAAAACTTTAAATTGAGTAATGACTGTATTACGTTTGTAAAAAACCTACAGCTTAATACAAAGGTGATCACAGTAGTTTTGGGCAATGCCTACGCCCTATCAAACTTTGAAAATGCCAAAACACTTATTTGTACTTATGAAGAAAATGAAATTACTAAAGCTTTGCCTGCACAGCTTATTTTTGGTGGTCTAGTGAATACAGCACAGTTGCCAGTGAGCCCCTCAGAAAAGTTGGAAGCGAAGCTCTTGGCAAACACCCGTATCGAAAAATCTAGGCTCGGCTATATTGCTAATCCTGAGATTAAAGGGCTTAATTCTGCGCAACTTTCAAGGATAGATACCATAGTAAAACAATCCATTGCACAAAAGGCGATGCCAGGCTGTCAAGTATTGGTGATCAAAGACTCTTCGGTGGTCTATTCAAAAGCATTTGGATATCATAGATATAGTCTTTATTCACCTGTTAGAGATTCTTCTCTATATGATATTGCCTCTGTCACAAAAGTAGCTTGCACGTTACAAGGTGTTATGCAATTGTATTCCCAAAATAAGATCAATCTTGCAAGTACTTTAAAGGAATATCTGCCAGAAACAATTGGTACCAATAAGCAGGATTTGATTTTGCAAGAAATATTGTCACATCAGGCAGGTTTACAAGCATTTATTTCTCACTGGACATATACACTGGAAACTCCACAAAAGAATTTTTTCTACTATTCAAAACAAAAAGACAGTACCCATACGGTACAGATCGCCGATAGCCTTTTTACAAGAGCGGACACAAAGGATAGTGTTTGGAAATGGACCCTTGCCAGTAAATTAATACACAGAAAAGACTCTTGCTACCAGTATAAATACAGTGACATTGGATTTTATATTTTCCAGAAAATCGTAGAGAAGGGATTGAGCAAAAGTCTAGATGTTTTTTCTGACAGTTTGTATGCAAGTTTAGGGATGCGTAACACAGGATACTTACCCTTAAGGAAGTTTTCAAAAAATAATATTGTACCCAGCGAGTGGGATAAAGATTTTAGGGCGAGAGAGATTTGTGGATATGTAAATGATGAGGGAGCTTCAATGTATGGTGGAGTTGCTGGTCATGCGGGAATCTTTAGCAATGCCAACGATTTGGCTATTTTATTTCAAATGAACCTCCAAGATGGCTATTATGGCTATAAGAGATATTTAGGTTCTGGTGTGATGGATGTGTTTAAAACCAGAAATTACCTTAACAACAGAAGAGGTCTTGGTTGGGACAAACCAGAATGGGACGGGGGTGGTTCCACGTCTATTTATTGTTCGCAGAGAACGTTTGGACATACTGGATTTACCGGTACTTGTGTTTGGATTGATCCAAAATATAATTTGATTTACATTTTCCTGTCAAACAGAACATATCCAGATCCTGAAAATAAAGCCTTAATCATCAATAACGTACGCACTAAAATTCAAGATGTGATCTATCAATCTATCATGCCTGATGCGGTAAAATATTGAAGATGGTCAAGTTTTTGAGCGGAAATGAATCAAACATTATTTTGAGTAATAATTAAAAACCATAAAGGGGCTTTAGCCCCTTTATGGTTTTTAACAGAGTGCAGATTAGTGCTTGATGACTAATTTCTCCTTAAGTAGTGTGCCATTGGTTTGGCTAATAAGTATCATATAAAGACCTTCTTCCAATTCTTCTACGGAAATCGTTTGTGCTTCCGAAGCTACATTAAAGGATTTTACCGTTTTGCCATTCAAACTAACTATTGACACAGAGGCACCTAATAGCTCAGTAGCAACCGTCAACTGCAACTGTGTGCTGGCTGGGTTGGGACTCAAAGTAATGGCTGAATTTGTAGTGCTTTCTTCCTCCAAGGCTTCCTTAGCAGGAGATATAACTACGCACTTGTATATATTGTACAACAAGGCTTTGTAAGGAGTAACGACTTGTTTTTGTACATCGACCTTTACATATTGGGCACCTTTATAGATGCAAGGTAAATATCCTTGTACAGTTGGTGTTACTGGTATGTCGCATGCAGAGGCTGACAATCCGTTAACATCAGTTTTAAGTAAATAAGCATCGCTTCCACCAGCACCAAAAGAGAGCTCGTTACCTGATAAAACATAACCTGTACCCGCTGCAGAGCTCAGATTTACCTCAAAAGAATAGTCAGGCTTTTCTTTGCCATAAACTCTAGACCAAATGTGCACACCATTTGCGTCTGTTTTAAACAAATAGGCATCTGGTGTAGCCAAAGTATTGTAAGAGCTTGCAAAGCCTGTCACTACATAAAAAACACCAGTTGCGGTCTTATGAACTACCAATGAACGGCCTTGGTCGTTTCTAGCTCCACCATAAGTTCTTAAAAATACTGGATTACCTGCTGGTGTAAGTTTCAAAAGAAAAGCATCACCACCTGGTAAGCCATAGCTTTGTGTTTCACCAGTAAAGACATAGTTACCAACGTTATCCACTTTTACGCAATATGCCACATCATTTCTCAGAACGTTATTGTTACCAATCACTCTGTCCCAGACCAAATTAAGGTTAAAATCAAGCTTTACTGCGTAAATGTCTGACTGAATGGCTCCAGTAGTTGAAGGCGTACAGTTGATGGTAGTAGAACCAGCGATGATGTATCCATCGGTAGTGGGTTCTATCCAATTACCTAACTGATCTCCTGTATTACCTATCACAACAGAGGCTTTTAAATTTCCAAATAGATCTACCCTTACTACGTAAATATCATACCCAGCTCCATAAAACCCGAAACTATTACTTTCTCCAACCATGATATAACCGGGGCCATCTACAGGGTGAACGATCTTTTGTATATGGTTAAATCTGTCGATATTGGTACCCCCAAAAATTTTGGAAACTAATGGTACTCCATTAATATCAGTGCCAACGAAGTAAGCATCAAGAGATCCCGTATAGCTACTAGTAGATCCGACAGCTACATAAGGCATGTTTGCATTGGGTGTTTGTTTAACTGAATTAAATTGATCGATACCTTGACCGCCATAGACTTTTGACCACAATTGTGCCCCATTTACGTTGGTTTTAATCAAGGTGGCGTCTATACCTCCAAAAACGGGTAAGTCTGTTTTACCAGCACTTATGAAACCACCATCAGACGTAGGAAAAACCGCAGGTGTGGCTTCATTATTGGTTGTTCCGTACGAAAGTTGAAACTGAGCTTGAAGGCTTCCTGCCAACAAGCATGATGCGAGGATAAAATTTTTTTTCATGTGAAACTATTTAAAATTGATTATTAAATACATGCTTAAAAGATCCAGAAATCTTCAAAACGCATAGAATAGCGTTTGTTTAGCTAAACAATTATCAATTTGTTTATATAGCAAAAAGCTATATTATAAAAGAAAACCGTTCAGTATAATCCTGGAAAATGATTTTGAGTATTTACCGTACTATTATTCATATTTTGGGTTAATTTAAAATACAAAAACTATTGGAGTTTTTTGTATGATATATGATCTTATCATATATATTTATTACTTCATGGTACTGCTTATTCAAAAGCCTTTTTTGTGAGCGGTCTAATTGTTTATTGTCACTAAATTGATTCTATTTAAACAATTAGCAAACTCACAGATTACAATTCATTGATCAAATTTACAAACTATATCATAATTTACAAATTTTATTTTACTTAATATTTTAATATGTCACATATGTGTTTAAACATAAATCTAGGTTAATCCTGCACATTATTGAAGTACTAAACTATGATATAAATTTTGAATATTTCTTATAAAACCCTCAAAGTAATTGGCCAAAAAGAATATTACGGGGTATAGTTTTATAATTTATGATAAGTTAATTACTATTATATGAATGACAAGATATAGATAATTAAATTGGCTAAAATTTTAAAGGTGGAAAAACGACAAGTTGGCAAAAGGGATAGTCCATATGATTATTGCGACATAATTTATTTTAAAATAAATAACCGAGGAATTTGCATTTTGAAAACTTACTTATATCTTTGCATCCCAATTAAAGGTGCGGTAGCTCAGTCGGTAGAGCAAAGGACT
>CAMFLX010000002.1 GCA_945957555.1 uncultured Cytophagales bacterium
TCGGATAACTTTATATTAGTTTTTGGTGATTTAAATCCTGAAATTTCACATAGAATAAACATTTTGGTTTTGATTATGTAAACATGGTTAGCAAAGCTGTAATTGTTAGACATTTCTAAAGAATTTATAATAGAATTTGAAATTCTTAAATTATTAGTTCTTAATCTAGACGTAAAACAACCTGTTATTTTCAATGAGGAAATCTCACAATTATTTTCAAACCAAACACCTTCTTTTAAATCAACATTTTCGAAATGGATATCTTTTATGAAATTACAGTTCTTAAAAACAAGCCTTTCGCTTAAATAAGTATTATTAAATAATAAAAATTCTTTAAATTCTTTATTTTCAATAGTTGCAGTATCATTACATTTCAGGTCAATTAGTAATTCTGCTAAAGTGTAAGGTTCTAGATTTTCCATATATATATATATATTTTTGAGTAAAGTTAATCAATATTAGATTTCTAAAAACAAAAAAAAGGCCGCCAAGGTTTTCACCTCAACAGCCTTCTGTATACTTAAAACTGTTAAACGTAAACTACAAATCCGTTACGCAGCCTTCGCTTGCTGAGGATACGTTTTTGATATATTTACGCAATACACCTTGTTTGAATGGCGATTCTTTTGGCGTCCACAACTTGCGGCGTTCGGCCAGTTCCTCGTCAGACACGTGCATGTGTATGGTGTTGTTTACAGCATCAAGCGTAATTTTGTCGCCGTCTTTAATCAAACCTATGTTACCACCTGCTTGAGCTTCTGGCGACACGTGACCTACCACAAAACCGTGCGTACCACCAGAGAAACGACCATCAGTAATCATGGCTACTTTGTCGCCCAAACCTGCACCAATTATGGCTGAGGTAGGTTTCAACATTTCTGGCATACCTGGGCCACCTTTAGGGCCTTCGTTACGGATTACGATTACCTGACCTGCTTTAATTTCGCCTTTGCTCAAGAACTCGATCACCTCTTCTTCTCTTTCGCAAACTTTGGCAAGACCTTCAAATTTCTCACCTTCTTTACCCGTAATTTTAGCCACAGCACCATCTGGAGCTATATTACCATACAAAATCTGTAAGTGACCCGTAGCTTTGATAGGCTCAGTAATAGGCTTGATGATTTTTTGTGCGCTGAAATCCAACTCTGGCACTTCAGCCAAGTTTTCGGCAATGGTTTTGCCCGTTACGGTCATGCAGTCGCCATGTAGCAAACCTACTTTTAGTAAGTATTTCATTACAGCAGGCACACCACCAATGGCGAGCATGTCTTCCATATAATATTTACCAGATGGTTTCAAATCGGCGATTAATGGCGTACGATCTGAAATATCTTGAATATCTTTTAAAGTAAATGGCACTTCAGCAGCTTTAGCGATAGCCAAATAGTGAAGTACGGCGTTGGTAGAACCACCCAAAGCGGTAACAACCGTCATGGCGTTTTCAAAAGCCTTGCGAGTCATGATGTCTCTCGGGCAAATGTTTTTCTCCAACATGTTTTTCATGGCAGCACCTATGGCCAAGCACTCCGCTTTTTTGCCTTCGTGCGTAGCAGGATAAGATGATGAGTTGGCCAAAGTCAAGCCCATCGCTTCCATAGAAGATGCCATAGTATTGGCAGTGTACATACCACCACAAGCACCTTGGCCCGGAATAGCATTTTTAATGATTCCTTCGTAATCTTCGTCAGAAATGGTATTTGCAAATTTCTTACCTAGAGCTTCAAACGCAGAAACGATATCTAATTTTTGACCTTTGTATTCACCAGAACGAATCGTACCACCGTATACCAACATACCTGGGCGGTTCAAACGAGCCAAGGCCATCATGGCACCAGGCATGTTTTTGTCGCAACCTACTACGGCAATTACGCCATCGTACCACTGACCACCCACCACGTTTTCGATTGAGTCTGCGATGATGTCACGAGACGGCAATGAATACGACATACCATCGTTACCGTTGGTCATACCATCACTCACACCTATGGTATGGAAAATAAGACCCACCATGCCGTTTTCTTGTACACCTTTTTTCACATGAACAGAAAGTCCATTAAGGTGCATGTTACAAGTGTTTCCTTCATAACCTGTACTTGCAATACCTATCTGGGCCTTTTGCATGTCGTCTGATGTAAGGCCAATGCCGTAAAGCATGGCTTTTGCAGCAGGATTGGTTACCTCTTGCGTAAGCGTAGCGCTATATTTGTTGAGTTTTGACATCTTAACAGTGAATTATAATTTTAAATGTTCCTTATTTTCGAGTGGTAAAATTAATACTTTTTGAGAAGCTTCTATATATTATCATGAAATGGAATTTTACAAGTTCATGAATTAGAATTTTTCTAAATAATTGACAGAAAACAAATATTCAACAAATGTTTTTGTAGCTAGAACTAAATGTTTTCCGAGCATCAACAACTACTTTTAGCCGCACAAACTTTTTTACATGTAGCCAAAACAATTATGTTTGGGAGCTAAAACTTCTTTTCACACACGCATAAAATTTAAGTTTTGGCCACATAAACTTGAAAATGAAGCCGTATAAACTTGAAGTTTATACAGCTAAAACAAAATGGCTCGCAATTACTCTCTTATCTTTTCACTTATATTTTTGATCACATTGAACCTATCCAACACCAAAAGAAGCAAAAAAACACTTACCAATAGCAGTACCGAACTCATTACCAACACAAAATAGTATTTGATGGTCCACTCCAGTGCCACTTTGAGCCTTCGCATCAGTGTAATCTTCTTTTCCACTTCTCCTTCATATAGTGAGTATTTTATGGAACAGAATTCGTTTTCTGTATCAAAGTTTCCGAGCTCCACACCCAATTCCTGTAGATTGTTTTCCATCTCTAATATCTTATCATTCAGAGCAAGGTAGTCGACAATAGTCCCGCCTTTAGATTTCAATTCGTTAAGCGATAACAAAGTTTTCTCGAGTGAAAGCTTCTTGGCATTGAGCTGTCGGTATTCATTTGTTTTGTCGATCTTGGTAATTTCCATAGATTTCACCAGACCGATTTTTTGAATTTCCACATAAAAGCTATCAAACTTTTCAGGCACAATACCGACCAAGAGGTGCATCTCCCTATCGCCTTTATTCCCCAAATTTTGTTCATACTGAATCACACCACCAAAATCACTAGCCATGGCTTTTACGCGTTGGGCTTCCTTTTCAAAACTGGAAGTCTTAGCTCGTACGGTAGCGGTCTTTTCATACTTTTGGTTGGCACTCACATTTGCCGATGCAGGAACAGGAGAACCCTTTTCCCAGATGACAGTAGGAGACGCTTTGAATCTCTTTCCATCACTCGCATAGTTTTTGCGAAGGTTTTCCACATTACTAAAAAAATCAGACACGTAGCTATCTACATCGGCGCTGCTTTTGTTGAAATAACCGTACGCAAATCTGAATACAAACAAGACCAGAAAGAGCACAAGGTACCATCTTCCGACCTTCCAAAAACGCTGTTTGAATGATAATTTAACCATAATCAAGTATGTTTATAAAACGATTTCCTACATGTCCAATCTTGGACGGGCCTAAAACTAGATTTTCAGCTACACAATGATATGATTAAAAGATCATAAATAAAAGCAAAACTCAAGCACACAAAAAACTTATTGTACCTTAGCAAATAGATTACAAAATAATGATGAACTCAGAACTCATAGGTGGCATTGGTGCCAGTTTAACTACCATTGCCTATCTTCCACAGGTATTTAAGATTTTCAAAACTAAAGACACCACAGCAATCTCACTGATGATGTTTTTATTGATGAACATTGGCGTTACTTTTTGGCTCAAATATGGGATCATCATAAAACAACAACAAGTCTTATGGTCCAATTTGATCACCCTTTGTTTAGCGGGCTATATCTTTTATATCAAGCTTAAAAACGTTATTAAAAACAAGGAGAAAATTTAAGGTTTTACATTACAAAAAAGGGGTAATAATATAGATAGCAATTATTTTTAGGTTATTGAAGAAGGACTATAGATAGGAAACAAATTCTCTTACAACAAACAAAAAAGGGAAGCCCAAGGCTTCCCTTTATATGAACTTCTTAAGCTTTTTTAGCTGCTGCTTTTTTCGGCTTAGCTTCTGTTGCTGTTGCAACAACTTCAGTAGCTTTTTTTACTGGTCTCTGAGGTCTAGAGTTCCCAAAAGAACCTCTCCAGATTTTGCCTTTTTTTGATTTTGCGTCTCCTTTACCCATTTTAAGATAGTAGTATGATGATTATTAATTACAAATTTACAAATAAAAACTATTTAGCAAAATTAACAGCCCTTGTCTCACGGATCACGGTAACCTTGATCTGACCTGGATATTGCATTTCCTTTTCAATTTTATTGGCTATTTCAAAGGACAAGTTATTCGCTTTGTCGTCGTTCACGTTTTCAGAATTAACCACGACTCTTAGCTCCCTACCTGCTTGAATTGCGTAGCATTTATCTACTCCTTCAAACGACAAGGCTAGGTTTTCCAAATCTCTAAGTCTTTTGATATACGACTCAACCACTTCCCTCCTTGCACCAGGCCTAGCTCCAGATATGGCATCACAAGCTTGTACTATTGGTGAAATCATAGAAGTCATCTCTATTTCGTCGTGGTGAGCACCTATAGCATTACATACCTCTGGATGTTCCTTGTACTTTTTGGCAATCTCCATACCCAACAATGCGTGAGGAAGATCCGACTCTTCTGGACTTACCTTTCCAATATCATGTAAAAGACCAGCTCTCTTAGCCATTTTAGCATTCAAGCCCAACTCTGCCGCCATAATCGATGCCATACGCGCAACTTCTTTGGAGTGTTGTAGCAAGTTTTGCGCATAAGAAGAACGGAACCTCATTCTTCCCACCATTTTAATCAACTCCGGATGCAAGCCATGTACACCTAACTCTATCGCAGTTTTTTCGCCGATCTCAATGATTTCTTCCTCTATGTTCTTTGTTGTTTTAGCAACTACTTCTTCGATACGAGCTGGGTGAATACGACCATCAGAAACCAATCGGTGTAAAGAAAGACGTGCTATTTCCCTACGTACGGGATCAAATCCAGATATGATAATCGCTTCAGGTGTATCATCCACTATGAGTTCAACACCAGTAGCAGCCTCAATCGCACGGATATTCCTACCCTCACGACCAATGATTTTACCTTTGATGTCCTCGTTATCTATATTGAAAATCGATACACAGTTTTCTATGGCATGTTCTGTAGCTGTCCTTTGAATAGTCTGAATGACAACCTTTCTTGCTTCTTTAGTTGCGGTAAGTTTTGCTTCTTCGACGATTTCCTTTATATGAGAACTTGCTTTAGACTGTGCTTCACGCTTCAAGTTTTCCAAGATTTGCTCACGTGCTTCAGCAGCAGTAAGATTTGCGATTTTTTCAAGGTTAGAGATTTGCTGAAGTCTTATCTTCTCCAGTTCTTCTTTTCTTTTATTGACGATTTCAAGCTGTGCTGCTACTTGTTCTTTGGCACTGTCAAGCTCGGCTTCCTTTCTAGAATTTTGTTCAAGCTGCTTAGTGATCTGCTGCTCACGTTGTTTGATCTTTTGTTCATTCTGAATCACAACGTTTTTACGCTTATTCAAATCTTCATCTGCTTCTGACTTAAACTTGAGATAGTTCTCTTTCGATTGCATCAGCCTTTGGTTGGCCAGGCTTTCTCCTTTAACTTCAGCTTCTTTAATGATCAATTTTGCTTTTTCTAACGCATCTGTCTCATGTTTACCCAGTATGGTTTTGAGCAGGTAGCGACCGATGAAAAATCCTATACCAACGCCTACGAGGGTTGATATGACTATAACAAGTGTACTATCCATTAGTTTTTTAAATTTTATTAGGATAGAAAGCGCACCAAGAGAGTTTATGAAAGGGCTTTTTCGATTTTTTGGTTTAAAGTAGCTATTAATTCTAGCGTGCCAGCATCCAAAGTTGTTGCATTGTTAGAACTATACAGTTTTACCATACAATCAAAGGCTGTCATGGCCATAGCATCTTGTATATCAGAAAGGCCTAAAGTCTTTTTGTAGTTTTCAATGGACTCATTTAGACCCTTGGAAATTTCCTCAATGACCGTAACAGTTTCTTCCTGTACTTTCATAGGATATTCTCGGTTTCCGATTACTATTTTTAAGGCTACTTCACCCATTTATCTTAATCTTGCACGGCCAATAAGGCTATACAATCATCAATCTCTCTAATGTACTCTTCGATTTTAGCCTTTAAGAGCACCGTCTCAGAGCTGCTTACTATCGCAGGTTCTACATTATTTTTGTTTACGAGCTGGTTCTCAGAGCTATTGAGCTTTTCTCTCAGACTTTGATATTCAACTGCTAAGTATTCATACTTTTGTTTAAGCGATAAGTATTCCGAAAGAAGCCTCTCGACATTCTGTTGCAGAACATTTATTTGATTTGAAGCCAAACCATCACTCATACGCAAGTTCGCAAAATTATAAATTTGCTAAATTTAATACAATTTTTTTGAAATTTAATTAAATAAAAAACTATTAGGTACTTTTATTAATTAAAAGATCCAAATATCGCTTCTTACCCTCTAAATAATAACTCTTTATAATAGATTTGGAATATAAAGTTTTAGGCAAGCCCTTTATTGAAATCCTTCTACGTTTGAGCATTGTTGGCAAAAGTGTCAAATAGAAAATCAAATGGGCTTTTAGTACCACCCATAACATAATGGGCTTTCCTGATATGGCAAACTTAATGGCCGCCATCCCATCGAGACATAGCCTAACAAATATTATTGGTATAATCTTAGCAAGTGGGAGGTTCTTTAGCAACATCCAAAGTGAATTTCTAAAGTTGAGATAGTACTTTCTTGGATTGACCTTGTTGAGGGTACCACCACCTACGTGATACACTTTTGAAAACGGGCAGTAATAGATGTCATAGCCTGCGTTTTGTAGCCTCCAACACAAATCTATTTCTTCCATGTGCGCAAAGAAATCTCCATCGAAACCGCCTACTTCCCAAAACTTTTTGGCTTTTACAAAAAACGCTGCACCTGAGGCCCAAAAGATAGGTTTGGCTTCCTCATATTGTCCTTTGTCCTGCTCAAGATCATCAAACATTCTTCCTCTACAAAAGGGTACACCATATTGGTCGAGCATGCCACCGGCAGCTCCAGCGTACTCAAATCGAGACTTATCATTATAGTCTAATATTTTAGGTTGGACAGCTGCAATATTAGGGTTCTCTTCAAAAAGGGCAAGAATAGGATCTATCCAATTGCCACCTACCTCCACATCAGAATTGAGTAGTACATAATGTTCTGCCTCAATTTCCCTTAAGCCCCTATTGTAGCCTTCCGCAAAACCATAGTTTTTATCCAAAACTACAACTTTTACTTCCGGATGATACAGCTGCAAATAACCTACAGAATCGTCGTCAGAGGCGTTATCAATCACACATACAGAATAGGGCTGTGAGTTTTGGATGACATTAGCAATAAACTTACTAAGCCATTTAATCCCATTCCAGTTGAGAATAACTACCGCTACTTCATTCATAAATTTACTTGTGTTGTACTTTCATAAGCTTGAGGAGCCATAAAAAAGTCGAATACAAGTTTAGAAATATGGCATACCATAGAAAACCAAACCTATATTCGACTGATCAATTATTTAAGCCCCATCAAGGCTTTCAGATCCAAACCTGGCAAGTTTGGAATCAAACCCTCCGTGGCCTTTTGCATTTCTTCTGCAATTTTTGCGTCCATATCGGCCATTGCCTTATTAGTTGCAGCCACGACCAAGTCGCTTACCATATCCTTATCGTTTGGTGTGAGTAATGATGGATCTATTTCTAGCTTAATCACTTGTCTTTTGCCATTTACAGTAACCTTTACCATACCTGCACCTGATTCCGCAGACAAAGTTTCTAAAGCCAACTTTTCTTTGGTTTGCTGCAACTTGGCTTGGATATCTTTTACCTTGCCAAGCATGTTTAACATATCAAACATATTCTATAGAACTTATAAGTTTTAAATAATGAATTTCAAATTGTCAGAGCCGATCAAAAGAAACTGATACAGCAAACAACACACTTACTATCAGTTTATTAAACGTTAAATCTAAAATGCATGATGTCACCGTCCGTAACCAGATACTCTTTACCTTCGATTCCCATCTTGCCAGCCTCTCTACAAGCTGCTTCAGATTTCAGAGCTAGATAGTCCGCCAATTTTATTACTTCTGCTTTTATGAAACCCCTCTCAAAGTCAGTATGAATAACACCCGCCGCAGCAGGAGCCTTCCAACCATTTTCAATAGTCCAAGCTCTTACCTCTTGTACACCTGCTGTAAAATAGGTGATTAGGTTCAGCAATTTATAACTTGCCCTTATAAGTTTATTTAGACCCGACTCTTTCAATCCATATTCTGCCAAAAAGATAGCCTTTTCTTCCTCATTATCAAACTCTGCTATCTGAGCTTCTATGTTATTACACAGCACAATTACTTCAGCACCTTCTGCCTTAGCAGCTTTTGTGAGCTCTTCAGAATATTTATTACCAGTATGCATAGACTCTTCACCAACATTGGCCACATAAACTACTGGTTTTACCGTAAGTAAATGCAAATCAGCAATAGCACCAAAGTCTTCCTTGGCAATCTGAAGTGAACGAATCGACTGCCCTTTCTCCAAAGCAGCCTTGCATTCATAAAGGACCTCTACTTCTCTTTTGGCCTTAGCATCACCTCCAGATTTTGCGGCCTTTTCAGTACGCTGCAATTTCTTTTCAACTGATTCTAAATCTTTTAATTGTAGTTCTGTATCAATAATTTCTTTATCACTCACCGGATTGATCGCACCCTCATCGCGAACTACGTTCTCATCCTCAAAACACCTGATCACGTGAATGATTGCATCTACCTCGCGGATATTAGCTAAGAACTTGTTGCCGAGACCTTCCCCTTTGCTTGCCCCTCTCACCAAACCAGCGATATCAACAATTTCAAGTTGAGTTGGTACTATGCGCTGAGGTTTTACTATTTCTGACAATTGTTCAAGCCTGTGATCAGGCACATTTACCAAACCGACATTAGGTTCTATGGTACAAAATCTATAGTTGGATGCCACTGCTTTGGCACTATTTGAAACTGCATTAAACAATGTTGATTTACCTACGTTTGGCAAACCTACGATTCCACATCTTAATCCCATTTATTAAAAATTTTCACAAAAATAAAAAAAGTCCTGTAAATACAGGACTTCTGTTGCCATGTTTAAGAAAATACCATCTTTAATCCCAGTTCAAATCTTTCTCGTTTTCTTCATACACTTGATATTCTGTGGAAGATCTCTCGAAATTAAAATCAGGCAACTCTTCCTTGAGTCTACTAATTGCTGCCTGCAACGCTTCAGAAAATTTAACCACATCTTCCTTATACAGGAAAATTTTGTGCTTTTCGAAGCTAACCCCCTCTAAGGTGTTTTTCTTCTTACATTCGGTAATGGTTATATAGTAATCACTACCCTTCGTCATTTTTACATCAAAAAAATAAGATCTTTTACCAGCCCTTATTTTTTGACTATACACCTCGTTCTTATCTTTCCCAAAGTTGTCCTGCACGGTATAGTATTAAATATTAAATTGAAATACAAATATAAGGATTAATTTGAAAACAAAAATGTTTATAGAATAAATTTTTGTTTTAGTTGGATATATTGGTTAAATAAGGGCAAATTTCATATAAATTTTAAAAGGAAAAATCGCAACTTTTATATTTATTAATACGTAGAAGGTCTATATGTTTATGTACAAAAATATTTTTAGTGTAATATTCATCGCTTTAGTGTCTGTTTCTTGTGCGGAGCGATACAACTATGGTGGTAATAAGGCGAGACATGTAAACAAAGCCAGTTCACACGCTGCAAAAGACGCCATTCACCACCAAAAATCTGGTGACGCATCATCTACAGAAAAACAAAAGAGTAAACTACACCATAAGGGAGGCGGTACAAGATTTAAGTTTTATTGATCTCAACTTAATTGAGTATCATACGATAGTGCTCTACATGATCTATGAGATCAGGAAAGAAGTTGTTGAAATCATTTTCAATTTCCACGTAATTGTCTTTCAATACATTAACAGCAGTAGACAAATCCACCTTGCCACCTATCCGGCTTTCCATACCTACAAAAGTACGAGCCAAACCATCAAAGTTTCCATAGTTCAACAACCAATTTTGGCTTTTCATTTTAGGAAAAACCTCTACCAGATGCTCTGGCACTATTGACAGGTTTTTATCTATGATTTGATAAAACTCTTGAATAAATTCCTCCTTGTCCAGGTTCGTATATTTCTCCCAATTATTGAGCAATAAATGATCATAAACGATATCTACCACTATGCCCGAATATCTTGAAAAATAAGGCTGAAAGATTTTTATATCTTTTTTCACGATTTCATGCGTATCTGTAAAATCGTCGATAGCACGATGCAATCTAATTCCTTTGATGACACCCGAGGGTAGGTGCTGGTAGTGATTACCTCTTACAAAATCTGCAATAAAATTACCAATCATTACTTCAGGAGAATGATCGGAAAGGAAAATATGTGCGAGGAAGTTCAATGAAATTGTTTTATGTTGAAATCTAAAGATTTTTGAATTTAACAATTCTTTATTAATATGTTAAGCGTAATTTTAAATAAATTTGCAATGTGAGTGCACTGATAGGCCAAGATATAAAATATTGTATAGAGTTGTTAAATACGTCTGAGCTAGTTGCCATCCCTACTGAAACAGTGTATGGCTTGGCAGGTAACGGTTTAGACAAGAAGGCTGTAGCTAGGATTTTTGAGACAAAAAATCGACCATTTTTTGATCCATTGATCTTACACACCGATTCTTTATCCAAAATTCAAGGCTTTGTAAAAGACATCCCCGAGGCAGCCAAAATCCTTGCAGAAAAATTTTGGCCTGGACCATTAACATTAGTGCTGGAAAAAAAAGACTGTATTCCAGACATTGTTACTTCTGGCCTGCCTACAGTTGGTGTGCGAATTCCTGCACACGGTACCACACTAGAGCTCCTTTCAGAACTAGAATATCCGCTAGCTGCCCCAAGCGCAAACCCCTTTAAATATATCAGCCCCACAACCGCCCAACATGTTTATGACCAACTTGGGGGCAAGCTCTCCTACATACTCGATGGGGGGGCCTGTAAAATTGGTGTAGAGTCTACTATATTGGGTTTTGAAAACGGGCGACCAACCGTTTATAGGCTCGGAGGCTTAGAAATAGAGAAAATAGAAGAATTGATTGGAAAAGTTCATCTCCTCACAGAAAATGAGCATAATCCCTCAGCTCCTGGGATGTTGAAATTGCACTATGCACCTACCAAAAAGCTTGTTATAGACTCTCTTTCTAATTTGGACAAATATGTTGAAATGCGGGTCGGATTGATTACATTTACAGAGTTTATACACAGTGTAAAAGCATGTAAGGTATTGTCAATCAGAAAGGATTTGAAAGAAGCTGCCAACAGTCTCTTTGCCGCCATGCGTGACTTGGACAAAGAAGACTTAGATATGATAATTGCAGAACGTTTTCCAGATGAGGGGCTAGGCAGGGCAATCAACGACAGACTTTATCGTGCAAGTATAAAATAAGATCACCAAATACTTATGGACTTAAAAATTTCAGATATAAATCATTTCGAAAATCTTGCTTTTCTCGCAAAACAAGTAGTTGAAGGCTTCATAACTGGTTTACACAAATCCCCTTACCACGGCTTTTCTATAGAATTTTCAGAACATAGACTCTATAATGCGGGTGAAAGCACAAGACACATAGACTGGAAAGTCTATGCAAAAACTGATAGGTTGTATGTAAAAAGATTTGAAGAGGAAACCAATTTAAGGTGCAACTTGGTGATAGATGCGTCAAGCTCTATGTATTACCCCCAAAACAGCGAAACCTCAAAAATAAATTTTAGCATATTTGGAGCAGCGTGCCTTGCTTATTTAATTCAAAAACAAAGAGATGGATTTGGTCTCACTTATTTTTCTAACCAAATAGAATACCAATCTGAAACAAAATCCTCTTCAGGACATTTGAATCTTGTCTTGCAGGAGCTCAATAAGCTTTCAAAAAAAAACAAACCAACTCTCTCTGAGTCAAACATCACCAAAACACTAGAACACCTTGCAAGCACTTTACATAGGAGATCTTTGATCATATTGTTTAGCGATATGTTTGAGAGCTCAGAAAACACTGAAGATCTATTCAAGGCACTGCTTCATCTAAAACATAGAAAGCACGAAGTGATCATTTTTCACGTGCAGGACAAAAACACAGAAACGGATTTTGAGTTTGACAACAAACCTCACACGTTCGTAGATATCGAAACTGGAGATAAAATAAAGGTAATCCCAGAACAGATGAAAGAAAGTTTCTTCAAAACAAATAGCGCCTATATGGCCACTATAAAAATGAAATGCGAACAATTTAAGATTACCTTTGTAGAAGCAGATATTAATGAGGGATGGGACAAAATAATGCTCTCTTTTTTAGTAAAAAGAGCCAAAATGAAATAAAATGGAATTATTTTTAATAAGACACGGAGAAACTGACTACAACCTTTTGGGTATAGTTCAAGGGAGTAGGGTGAATACAGACCTAAATCACACAGGTAAAACTCAGTCAGCCAAATTTTATGAATTTTTTAAGGATCATGGTTTTGAAAAAGTCTACACTTCAAAGCTCAATCGGTCCATTCAGTCAGTCCAAAGCTTTATAGATCTTGGAATTGCATGGGAACAACATGAAGCTCTTAATGAGATTGATTGGGGGAATACTGATGGCCAAAAAGCTACAATTCTGGAACATGAGGAATATGTAGAAACACTAAAAAAATGGCAAAAAGGAGATTTTGAGACGAGAATGCCTGGAGGTGAGAGCCCTATTGACGTGAGTATACGGCAAAAACCTATGGTTGAGATCCTCAAAAAAGAAACAGCATCAAAGGTATTGGTATGTATGCATGGAAGAGCAATGAGAATATTTCTTTGCAATTTATTAGGGGTGAGTCTTACAGAAATGGACAATTTTGAGCACGGCAACCTCTGCCTTTACAAACTAAAACGCAATGGCGATCAATTTGAAATTCTTCTCAGTAATAGTACCGAACATTTAAAATAAAAGCTAATTACCAATAACACTTCAACCTGATCTCAAAACGGTTTTATGGATAGACACAAAACATATTTTAATTGGAGTGGAGGTAAGGACAGCGCGCTGTCACTCTACCATACACTTAGAGATCAACGTTTTGATGTTCAACTCTTGCTGACCTCGATAAATACTGCTTTTGACAGGGTATCGATGCATGGTGTTCGTACCAGCCTTTTGCACAAACAAGCCGAAACACTTGGACTGCCATTGCAAAAGATAGAGCTCCCCGAACAACCGACTATGGCAGAGTACAATGAAATATTACTCAAAAACATAAACCTGCTCAAAGACAATAATTTCACACATAGTGTTTTTGGTGATATTTTCTTGGAGGACCTAAGAGCGTATCGTGAACAACAACTAAATGAGGTAGGAATCAAAACACATTTCCCTATTTGGAAAAGAGACAGCACCGAACTTATTCATGAGTTTATGGATCTGGGCTTTAAAACTGTTGTCGTTTGTGTCAAATCAGAATTACTAGACCCTTCGTTTGCTGGCAGGATTATAGACAAAGAATTTATTAATGATTTACCAAAAAATGTAGACCCGTGTGGCGAAAATGGCGAATTTCATACCTTTGTGTTTGATGGCCCTATTTTCAACCAACCGATTAAATTTACTTTAGGAGAAAAAGTATTTCGTGAATACACAAGCCCTAAAACCAAGGAGGATAATTGTTATGTTGAAAATCCGCCAGCACCCATGGGCTTCTGGTTTTGTGATCTCCTACCCATAGAATAACTCATTCGCTTATCTAGAAGCTGAATATTGGGTTTCAAACATTAATATTCATTTGCCCTAAATCACAAATATTCATTAAATTGCGCTACATAGTCGATTCAACATCAAATCCGCTATATTGATTATCAATTTATTACAACACATTATTAGATATTGGCATGAAATCATTTTTATCTATTCTATTATTGTTTATTCTGAATCCAATATTTGCCCAAACCTGGCAAGAGCTCAAAGATAAGGGTGACGACGCCTTCGACCTGCAGGATTATACAAATGCAGAAAGCTATTACAAACAGTCGCTGTTTAGTTTTAAGAAATCCCAAAAAGATGAAAACTTAGAGTATGCAGGTATCTGTCAAGGTTTGGGGATGATCTGCTCTAAACTGGACAAGTTTTCGGAAAGTGAGCAATACTATATCGATGCCAAAAACATACGTGGCAAACTTCTCGGCAAGGGAACTGCAGACTATGCACTTTCATGTAACAATTTGGCATTGCTTTACTATAACCATAACATGTTTGACAAAGCTGAAGCCTTATACAAAGAGGCTATCAATGTATATGTTAATACGCTGGGTAAAGAATACAGCAATTATGCGCTATATTGTCAAAACCTAGCAATACTTTATGGGGATCAGAAAAAATATACTCAACAAGAGCTTTACTATATAGAGGCACTTGAAATCTACGCAAAAGTTGCTGGCAAAGAAAATACTGACTATATGCTAACTTGTGCAGACTTAGCATTGTTGTATAGAAACATTGGCCAATACGCCAAAGCTGAACAGAGATACTTAGAGGTCCTTAGTCTACAAGAGAAAAAAGCTGGAAAAGAAAGCGATGCCTATGCACTAGCTTGCAACGACTTAGCCTTATTATATTATTACCAAGGGGAATACCCTAAAGCAGAACAATGGTATACCAATTCAAAGGAAATCCTTGCGAAAACTGCGGGAAAAGAGAGCGCTAACTACTCACAATTGTGCAGTAATCTCGGACTTTTGTATTCAGATCAAGCTCAATATAGCAAGGCTGAAAAAATGTACCTTGAAGTTTTAGGTATTAAAGAAAAAACGACTGGGAAAGAAAGTACGGGGTATGCTTATGAATGTAACAATTTGGCACTCACCTATTACTACAGCAAACAATATGAAAAGGCGGAGCAATATTATTTGGAAGCCAAGAACACAGAAGCTAAAGTTACGGATCATACCACTGCAAACTATATTCAATATTGTGCTAATCTTGCATTACTTTATAATGCTCAAAACTTGTATACCAAAGCGGAACCCTTATACATAGAGGTAAGAGAATTGCGTGGCAAAATCTATGGGAAAGAAAATGAAGATTATGCACTGGCTTGTAACGACCTTGGCTTACTTTATTACAACAAAGGCGAATATCCTAAAGCCGAACCCTTGTTTACTGAATCATTGAGGTTATTTGAAAAAATTGGTAGCGATAAAAAACTAAACTATGCTCACATTTGCACCAATCTTGGGCTACTGTATTGTACACAAGGCCTTTACCCGAAGGCTGAGTCGTTATATATTAAAGCGCGAGACCTTAAGGAGAGTATTTCTGGAAAAGAAAATGCAGACTATGCTCTAGCTAGCAACAATTTGGCATTGTTGTATTACAATTTGGGAGTGTATAACAAGGCCGAAACCCTCTACCTTCAGGCGAAGTCAATACAGGAACGTGTGGTTGGTAAAGAAAATGCAAACTATGCACAATACTGTAACAATTTAGCCCTGTTGTATCAAAGCGAAGGCTTTTTTACCCAAGCTGAACCATTGTACTTAGAAGCATTGGCTATCAAAGAAAAAATATACGGGAAGGAGAATCCAGACTATGCACTTACCTGTAGTAATCTTGGTTATTTGTATTTCAACCAAGGTCTAAACGATAAAGCCGAAAAATTGTACATTGAATCATTAAAAATCAAAGAACGAGTCCTCGGAAAACAACACCCTGACTATGCACTAGCCCTTAATAATCTAGCCGTGTTGTATGACAAGAAAGAAGCCTACGATAAAGCGGAACCACTATATTTAGAAGCTAAAGACCTGTATGAAAAAACACTAGGCAAGAAGCATCCCAGTTATGCACTTGCTTGCAACAATTTGGCTTTATTGTATTACAATCTGGGCTATTATGAAAAGTCGGAAAAGCTCTATCTAGAATCTGTTGATATTTTTGCCAAAGTTCTAGGCAAATCGCATCCAGACTACGCATTGGCGTGTAGCAACTTGGCACTCATTTATAGCTATAAAAAGGAATATGACAAGGCAGAAAAGCTCTGTTTGGAGTCTAAAGATGTACGTGAAAAACTCTTTGGAAAAGATCATCCTGACTACGCCATGTCTTGCAACAACCTTGCTTATGTATACAGTATACAAGGCTTTTATGCTAAAGCTGAACCTCTTTATAATGAAGGTGTCCAGAATAAACTAAAGCAGATACGACTCTTACTACCTACGATGTCTGAGCAGGAACGAACTCAATATGTAAAATCAATTTATTTCTACTTTAATAATTATTATGACTTTGCATTGAAATATTATGATCAGAAACCTACTATTACAGGTCAGATCTTAAATCTTCAACTTGAACTTAAGGGTCTCATATTCCATTCCACTCTAAAAATGAGGGAACAAATTCTTGGCAGTAAAGATGAAAAACTAATCAATTTGTATCACAATTGGAAGGCCAAAAGAGAGTTATTGGGGAAAGCTTTGGAAATGAAAGTTGAAGACCGTAAAAATATTGATGAAGAAAAATTGCGGACAGAAATCAATGATATTGAACGTCAACTTTCATCAAAATCTGAAGTTTTTGCAAAGGCTACGGATAAAACTCTGTACACTTGGCAAGATGCCAAATCTAGGCTCCAAGCAAACGAGGCATTGGTTGAAATCAAACAACTAGAAGCTGATGGCAAATACTTAGCTCTTGTTATTAGAGAAAATTCCGAATATCCAGAAATGATCGTAATGGATAATGGGGAAGAGATGGAAGGAAAATATATCAAATATTATATCAACGCAATCAAATATCAGTTTGAAGATAAAAACTCATATACCATCTTCTGGTCTAAGATCAAGGCACATTTGAAAAACATCAACAAAGTTTATCTTTCTCCTGATGGTGTTTATCATAAGATAAATCTTCTGAGCTTGAAAAATCCAGAAACAGGAAAATTCCTTCTAGAAGAAATTGACATACAACTACTTAGTAGTAGTAAAGATTTTATCACTCTGGCTAAAGACCCTTTAAAACAAATACAGAACTTTTCACAATACCAAGTTCATCTTTTTGGTTATCCAGAATATTCATCGGAGAATAAAGTGTCAAAAAGCTCAAAAACAATTACAGATGTTGACGAAAGACGTTCTTTTGTGATTGATACAACCCAACGGTTCTTAAGACCAGATGGAACTATTACTAAACTTTTGGGCACTAAAAAGGAAGTAGAAACAATTTCTGGATTTTGCAACAAACAAAAAGTAAATGCTAAGACCTATTTATTAAGAGATGCGAGTGAAGAAAGTCTCAAAGAACTTAAAAACCCAGATATACTCCATATTGCCACACACGGCTTTTTTACCCCTAAAGAAAAAACCACTACAAAAGGTAATACAGAAAACAAAGAAGATGATGTATTAAAACGTTCAGGATTACTAATGGCTAATGCAGAAGAAGGTTTTTATGGCAAAAAGAGAACTGATGGCAAAGAAGACGGGGTTCTTACTGCCCAAGAAGCCATGAACTTGTATTTAGACAAGACCAGCCTCGTGGTCTTGTCAGCCTGTGAAACTGGTCTAGGCGAAACCAAAAATGGTGAAGGAGTCGATGGCCTACAAAGTGCTTTCCAAAAAGCGGGAGCCAAAACCATACTTATGTCGCTATGGAGTGTTTCTGATGATGCAACCCAAACATTGATGAGCTCATTGTACGAAAATATCTTAGTCAAAAAGCAAAACAAAAGGGAAGCTTTTAGAAATGCTCAGCTTCTCGTTAAAGAAAAATATCCAAATCCGTTCTATTGGGCCGCATTTGTAATGGTTGGGGAGTAATACAGTCATTGCCAGACCTTTTCCTAGCATAAAGTTCGCTCGAATGAAGATATGGGAATCTTGTGTTGGAACAAAAGGACCATGGATGGATACGGCCTTAGATGGTTGAAATCTTTAACGTAGGCGTGGTTCGAACCTTGTCGACGCTTCATTTACTAAAAATAGGGAGACGTTATAAAAATTTGAATGTTTAATCTATGTGCTTATGCAATAAAGTTTATTTCAGAAAATCTATCTAATGCATAAGAAACAACTTAACTGATGTTAAGTTATTATCCACCTTTGTTATCACAAAAGTTAAACAGTCATTTTTCTTTAATGAGCATTTATAATATTGAGTAGTATAATTCACATTAGATGGTATTTCCCATGTACATCCAACACGATCAGTCTTTTCAATTATATAGCCCTTTCCTTCAAAATATTTTATACATATATCAATAACCTGATCATTATTAACCTTAGCAACATATTCAATTTGATACTCTTCCATATCTAATGTATTACTCTCAAATCCTCTAAAATTATATATTACTTGACCAACAGGATAAACTTTAGGAAATTCTCTAAGAGTACTATTCATTGAAAACAACCAAGACCACATAAATGAATATTCTTTAATGTCATAATATGAATAATTTCTGATGATGTTATTAGTAGAAAACAAAAACACGTAAAGCAAAATTAAAACAACACAAATTTTCAATCCAAATTTTTTAGTCATAAGAGATATTTGGGAGTCTAGACCTAGATTGCCTTTAAGCTTACAACAATAATACCATTATTTCATATTTTGAAAAAGCATCGGTGCTTAAATATGAACATGATCCAAAACTGAATCTATGACTAACTTCACATTACAGCCGTTTTTCAAACTTTTATAGGGTAAGCTAAGGTTTGCAGGAACTTGCTAAACCTTCAATTCTTGGCACTGGCAAGTTGATTGGCAGGAATCTAGGGAGACCCTTCATTATCTTTAAATCGGAGTCGCCCCTACGGGAAGACTCACGAGCAGCAGTAAATGTTTGATAATCATTTTATGAGATCCCCACTTCTTCCTCCATTTCGAATCTTCTCAAAAAAGAAAAGCAGCCCCAACGTAACCGAAGGACAGCTGCTCTGCTTTTGCTTTTAAAAGTTCTACTATCTTACTATTGTGACTTTACCGTTTTGTTTACGCTCACCTGTAAGCTCTGGATCTTTAAGCTCATAAGTAATAACGTAAGGGTAAACACCTACAGGCATTTGATCTTCTCTATAGTTACCATCCCAAGCATTGTAGAAGTCACTGGTTTTATAAATAACCTCACCCCATCTGTTAAAGATATATAACTGGAAGTTCTTGAGGTATTTTTCCATTCCAAAGACCTTGAATGAGTCATTCATTCCATCACCATTTGGTGTAAAACCAGTAGGCACATATACTGAAATATCACAAAGATCTTTTACAATAACGCTATCTTTCATCGTACAACCTGCATCATTTTTCAAAAGATAATGGAAGTGTTTCTCTGTTACCAATGGAAAATCAGAAGAATCCACTCTCAGCACCCTGTTGGAATCCGTTGGATTCAATTGCTTGTTTAATACAGTTAACCATTTGATATCATAAGCTAAGGTATCGAAATCTACTGGAATCGCTAGTTTACCATCGGTCAAACCACAGAATCTCTTACTCAAAGTAGTTGTCTTTGGCAATGCATAGAACTTAACCACTGAGGTGTCTTTTGCGATACAGTCGTCAACCTTATAAGTTACAATATAAGTCCCATCACCATATTTAGTCTGTGTAAGATTTAACGTTGGGGTCGTTTCCGTTAAAGGATTTCCATTGAAGGTCCAAGTTCTCACCGCATTAGGATATTCTTTATCTGGAGTCGCGTTTAACGTTAATGACTGACCTTCACAACCAGGGGCATTAGAAGAGAGATTCATCAACGGCCTAGGTATAGCAAGTACATAAGCACTATCCTTAGTGGTACAGCCGTCAAAATTACGAGCCGTTACTACAAACTTATTGGTATCCAAGCTTACAAGTTTCTTAATCAATGAATCGGTTTCTGGTATACTGGAGTTGTTCATTGTCCAAGTGTAAGTGTTGAAACCCTTAAAGATTCTTTCTACAATCACTGTTGCAGTATCGTTTTTGCAATACAGTTCGTCTTTAGCAAAAATCACTGGATTTTGTAAGATTCGTGTATTGGTCTTGTAGATGTTACAATTACCCATTGTATACTGTACCGTATACAAACCTGCCTGATTGACCTTAAGGATACTATCTCTGCCTTGGGCTAATGCGACTCCATTCCTATACCATTGGTAATTTGCTCTCGGATCAGCATTTGAGGATTTAGGAGCAATCGTCAGGCCTGGTTTCAGACATACTTTTGGCAGAATAGACATGCCAGGATTTTCAATCGGACTAATTTTAACAGTGTCAAACGACACGCACCCCCTTGCATCGGTAACCTTCAATTCGAAATTATGTGCCGGTTTTATGATCTCTGGCGAAATTAATACTGAGCTATTTTTCTGAGTGAAAATTTCTCCGATTTCCCTCCAATCATATACATATTCGTCATTTACAGCCACATTAATCGTATCTTTAAAACCTTTACAAACGAAGCCATCTTCACCAGCATCAGCTATGGGAAGTGGAGTAACTATTATAGGGATAGTCACACTATCTGCAAGACAATTTCCTGCGTCTAGGGTTCTATATCTAATACTCACATTCTGAACCAGCTTATCATCATCAGATGGCACATATTGAACCAAATTATTGAACTTATTTGGCGTAAACACTCCAGTACCGTTGGTAGACCATCTGGCTGTAAAGTTACCACCTGAGATAGTTCCCGCAAGTTCTATTCCCTTATCAAACGTACATAGTGCTTTAGAGAAGGCATTCAACAACGGTCTTGGCGTAAATACAACTTTGAAGCTATCAGAGACAGGCAAACAGGTACCATTAGTATTGTCGGTACTCATTAATTTTAAAAGCACCTGTTTTGCTGCCAGATCCGCCGCCGAAGGTATATAAGTAGCCTTAAGGTCAGTAGCCGAGGCCACAAATGTGCCAGATCCTGAAGTAAGCCATAATCCTTTTAAAGCCCCCCCTGTAATGCTACCATTAAGCCTAAGGGTTGCATTGTTTTCACAAAGAGATTTGTCGATACCTGCTTTTACTTTAGGATTATCTGTAAACTTCAACTGTAGGTTTTTACTTTGTGCTTTACAAGTTCCATTATTATCAGTTGTAAGAGTGAGCATCACTACTCCTCGACTCACATCTACAGGATCGGCCGTAAACACAGCACCAAGATCATTTATGTTCGGATTAAAGCTTCCAAGACCCGATGATGTGCTCCAAGTGTCCACTCTACCTGGATATGGGCTATCTACTGCAAAATTTAGCTTGTATATAGGATTGTTTTTACAAAGCATGTCATTATCGATCCCTGTTATCACTGGAATTGGAGTATAATTTACAGCCATGGTATCAAAATAGTTACCAATACAAGTTCCATTATCTTTTGAGGTGTAAGTCAGTACCACATGCCCTCCTATGATATCATCAGGATGTGGATAGTAGGAAAGTACTGTATCAAACTCACTTTTAACAAATAGACCTTTACCCGACGTAGACCACACGCCTGATTTAGCTACTGTAAACGAAGAAACAAGATCAACTTTCTGAGAGTCGGCACAAATGGTTATCGAACTTACGGGAGATACAATATCTACCACTGGCACTGGAGTAAATTTCACAGTTAAAGTATCTTTGTAGATCCCGCAGATATCTGGAGTTCTTGTCGAAAGCACGATTTGCAAGCCATTATTTATTTCTGCAACAGTAGGTTTATACACGGTGGTTAAAATAGTATCATTTGGCAAGAATACAGGAGAAGCGTTACCTAATACAGACCAGATACCACCTGCATTTGAATTAATAATACCAGACAAATTCACGTTGTCGTTATCTCTACACTGAAATTGATCAAACCCTGCGTTAACAACTGCAACCGATTTTGGAACCAATTGCACTGAGAGGCCTGTGGATACTTCTGGACAACCATTCCCATTTACAGAACTGATCAATAGATTTATGCCACCGTTTGACTTATCCAAAACCGTTGGAATGTATTTAGTTATCTCTTTGGTATCATCAACAAATAACCCGTTCCCACTACTTTGCCATTTCACCGCTGATATATTCGATATAGTAGCCGCAAGATCTATGTCTGAAACTTCAGCACAGACTTGAACGAAATTTTCTACAAAAGAAATCGTTGGTTCTGGCAATATTGTCAGCACTAATGAATCTTTGGCTTCTGGGCAGAGTGTTTGATCGTTGGAATTAATCACAAATTTCACAGACCCATTAGTTTTATCAATTGATGAAATGTTGTAATCTGCGTTCAATTGTGTGTTATTAGGATCGAACTCTCCTACACCGTTACTTGTCCAAGAAACAGATTTTACATTGCTCGCTATGGTACGTAGTTTAAATACGTTATCCACAAAACATATTGTGGTATCGCTATTGGAATTTAGACTCTTCAGCTGTTCAAAACTCACCACCAAAGTATCTTTGCTTGCACCACATTGGCCATTATCAGTTGTTTGAACTTCCAACTTAATACTAGCCAAAGCCTTATCAGCATTAGAAATCGTATAATCAGGAGTAAGTGAAGTTGATGAAGTAAATCCATTATTGCCCGTTGTGATATTGGTCCATGAAACCTGAGTAGCACCTTCAACTTCGGAGGAAAGCTTAATTGTACTTGTATTCACACATATTTCTTGGTCATCACTGGCACTTATTAGCGGTTTTTTCTGGACGCTGATGGTCATAGTGTCGTCAACAGTTGGACAAATGCTTTTGTCTGTAGAAAATTGAATCAATACCTTACCTACATCTAAATCGCTAGGGGA
Organism: uncultured Cytophagales bacterium; assembly: GCA_945957555.1. Taxonomy (GTDB): domain Bacteria; phylum Bacteroidota; class Bacteroidia; order Cytophagales; family UBA9547; genus CAMFLX01. The sequence goes on from CAMFLX010000002.1 coordinate 22,984, forward strand.
CAGATTATAGGTTGTATTGTCATTGTTTTGATTTGTAAATGAGCCAGAACCAATAGCAACCCATTTAGTAATTGAGCTGCCAAGATTAGTGGTCGTCGCAGTTAAATTCACAGATGTTTGATCCTCACAAATTGTAACATTACTTGGTAACGCTACAGTAGGCCCGTCAATAATTGTAATGGTAACCTCATCAGTATCTGCAGGACAAATGCCTCCAAAAGTATCAGTAATGATGTTAAACAAGTATGTGCCAGTTACAACAGTCGTAGGTATGAAGATAGGATTTAAAGCTGTATTGTCTGGCTGAAATGTACCAGTGGTAGGCCCAGAAAGCAATTGCCACTGCCCATCAGCACCAGACGCACGCAATTTGACTGGCAAATTAGAGGTACAAAATGTCGTATCTTTACCCGCATCTACTTGAGGTTTGCTGATGAAATCAACAGTCATGGTATCATTAACGATGGGACAAACACCACTTCCTACGGCCGTAAATACAATCTTGGTAGCTGTTTTAGAGACAAAACTATAGGATGTAGTTAAAACTTGATTGTTTTTGAAAACTCCATCTCCGTCACTAGACCAGTACCCTCCCGTAGCATTTGAAATAAACCCAGATACAGAGATAGAATCTGAGCTAATGCATAATGTTCTATCTGGCCCAGCATCTACAGTTGGTTTCTTACGAACAATTAATCTTTTGGTAGCTGAAATAGCCTTACAGGTAGTATTTACTGGATCTGTAGTGATTTTAAGGGTTACTTGCCCTGTAGATAAATCACTGGCTGTTGGGACATAAGAGGAGAATTCTGTTCCGTTTTGTAAGAAAATACCAGTTCCTGAAGCTGTCCAGAATGCCTTTTCTGCACCGAAAATAGTAGGTAAGCCTAATCCAACACCATCTGTATTATCTTCGCAGATTTCTATATCTGCTCCCACATTTGTTATGGTAGGTTTCGGAGTGATTACAACATCTATGGTATCAGTGACTGCTTTACATAAACCATTCCCTGTCGTTTGAATTTTAACCCTTACCGTAGCTCCATTTGTTTTTTCAGTAGCTGCTGCCGAATAGTTAGCATTAGTAGCTGATGTAGGATTATTAAGAGATCCTGCACCGTTTAACTTGGTCCACAATATCCCGTTCGCATTCACAAAGGTAGCAGGAAGCACCACTGAGCCTACGTCACCACACATTTTTGCATCATTCACCGAAATAACGGGTTTGGGAACAATTTGTATGTTCACATTTTTATTCATAGAAGGACAAGAACCTGTTGGGATCGTCGTTGCAGTAAGCACCACATTTATTGGGGCGGCATCTAATTCTGATATTGCAGGATAATACGCGGTAGTGTCGTCCGATTTATTTCTGAACACACCTTGACCACCCGTCCAAGTAACACCTGTGGTATTTTTAACAGTAAGTTCAATTCTTACGCTATCATTCTCGTTACAAACGCTTATGGTACCTGGTCCATTAATTATAGGGGCAGGAGTAATCGTAAGTACAATTTGTGAAGAAGTGGCCGCACAAGAGCCATTTTGAGTAGTTGTAGCAGTTAAAATCACCTTCTTAGCTGTTTTATCTGCCACAGATGGCGTATATTTCGGCGTAAGACTAGTGAGGTTATCAAAGACACCAGTACCTGAAGTCTTCCAAGTAATGCCTCCTGCGTTGCTTATGGAAGCATTCAAAGTTACATCCGTAGCGCTCTCACAAATTTCCAACGTAGGATTAACGGTAATTACGGGAGGATCTGTAATCGTCACAATTCTTTTTGCCGTTACTGCACTACAAGCTTTATTGTTTGTGGTAGAGAACAAAGCCGTAAAACCTTTGTTGGCTCTATCTGTATCGGTAATTAAATAATTGACAGAGTTGGTGTCTGCTTTTGGAGAAAACAAGCCCGTACCACTGCCTAATGACCAAACTCCTGAACCTGTAGACGATACCCCATTAAAGTGTATGGTCTGAGTTGTTTTACAGATTGTAATATTGGAGTCAGCACCTGCTGTAGGACGAGGCAGGACATTTACCTGAAGCGTATCAAATGCAAGTTTACACTTAGGGCTTCCAGAAGCCTGTATACCAATTAAGAATTTATTTTGAGCAACATCAGCTGCGACTACGGTATAGTTACTAAGCAATGTAGCATCATTTGAAAAGGATCCACTTGAAGTAACATTAAACCATTTGGTGCTGGTCGCATTCTTAGAAGTCCCTATAAGTGATAAGCTCCCATTGAAATCGACACAAATTTCACGATCGGCACCTGCATTTATTTCTGGCCGAGGCGCTACCAAAACTGACTTATTCACAACCAAAGGCTTACAAACGCCATCTCCTTGCGTTGTATTAATTATCACAAACTGTGTAGACTTTCTATCATTCACCCCTAATGTATATGTAGTAGTGAAGGCGTTGGCATCAGCAAAAATACCATCCCCAGTAGACGACCATTTTACAGAATTTATATGACTTGTTTGTATCGTTAAATTAAGTACAGAACCATCATTACAAACGGTATCTCTGTCCAAAACAGAAACTTTAGGTCTCGGCAATACAGTTACAATAGTGTTTTTAGGAACTGCAGGACAAACGTCGTTATTTGCAGAAACAAATGTAAATGTAATAGTCGCCCCATTTTCCTGTTCACTTTCATCAATTTCGTAATTATACTTCAGTGGTGTATTTGCATCAGGCGTAATAATGCCCAAACCATTGGTTTTCCAAGTACCTGCATTGGTTGAACTTGTGCCCGTCACTGTGACCATATTCGTGTCTCCACAAACTTTAAAATCTGCAGGAACTCCTACTGTTGGCATTTTTTTAATCGTGATCAATGCAGAATCTTTGACTGCTGGACAAGGGCCATTGGAGTTTGTTGTAGCAATTATGGTAGCTTTACCAGCACTCGTCTCTGATGCAGAAGGAGTATACTTTGTAACGATAGCACTAGCGGTATTAAACACACCTCCACCGAGAGAAGACCATGTATTAAAGGTTCCACTGGTAATCGTACCTGCTACATCCAGCACAAGACCTTCACAAGTAGTCAGATCTGGTCCTGCAGTGATTTGCGGAGAGGGTGTAATTTTCACCTTCAATGTATCCTTCTGTGCAGCACAACCATTGTTATTTGTGGTTTGTAACAAAAACACAAGATTAGTTGCATTTTTGCTCTCCTTATCGGTCATAGTATAGGTAGTACTTACGGCTGATGGATTTGCAATCGTACCTTGTGCATCTGGTGAAATCCAAATACCCGTACTTGTATTACCAGACACAGTTCCTGAAATATTGAATGTCTTAGTACTACCACAAAGGTTCAAATCTGCAACAGTCGTCACAATTGGACCTGGCAATACTTTGATAGATACATCATCAGTAACAGAACTACATATTCCCTGAGGATCATTTACAAAAGATAATATGACAGTAGTATTTACAGTAGATGCCGCTGGTGTAAACTTTGTTTGCAAACTATTGGCATCACTAAAGATACCAGCACCTGATTTAATGACCCAATGACCCGAATTTCCAATTGCAGACAAATCCACAGGGGCATCTGAAATACAAATTTGTTGATCATCACCAGCATTTACTTTGGCTAACTTTGTGATCAAGATATTCATTGTATCACTCAATGGTATACAGTTCCCAACACCTGTTGTTTGAAATACAAGTGTAACTACTCCTTTAGTTTTATCTGCTGCTGTAAGTGTATAGTTAGCATTTGCCGTTGTTGCAACTGTAGCACCAGACAATGTAGTCCATGAGCCACCGGTAGCATTGGTTACTGTACCTTTTAACGCAACAGTATTTGAACTCTCGCATACTGTAAGATCTGGACCAGCATTGGCCGTTGGGGGTTCTGTAAAATTTATCCTTACAGAGTCAGAGGTTTGATTACACAAGCCATTGCTCGTAGTAGTCCACCTTAATATGGCAAATCCCTTGCTGATCTCTCCTGCAGAAGGCACATAAGCAGCAGTTGGGCTTGTATTGTTAGGATTGTAACTACCTGTACCATTACTCCAAATTCCTCCACCGGCACCAGTAACCGAAGCAGAAAGTGTAATATTGATATTGTTCTTACATTGGTTTTGGTCAATACCAGCATCAGATTTTGGAGATGCAGTGATATTCACTAACAAAGAATCCTTTACTGGCAAACAATTGTTGACCACATTACTGGTAAAGAATAGCTTTACTTGAGTAGGAGCTGCATTCGTTTCTGCAGTTGAGGGTACGTAGGTAAGTTTTACGGAGTCCGCCTTCGGCAAGAATGTTCCCGTCCCCCCAGACCAGGTTCCTTTATTCGTTGATGAAGTCGCTTGTAAAGAAACTGTTGGCTTGTTTGCACAGACTGTTTTGTCAGTACCAGCCTCCACTGTCGGCGGGTTGATAAAGTTAATCATCACCTTATCTACTACTGGATTGCAAGTTCCGTTTTGATCGGAAGTCAATGTCAATTCAACCGAGCCCACATTGATTTCTGCCTGAGTAGGAACATAGCTTGTATTTAGATTATTTACATTTCCAAATGTACCTGCTCCACCAGACCATTTGGCCTTTCCAGTGGTGCTGGTACCTATCAAGCTTACAGAAATATTGTTTTTACAAACAGGTACATCTGAACCAGCACTCACAATAGGTTCATCGATATAACTAACCGTTAATTGGTCCTCCACAGGAGCGCATCCCAAAGCATTATTAAAGGCTTTTAAAGTAATCGTAAATGGCCCTTGTGTAGTACTAGGTGTAAATTTGATATTATCAAAATCCGTACTTGTGTTATTGGGTGTAAAGATACCTGGTACCGAGGCAGACCATTGTACCGTTTCATGACCACTTACACTGGCACCTTTGAGGCTTATTACATTATTGTTTTTACAAACTACTTTATTGGTACCAGCTTCAACTACGGGAGGTTCAGATAATACCACTTGAATGGTGTCTCTTGCAGGATTACAAATATTGTTGTTAGTAGTTTCAAGTACAAGAAAAAATAACTCCATGGCGATTTCACTCGCCGATGGTGTATATTTCGCTGAAAGGTCGTTTCTATCCGTGAAAATACCTGTACCACCTACCCACTTACCCGTACCTGTAGAAGATGTGGCACCAGCCAAATTGATGGTAGTAGAGTTTTTACATTGTTCCTTATCCACACCTGCATTAGCAGCGGGAGCACTTTTAAATGTAACTTCAACCGTATCAGCGATCTTAGCACAACCAGTAGCTGCACTATTACTTGTAAACTCCAATTTAAATGGCAACTCGGCGTCGATGACAGACTGAGCAGGCTTAAATATTGCGTTTAATGTACTGTCATTAGGCACGAATACACCTGAAGCCGCACCTAAAGGTCTCCATTTACCTTTATTATTACTGGCGGTGGCACTTAGTTGTACATCTGATTTATTTTTACATACAATGATATCTGTACCAGCAGTAATAACTGGCGGTGCAAAAAACTGTATGGTAGTTGTTGCATTCACAGCATTACATTTTGCATTATTAGCACTTGTAAGCGTCAGTACGATAGGATTCCCCGCATTTGCTTCTGCTGCACTGATCGCATAAGTTGCATTTACATCGTTGACATTTGAGAAATGACTCGCAATACCACCGCTCCAAACGCCAGCACCAGTGCTACTAATTCCTCCAAGCGATATGGTTCTTGGATTATTTTTACAAACATTGACCGCACTAGCTACTTGCACCACTGGGGGGCTTTTAAACTTCACCAAAACTGAATCTGAGGCGGGAGTACAACCTTGTTGCGTTGTTGATTTCAAAACCAATTTAACATCAACAGCAGCGTCCAGCTCTTGCTGAGTAGGTTTATAGGTAATGTTTAACGTGTTTCTGTTTGGCAAAAACTCTCCAGCCCCACCTATCCATGCAAAAGTTCCAACCACCGCATTTTTGGTAGCAGTTATATTGGCTATTGGATTATTAGTACAAACATCTATACTTGGCGCATTATCAATTTTGATACTTGGCCCTTCTTTAAAGAAGATTTGCAAGGTATCACTTACTTGAGCACAGACACCGGTATTGGTTGCGGTAAGTTTTAAGGTCACCACTTTACCAGGAGACCTGTCGGCGGCACCAGGAGCATAGGCGTTTTCAAGAGATGTGGGGTTTTGTTTAATGGTACCTGCCCCTTTTACTACAGACCAAATACCAGTATTGGTAAATCCCGATACTAAACCATGCAATGGTACCAAACCAATATTACTACATACAGTGGTATCGTTAGCAGGACTACCAAAGCCCACCGTATTCTTGTTGGCGTCAACCAATATTGAAGAATCTCTATAACTTACATTTCTATTCGCACTACCACCATACCACCAAGTGTTGATTGTTTCTGGGCATCTGGCGGCATCGCCACCGTAACAACCATTTTCACCCCTTCCCGACCATTTGTGACCTTGCACAATACCATCGGCAAACTGCGTCCTTTGATCTAAGGCTGTACCAGCTATAATATCAGTATCATCCCAATGCAAGAAGGGTGTAGTACCACAAGTTCCTCCACTAGGTCGAATAAGACTTACCTTGTATCCATTTAGATGGTTTTCAACATCATATAAGGGCAAGTGAGTTAAACCGTTAAAGTAATTCACATTAATATTAAATATGGTACCTCTAGGCACAATATTTCCCAAGCCATCCCTTGTGTTCCACTTTATACAATTATTTCCAGCGACTACCTTTGAACTTAAAATGATATCTCTCGAACCCTCTCCATTATAGCCTACTGGAGCAGCAAAATCAAGTAGAATTTCCACTTGGCCTGCCTTGGTTACATTGATCTCGATACATCTATTATTAGCATCACACCCACTAATGACAGGATCTCCAACAATATTACCACACTCTGTTTTATTAGGGTAGCATAGCGGATCAGGATCATTCAAGAATAGTTTGTACTCTGGATAGGTGACGTTACCTACTCGAGACTGACGATCACTCACTACATTACCAGTATTGGTACAACCTGATGAGTTACATGAGATCACAAATCCGAAAGGTTGCATACCATTAAAGTCAATTAACGTAACTACAGAATCCCTAGAATACACATAAACTTTAGTGTCAAAAGTATTACTACCACTGTTACAGTTGATGTCCCAAGCCTTACTCCACAAACGACCCTTTTTTATAGTATTACCATTTAACGTATCTACTACTGTAGCATCAAAATAGGTAAACATCCTTCTCGATCGGGTAAGTACTGTAGCTGAGGTCGGATTAAATTCAATATTGTAATCACCTGTAATCTTTGGCACAAAGGTCAAGGCATTATACCCACTTCCAGCAAATGGCTTAGGCCCAGAAGTTGCTTCTGTCCAAGTGTTAATAAATCCATTGCCTGTTGTAGGTATTTTATAAGTAAAAACCGCAGCAGCAGGATCCTGATCTACCAAACCTGTTATGGGAACTGTATTGCCATTCGGGTCTTTGATCCTAAAGTAAACATCTTTGTCATTTTGTTGAAAACCAAAATACACTTTCTCTCCCAAATTGCAGATTTTGATATTCAATCTGTAATTTGAATCAGGGGAAAATGTGGCAAACTTCCTCGTAACCTGATCTGGTGTATCCCATATCTGAAGATATGGACCATTTTGGCCACTTTTAGGGTGTAATTCTTTGCTACCTTCTGAGTAAGCACTAAATGCTACAACAGTTAATAATAAGCAATGTAGAATTTTTTTCATAACGGTAAAGTCTATAATACTTTTTCGGGAATGATTCCATTTAGAATCTTCTAACATATCTTGCTCAAACAATCGGCCAATTTCTCAACTTGTTCCACGCTAGTTCCTGGAAAATTGGCGATCCTTAACTGGGTATCCTTGTATTTGGCATACCCAGACCCTACTTGCATTCCTACTTCAGACAGCACCTTGTTGACTTCAGATGGCAATATTTTGGTGTTTGCAACCACAACTGTTTTAGAGCTGTATTCGTAATTTTTAACAAAAGGTTCAAAAACCGAACTTTTTATTATAGTGTTATAGAGGATATCTGCTTTTGTATCAGTTTCTTTCCTGATGGTATCGACACCTCTCTTGAGCATATCCTCCCCTACCTTGGCCAGTAAATAAATCCCCAAAACATTTGGTGTCTCAGGTGTCTGGTTGACCTTTGCCTTGCTCAATAAAGAAGGCAGATTATGATAGCTTCCAATGCTCTTTCCTTTTTGTTGAAGCGCAATGGATCTGTCGATACATTTGTCACTAACCACCCAAACTCCTAAACCTGCTGGTAAGCCAAAGCCCTTTTGAACTGAAAAAAGCAATGTATCTAACTGTGACCAGTCATATTTAGGATAAGGCACTGAAGAAACCGAATCCACTGCAATGATCGCATTGGGATTGTTCTGCCTGATATACTTGATATCGTCTACCACCAACGAAACGCCAGAACTTGTTTCGTTATGAGTCAAACAGATCATTTCTGTACCAGCAGGCACTTCTACTGTCTTCAGATCGAAGCCTTCCCCAAAAGGCACCTCTAATGCTTTGGCATTTTTTTTCAGCTCTAGAGCGGTTTCAAAATATCTTTTTGAAAACGAGCCATTCACCAGGTGAAAAGTACTTTCCTCCACCAAGTTCTCCAAGGTGCGATCCCATATTTCAGTAGCTGAACCTGTGAAGAAAATATGAAAATTGGCTGGCAAACCCAATAAAGCTCTTACATTCGACACTGCAGCTTCATGAATTGCCTCATATTTCTTACTTCTGTGTGATATCGCACATACATCGTCTTCCAATGCCTTATGAATATGTTGAGGAACTGTAGGATAAAGACCTGTAGGACCGGGGGTAAAGTATATTTTATTGCTCATGTTTTCATCAATTGAATTCCAAAAATCGCTCTTAAATATTTATTTTACAAACGCCAATCTTAAAGATTTTCATAATAGTGATGTTTTTCATACTTTTACAAGTCTAATATTTAAATACTTTTAATAATGACCAAAACGCTTCGTTTTGCTTTTACATTAGGGATTGGGATTTTACTTATAAATTCTTGTAACACAGCCGCCAGATATACAAAAAAAGGAAACAAAAAATTTGCAATGGGTGAATACGATTTTGCCTTGCAAAATTATCAAAGCGCGCTCTCCAAAGGTGGTAATAAAGGATATTTAAATTATAAAATTGGTGAATCATTCCGACTTTCAAATAGGCTTACAGAAGCTGTAAGTTACTATGGTAAAGCTATTGAAGAAAATCCGAAACTTGACACTGCTCTTTTTTATTACGCCTTAGGACTCAAATGGGAAGGCAACTACGAACAAGCCAAGACCCGAATGGGTGAATACCTAGAAAAGGGCCGCAACTATGAATTTAAAAATAGAGCTCAACAGGAGCTCAATAATTTGGCCCTTTGGGAAGAAATTTATAAAAAACAGACTGGTTATAAGATCAAAAATGCTGATTATTTAAACACCCCAGGAGCTGACTATGGCGTGGTTCAATATGACGATCGATCGATAGTCTTCTCGTCATCAAGAAACATGTCAAAGCTCTACAGGGCTACTCAAACGGGTTTTTTAGACTTGTTCAAATACACGTTTGATGGTTTCTCGCAGAATTCCGGCCAAGCTATACCTTTTCCAAAACCCATTTATGCAGAAGATACACATGAAGCCTCTGCAACCTTCAACTCAGAAGGCACAATGATGATTTTTGCCAAAAGTAATGATGGTAGCAAAAAGGGCAGGAAAGAGTGTGACTTGTATGTGACTTATTTCAGGGCTGGAACTTGGAGCGAACCCAAACTCATGAATCTCAACACTAAAACATCTTGGACCTCGACACCAATGCTGTCTCCAGATGATAAAACACTGTACTTTGCCTCAGACAGAAAAGGTGGTTATGGAGGGATTGATCTTTACAAAGCTACATGGGGGGATACCTCTTGGACGAATGTAACAAACCTTGGCCCTAAAATAAATACCATAGGCAATGAAATGTTTCCGTATCTAGCAAGAAACGGAAAGTTCTATTTTGCATCAGACGGACAGCCTGGCCTAGGAGGGCTAGACATTTTCAGAACTACAAGAGACTCAAGTACAGGAATGTTAAATATCGAGAATCTCGGACAGCCTATGAACTCTACCTTTGACGATTTCTCACTCTATTTTACAAACGATTCCTTGGGATATTTTTCCAGTAACAGACCCAATGGTAAAGGAGATGACGACATCTATGACTTCAAATACAAACCTTTGTACATTGTCAATTTCTTCCTCGATGGTGCAACGTTCTATAAAAACGATACCAACGAGATTGCGTTAGATTCTGTGAGAATCAAAATCTTCAAAGGTGATAGTTTGGTATTGGACACCCTCAGCGGAAAAGGATTGTTTACTACCAAATTACAAAAAGACACCGACTATAAAATCGTTGCCACCAAAGATAATTTCTTTACTAAAGAGCAGATCTTCAGCACAAAAGGCAAAACGCCAAGTCGCAAAGAACTTAAAGAAGGGGTAAACAATATTCGTCTGAGCACCAAACTTTTGTTGGAACAAATTATTCTTGATAAGGATATCGTTATTGACAATATATACTATGACTACAAACAGTGGAATATTCGCGATGATGCGGCAAAAGAACTGGACAAAGTTGTGAAACTACTCATAGACAATCCTGGTATTACCATAGAGCTGAGCTCTCATACAGACAGTCGAGGCAATGATGAAGGCAATATGAAGCTTTCTCAAGCTCGTGCTGAGTCAGCTGTTGCATACATCATCTCCAAAGGAATTACTAAAGAACGAATCACAGCTAAAGGTTATGGAGAGACTGATCCTTTGATCAAAGAAGAGAAATCAGAAGAAGATTACCAAAGAAACAGACGTACGGAGTTTAAGGTAACTAAAATCATCAAGATCAAATAATCAAAACATCACTCATTAAACAATCTATAAATGGCAACATCAAAAGTCATCTATCAAGGCGAATTACGCACAACAGCAACACATTTGGCATCAGGAGAATCGATCCTTACCGATGCTCCCGTAGATAATCAGGGCAAAGGTGAAGCTTTTTCGCCAACCGATCTTACGGCTACTTCTTTAGCTGCTTGTATCATCACGACTATGGGTATCTATGCCAAAAGAGAGAATATGGACGTACAGCTTGAGCATACAGAGCTAGAGGTCACAAAAGTGATGAGCAAAGAACCACCAAGAAGAATTGCAGAGATTCACATTACCATAACTTTCAAAGACAAAAACATTTCCGAGCACCACAAAACGGTGTTGGAGAGAGTAGCACATACTTGTCCCGTAGCGATAAGCCTACACCCCGACCTTAAACAAGTAATTAACTTTGTTTGGTAGTAGACAGTCTGGTATCCTTTACATTATTCTACTATGATACTCAAGCAACTACTTCTTAAACAAATTGACTATGAACGTTGGGCCAATGAAATAGTACTTCAGGCACTTCAAGAAGCTCGCGAAACAGAAGGTAGAGCTGTTGATCTCTTTGGCCACTTATTGGCCTTAGGACAAATCTGGCTTGATCGAGCACATGGTAGACCTTTACAATTGGGTATGTGGGATATCAAAACCCTTGAAGAATGTCAAACACTGATTACAAAAAACATACAGGAGTGGGTAGCTTATTTAGAAAGCAAAACAGAAGAGGAATTGGAAACTTATGTGGAGATCAGCTTTTTTGGCAGTCCCAAAAGCATAAGTATTCTTGATGGCGTAAGTACCTTGCTCAACCACTCAAGTTACCATAGGGGCCAGATCATTCAATTGCTGAAAGGCAAATTAGAAAAACTACCACTCACTACTTATATAGCATACGCAGTGGAACACCCGTAAAATCATTTCAATAATATTCTATTTTGAAATCAGCCCAGATGGATTCATCTGGGCTGATTTCTTTAAAATGATTCATCAGCACTGGGGCCATAACATCCTGGAATTTTTACATCCAAAAGCCTTAGGTAAACGCCCAGCTGTGCCCTATGGTGGATCGTTTGGCAAAGCGACATGTGGATGACGTCGTATTTGGGTTCAGTACTATAAATCGTAGCACCGCTACGCAGACTCCAAGGGCGGTCAAGGTCCACGCCTTCACCCATGGCCAAGTGTTTTCTTGCATCTTCTAGGCTTCTTTCAAAGTACGCCAAAAGCTCCTCTGTGTTTTTTATATCTTCCACCTGATATGGATTCTTTTCAAAATCCAGCTCGTCTGTGGTTAGCACCATACCTATCCAAGTGGGAAGTTCGGCTATATGAGCAGCCAGTCTTTTAACCGTCATACTTTTGGGGTGGGGCTGCCATTCAAATTTGTGACTGGGTACACAGGCCAGCATTTTACGAGTTGCAACTGCTTCTTGTTCAAGTTCTTTGGTGAATGTCTGTATGGGTGTCATTGTCTTTGATTTTTAATTACTATGCAAAGAAAATCATGACGAGTGACAGCTGTTTGTCAGTATTAATTAAATAATTTAAAGTTTTTTCAAAATATTTTCGCCGAGCTCCCGCACCTTGTTTTTAACAGACTCTGGCTTCACGATTTCGGCAATATCTCCAAAAACCATGTACCATCTGGCAAAGCCTTCCACAGAACCCGACAGAAAATTCATTTCCACGACATCGTCCCGCAACTCTTGTGACATAAAACCATGATAATATTTTTGGTCCCCCATGTGCTTATACATGTCTTTACGAACCCTGACCACTATTTCGACAAGCTCTTTTTCATGAGCAAACTTATCTAAAAAACTTTGTAATGGGGGATGGTTCTTTTGAAAAGATTGTGAAGTCGCCTGGATCTTGGAAATCCGATCGAGCCTAAAATCTCTGTAGTCCTTTCTAAGCAGGCAGTAAGCGATGAGATGCCAATTCTCGCCCAAATGAAACACACCGACAGGCTCTACACTACGCTCGCTATGCTCTTGAGAGTGGTTGGCGAAGTAATCGATACGCAGGACTGTTTTGTCGGTAATGCTTTTGAGAATCGCCTGTAGAGGAATCTTGTTGTTTTCGGGCAAATAGGTATTGGGCAATACAGCGATCTGGCTCTCCACCTCTTCTATATAATCTTTCTCAGCGCTGCGCAACACAGCTCTGATTTTATACATAGCGGCTTTATAGTCCTTATTAAGTGAGTAATCGGTGAAGCGATCCATAAGCTTTTCCGCTGTAATGAACGTAAGTGCTTCCTCTTTGGAAAACATGACGGGCGGCAACCGATAACCATCCATCATAGAATAGCCCACCCCCACCTCACTCACTATAGGCAGACCAGCCTCTTCCAAAGAGCGAATGTCGCGATAGATGGTGCGCAAGCTCACCTCAAACCGATCGGCGATCTCTTGTGCGGTAACTACTCTTTTGGATTGCAACTGTATGAAAATGGCAATAATACGGTCAAAACGATTCATAATCTTTTCTAGTGTAACGTTTTACGTATGACGTTGTACATGTGATGTCATACGTGTAAAGTCTTTACTCGCTACTGTATACTGAGTACCGAAAACTGTCAACCCTAACGTATTTCCAGCCAGCCCTTGACCTTGCAGCCGAGGTTTTCATAGCTATGCTAACGATCTATCTGCTACACAATCCCCATCTCAGAGATCGCATCACGACAACTGTGCGGACGATCCCCAGTTGTCATGGTCTTATGCAGATGACTCGTGATTCAATACCCATCTCAGAGATCGCATCACGACAACCGTGCGGACGATCCCCAGTTGTCATGGTCTTATGCAGATGACTCGTGATTCAATACCCATCTCAGGGATCGCATCACGACAACCGTGCGGACGATCCCCAGTCGTCGTGGTCTTATGCAGACGGCTCCAGATTCAATCCCCAAAATTCAACTTTTGCATAAACTTTCTGCCCTCTGCCAAGTTCCGCAATGTATTTACTATTCTATCCACTTTGGTTTCTTCAGTTTTGGCAGCATAGATCCAGTCTATGTAGTACCTCTGTTCGCTTTGACTTAACTTCTCGAAAAAGGCCTTTGCTGGCTCGTCATCATCGAGACAAAGGAGAAACTCTTCTGGAATTTCTTTGGTGGAGTGATCCAGGTACAGAACGACGTGTACAGTATCTCCTTCCTTTTTATTGATTTTCTTCCTGATCTCTGCTCTTACAGGTAAAAACAGTCGACCATCGCCCATGGGCATGAGCTTATATGCCTTGAGTTCAAATGTGTCTATAAAACCACATACTTGCACCCAGCCAAATTTGGCACGCTTGTCGGGTGCAATTTCTTCTATGGCCACATAAGTCCAACCACCTTTGCCTGGTATTTTCTGCATTATATATTCCTTATCTACAAGTGGTGATTGCATACCAGTTTCATATTACTCAAAAATACATATTTAAACTAAACCCTAGTCAACCAATCCAGATAAGCCTGCACTTTGGTCTTGCTAATGAGGATTTCTTCTTCAAAAGGAACGACCAGTTTGATAAGCAGTTTCCTGTTCAAATGCTGAATGGTTTCTGCGATGGCTTTACTGTGAATCAGATGTTGCCTATTGCCCCTAAAAAACTGAATCCCACAACAAGCCTCCAGCTGCTCCATGGTTTTGTCTACCGTAAACACCTTGCCCGTAAGTGTAAGCAAGTGGGTGATCTCATGCTTCATAAAAAAGATGGCTACTTCCGTGATCTTGATTGGAATAATCTTGTCTTTATGATAAACCAATAGTGAAGTAATATTACTATGCGCAGGCAACTGCTTGAGAAATAGATGTAATTTATCTATTTGTTGCAGGTTTAGACTGAAATTATTCTTGAGATTTTCGTATTTCTTGAGTGCTTCGACTATCGCCTTTTGTGAGAAAGGTTTTAAAACATAATCTATCCCATTTGCTTTGATTGCCTCTAGTGCGTACTCATTGTATGCCGTACAAAATATAACTGGAGTGGTCAGTGCAATTTGTTTGTAGATTTCAAAACTAAGGCCATCTTGTAACTGAATATCGCTAAAAATCAAGTCCACTTTCTCTCCTTTGGCAAAGAACTCCAAAGCTGCTTTCAACGAGGGAATCCTTGCCACAACATTTACATCGGGTTGTATCTGCTTTAATGTATCTGCCAAGTCTTCGGCAGTAAGCTCTTCATCTTCAATGATCACTATGTTCATCTACAAAGGGTGTTAAAGTGATTATAAATTCGGAAGCAGTTTTGGAAACGACTACTTCTTGCCCTCCCAACAGTAGAAAACGTTCGTTGAGATTGGCGAGGCCAGTTCCTGAACTATTCACATTGGAGAGTGACTTTGCTTGTATATTGTTCTTAATGGAAAGTGTGCCATTATCGTCTTGGATCAAGACAATGTAAATGGGCTCTTCCTTGGATACAATATTATGCTTGAGGATATTCTCAAACAAAGTCTGAATACTTAGAATAGGCACTGCTCTAGTCTTTATGTATTCATCTGTAAGCTTATTGTCCAAAAAAATGCTTCCCGAAAAACGTATTTTTTGAATATCCAGATAATTAAATGCAATCAAGAGATCTTCTTCCAAGGCATTAGTTGCTCTTTTATTGGCTTCTATTGAGGCCCTCAAAAAATCAGACAACTTAAGTACATATTCCTCCGCATCTTGAGGGTTTCTTTTGATGAGTGTTTTCAAGGTACTCAAAGCATTGAACAAAAAATGTGGATGCAACTGATTTTTGAGGTTTTGATATTTGGCATTCATATTTTGATATCTAAGAGCTGCCACTTCTCTTGCCATTTGCACGTGTTCGTGGCTCAAGCGAATCAGCGCTTGGACGATCAAGATCATACAATTGTTTACTAAACCCACTAAAAACATAACAATAAAAGGGGGGATCTTCTTAATTGCCGTACCACGCCATGGCTTGAAATATTCTAAGAAAGTAAAACGCATAATGGTGATAAAACTCAGCACAATTACAAACGACAAAACAAAAAAAACTTTTTGTTTGCCAAATTTCTGATACAGCTTATAGTTAATCACCCACATAGCAGTGAGAGGAAACAAGGCTCCGAGCCAGATCCTTGGAAGCAACTTGAGATCATTGCCCGTGACTATAAAAATTGGAGAGGTGGAGAGCATGGCCAGCATGGGCACTACCACCAAAGCCGTCTTTATATATATCGATCTATATGCCTTGTCCTGATCCAAATTAATACTTGTTTAATACAAATTAAATGTATCTCTTTAACAAAAATACAAACAACATACTGATATACAAATGATTAAAAATATCTGTTAGAAAAAACTGGAAATTCATATTGCTGGCTGCATTTTTTAAAATTTATATAAAAAATTGAATTCAAAATTTTGCAGGAATTACTTTTCTCATTATCATTGCAGCAATAATTTAATGATTATAATATTAACTAATTAAAAAAAATGAAAAAAGTAATCTTTTTAGCATCTGTAGTATGCGCTTCCATTTCATCTTTCGCTCGTGACAACGCTTTCCTTTCTCCTAAAGGCAAAGATAAAGGTATCATCAGCAGAGGCTTTTATTTAAACTTAGGTGTGGGTATGCCAAGTGGCAAAGGTGATGGAGAAGGTCTTGAAAGAGAATCATTTGGTATCCAACCAAGTTTGGAAATCGGAAACCAATGGTATTTCTACAATAACGACAAAATTGGTGTCGGCCTTAAGGTAAGTTGGTTTCAATTTGGTTTCAGTTCACACAAAAACACTGACTCTAAAATAAAGACTTCAACTCTTGATTTGAAATTTTTAAAGTTTGGTCCACAATTCTCTATGGCCTTGAGCGACAATTCAGCTCTAGATTTCTCTGTAGAAGTAGAACCTACATATTTCATCCAAGGCTATAAGTCTACCGAGTCAAATGTTGATTATTCAGGTGGTGGACTTGGTTTTGGTCTTTTGATTGCTCCAGGTGCTCGTTTCCGTTACAATAAATTTGCAGTAGGTGTTGATTGTGGATTTGGCAAAGCAACTTTAGTTGGTACTGGTGATCTTG
The DNA here is from genome assembly GCA_945957555.1 of uncultured Cytophagales bacterium. Classification (GTDB taxonomy): domain Bacteria; phylum Bacteroidota; class Bacteroidia; order Cytophagales; family UBA9547; genus CAMFLX01. Next base: position 39,987 of record CAMFLX010000002.1, read on the forward strand.
ATGGCATGGATTCATTTAAAGTAAGCATGTTACAACCACGTTTGTACGCAGGTTTCAAATTCTAAGAAATCCAATAATACTATAAACAAAAATGGTTGCTTATCGCAACCATTTTTGTTTACATAAGGTCTTGATTAAAATACCATTTCGAAATCTCCTAATTTGTTTAGCAACCAGAGTAGAAATTATATTATGAAAAAAATTAGCTACTTAATTCTATTGACTTCTTTGTATTTATGTACTTTTGCAAGAGCCAAAGTCATTTCCGTAAATCAATCTAAAAAAGACATCATAAGTAATGGTTTCTTCATGAATTTTGGTTTAGGTAATGCGTATATCCTATCCAAGAATGTATATTCACGATTAAGTAATACCAATAAATCATACGAAACTGGTCTTATTGCATCTATTGAACCTGGAAATCAATGGTATTTTCACTCAACTGAAACATTTGGTTTCGGCTTGCAGGCCAGTTATATACAATTGGGTATAGGATCTGGCACTTCTAATCATGGTGGTACCGAGCTCAAACTGGAAGAGATTAGATTTGGTAAAGTTGCAGCCCAATTTTCTAAAAAACTTACAAAAAAATCAGTTATAGACTTAAGTCTTCAACTTTCCCCTCTCTGCCTGTTTTTAGTACCACATAAAAATAACATTGTTAATGACACTCCTTATGATTTCCAATTCACAGGTTATAATATAGGGGCAGGACTCAGATATCGCTATCGCATTTTTGCCTTTGGGACTGACATAAATATTGGCAATTCCTTTGACGGCTACTTTATAGCCATATACCCAAGAATATACACTGGATTTAAATTTTAAATGTAAATATTGTTTTCAGTTTTAAAATAAATAAATAGAGCCGTATCTATTTATGAAAGAAAGTCCTAATTTTACTTTTCACATATAGCAAAATACTGAAAGTCTCTCTCAAAATATTGCACAAATATTGGAAACACGATGCGTTTCGTCCACTACAGGAAGAAATCATTGATTCCGTCTTAGCAGGATATGACACATTGGCCTTGATGCCCACTGGCGGAGGGAAATCTGTATGTTACCAAATTCCAGCCATAGCCATGGAAGGGATGTGTTTAGTAATCACGCCTTTAGTCTCTCTCATGATCGACCAAGTGCAGCAACTGCTCAACAAGGGGATACCTGCCGCTTGTGTGCATTCAGGATTGCACTTTAAGGAGATCGAACAAATCGCCAACAACAGTATAGATGGTCGCTATAAATTTTTGTACATTTCTCCCGAGCGACTCTCTTCGGAAGTTTTTTTGTCGGCTATCAAAAAAATGAAAATCTGCCTCCTAGCTGTTGACGAGGCACATTGTATTTCCCAATGGGGCTTTGACTTCAGACCACAATATTTAAACATTGGGAAGATTAGGGAGCTCTTTTTTCAAATCCCTGTGATCGCCCTTACGGCAACAGCAACCAAAGAGGTACAAGCAGATATTACGAAACATCTCTTTCTCCAAAATGTACAAAAGTTTGAGAAATCGTTTTACAGACCCAACATCTCTTACTCTGTATTTTGTGTAGAAAACAAAGATGCTAAACTGTTGGGCATTTTAAAAAATGTATCTGGTACGGCAATAGTATACGCACGAAGCAGAAAGAAAACCCAAGAACTGGCGAATTATCTGTATTTGAATGGCATACAAGCAGATTTCTACCATGCAGGTCTTGATAGCAAACAAAAAGAGAAAAAACAGCAGGATTGGTTTACTGATAAAAAAAGGGTAATAGTCGCCACCAATGCTTTCGGGATGGGTATAGACAAGCCCAATGTACGCTGTGTAATCCACTACGATGTACCTGAAACTATGGAAGCTTACTACCAAGAAGCGGGGAGGGCAGGTCGCGACGAACAGAAGGCTTATGCGGTTCTTTTATATCACAAAAATGAACTTGAACAGCTGATCCAGCGAACTGAACAGAACTTTCCTGATATTACGACGATCAAAAGAGTATACCAGGCTTTGGCAAACTATTACAAAATCGCAGTGGGAAGTAGCCTGTTGGAAAGTTACAATTTTGATATAGAACAATTCTGTACCACTTACCAGCTCAAGCCTATGGAAACGTATCAGGCATTGAAACGTTTGGAGAATGAAGGTTTTGTAGGATTCAATGAGTCGTATTTCAACCCTTCAAGAATCATCATCAACGTAGAAAAGATTGCCCTATACGACTACCAGCTCCGCAACAAAAACGCAGAGGAGATCATCACCACAATATTAAGGATATATGGGGGGGATGTGTTTACCAGTTTTACAACCATTCATGAAAACAAGATCGCACAACTCATACATGGCACCGAAAACTATGTGAAAACGCAGTTGGCCATCATGCATAAAAACGGGGTCATTATTTATAACGAGAAGAAAGACAAACCCAATATTACTTTTCTTACAGAAAGATACGATGCTACCAAGCTGCCCTTTGATGTGAAGGGTTATGAAAAACTTAAGAATAATTTTGCGGAGAAGGTGGCCTATCAGATCAAGTATGTAAATGATGTAGAAACTTGTAGAAGTGTTTTAATCTCTTGTTACTTTGGAGAAAGTCTGGCTAGCAGTTGCGGTATCTGCGACAATTGCTTGAAACACAAAAAACTGAACTCCGACTTTTATACTCAGCTTAAAACTGATCTCCTATATACATTGGCAGAGACCCCCCAAACTTCTGAAGCATTGTATACGATGTTTTCCAATTACCGAAAAGACGATCTGCATTTGGTGATCACCGAACTTTTAAAATCAGAACAAATTCAACTCTCAGAAGGGCTTTTTTCACTTAAGAGCTGATAGTGTATTGAATTATCAATGAGGCCTTAGCGGATTCTAAAATCACAAGCCATCTTCAAATCAACAAATTGGTTAATTCCCAAATCAACTACTTCATCATTGGCATAGAGATACCTTTGATCCTTCGATACAGATCTACGGCATAGATATCTGTCATACCCGAAATGAAATCGAGCACTGTAAACACTTGGTCATAAGGCCTATCACTATCAGTTTTAAATTGATTAGGAATCAGACTCAGTAGTTTTTTATTGTATGAGTCACTTGGATCCAAAACTGCTGGGATAAATTCATCCATGAGCCCTCCCAATACTTGGTAACCCGCCAACTCCACTTCCACGGAAGCTTTATAGTTATATACCTTTTCTACGGAAACTTTTTCGATCTTTTTTAAATGCGTTTTCAGTTCCCCTTCGAAGCTGTCGAACAATGAAACGCCAAAAGATCCGTCTTTAATCTGGGCTCTATTTTGCCAAAATGACGCGGCACTTTCTTCTACCAGCAAGTTGATGGCAATGGCACGAATAAAAGCGGCCTTATCATTGTTGTCGCTGTATTTATTTACAATCTCTTTGGTGAATCGATCGTATCGCTCTGGCTTCAAGATCTTGATAATAGGAAAATACAAATCAAAGAGTTCGTCAATACTGAGAATAGACAGCCGGTGGGCATCTTCCAAGTCTATGATGTTATAACAAATATCATCAGCTGCTTCTACCAAGTATACCAGGGGATGTCTTTTAAAAGCAAGTGAGGCATCTTCGTATTGATTCATGCCCAAAGTGGTCGCGATCTTTACAAAGCTCTCCTTTTCAGACTGAAAAAAGCCATATTTTTTGGAATGAATATCGCCAGATTTTTTGATAAAAGTAGATTCACAAGGATACTTTACCGTAGCAGCCAATACAGGGTAGGTAAGTGCAAAACCCAAACCTTTGCCGTTAAACCGGTGTGTGAGAATTCTCAAGGTATTGGCATTGCCTTCAAAATTGATCAAATCGCTCCATTCCGCATCAGAAAATTTGCTTTTCAGCTCTTTTCCATCACCTTTACTGAAATATTTAGAAAGTGCTTTTTCTCCTGAGTGACCAAAAGGAGGATTGCCCAAATCGTGTGCCAAGCAAGCTACTGAGACCAAAGTTCCCAACTCAGGTAGCATGGCTGGATGCTCAGCTCCCTCCTCTTTCATGATCTTTTCAGAAATAATCATGCCCAGAGAGCGTCCGACACTGGCAACCTCAAGGCTGTGGGTAAGCCTGTTGTGCACAAAAATACTCCCTGGCAAAGGAAATACTTGGGTTTTATTCTGCAAACGTCTAAATGGCGACGAAAAGATCAAACGGTCATAATCCCTATGGAAGTGTGTACGCACTCCCTGTTCTTCCTGCCTATCTTCTTGACCAAATCTTACTATTTTTAAGGAATTATCATCGATCAATTGCATCACTTTCAAGTATTTTATCTTCAATATAAGCTTCTGGCCAAATGATCACATATTTTCTACCCCCAGCAAGTAACACACAATAACTTTCATTTTGCATTCTTTTAAAAGAATAAGTCTGTTTGTTGGCATCAAATGTCTCCGAACCCAGTATAAAACCAGGGGCTTGAGTCCTAAAACTTGTAATTTTAGATTTACCACCACACAACTTCATAACCTCATCTATTGACTCTATCTTATAGGTACTATCTTGCGCATATACTACTATAGTAGAATCTTTTATTTCCTTTCCATCCAACAGCTGTACCAACCTTAAACAATCTGGTACCCCATAACCGATATAATTGTTCTTGTAAGGATAGAGGTTAGCCGAGGCATATAGTACATTCTTAATTTGATCATTGCACCATTTATCATGCTTTTGCAAGATACACGCCACCACTCCTGCAATCAAAGGTGCTGAAAATGAGGTGCCATTTCTTGAAAATGCTGCAATATCTGGCTTGACGAAACCGTTGTACTCGGGCCCCACACTACTATAACCCATTTTCCCAGAATATGCATCTGTCGCACCTACAGACAAAACAGTGGGTACATCTGCAGGTGAAGAGATATAGCCTTTCCACTCTTTATCAGCACCACTATTGCCAGCAGAATTCACTATGATCATTTCCTTTTGTGTGGTCGCGATCAGTGCAGCTTTGGCAATAACTGTAGTATAACCGTTCATTTGATGATTATCATACGACTCACTAGGATTATCAAAACCTTTACCGTAGCCCAATGAAGAATTGACCAATCGCACTCCTAGGCTGTCAAACCATTCCATAGCAGCAACCCAAGCATCCTCTTCTAGACGACGCTCTTCTTTTGCATTTTCGGTGCGGGCAAAATAGAATTTGGCATCAAAGGCAACCCCAAACTGCTCCTTATCGCTCAGACCTGCAATACATTTAGTTACTTCTCTTCCATGTGTATCTTTACCTGTAAGATTCTCAAAGATGCCAATTTCTCTTGATGGATTTAGAAAATCCTTCGTTCCTAGCACTCTATGCTCTTGCATCGCCTTTTTAAAATAATCTTGACGATCTAGGTTCGTATAGCCAGCGTCAGTAACACCAATAAGGACACCTTTGCCTGTATAACCTTCCTTTTCCAGATAGCTATAGTTGATGAGTTTAAGAGCTTCGCTAGGCTCGGGCATTTTTAGCGTATCTTTCTTTTTCTTCCTTATTCCAAAAAGTAATGCATCATCTGTATGAACAGGTACCAAGTAAGTACTTAAAGGGATGGTTTCTTTTACAAAAGACAATGCCTTAACTTGCTCCAATTGTTCATCGGTCACTGACACAGAAATGGCATTAAGCCATTTTGATTTTTGAATGATTGGAATATTAAGCTTTTGGATCATTTCAATATAAGCCTCTTGCAATGGAATATCACTATATTGATTCAAAGCAAGCCCTAATGCTGCTCTGTTTTCAAGGCATCGTTGACTGAGTTGGACTCTGTCTGCAAGGTTTTTATCTTTAAATAAAACCCAATATTTGCTAGGCGATTGAGAGAAAAGTTGCAGTGAGACTATAAATGTAAAGTATATTCTAAAAAAACTCATCTTTGATTTTTTGCAAAGATACAATTCTAACAATTAGAATTATATCAATATCCGTTTGTTAAATTAGAAATCTTGCCAAAGGGGGCAAACAATTCAAGATAAATCATTAGCATCAAGTTTTCAATTTCAGATTTAATACAACATTGCTACTAAAATCCTTCCAAATCGCCACCTAAGTTTGTATCATAAATTTAAACGTTCTCATAAAAGAGGACAATAGTTAAACAGGTTTAATTAAAATTTTTAGGATTATGAAAAAAGTGAGCATCATTTCCGTATTATTCAGCATCGCTGCATTCGCAGGTAACGAGGTCAACGAAAGCTTAGTTCCTCAAAATATTTCTAAGAAATTTCACAATCAGTTTCCTGAAGTACAATCTGTAGCTTGGCAAATGACTGAAAACAATCAATACGAGGCAATACTTACCCAAAACGACATGGAAACGGATGTGTACTACGATAATCAAGCTCGTTGTGTAGAGGTAAATCGTAAAATTACTTTTGAACAATTGCCAATCGAACTACAAACACAAATCAAAAACGAGTACGGAACAGATTTCCACATAGTACATGTGGTTATCGTAGACAAAGAAAATGCAAAACCGACTTACTCTGTTAGAATCAAACAGGGCAAATTGGCCTATGAATTAGAATTTGCCGATGCCAATAAAGTTGATTTGGCATTTCACAAGAGAATCATCAGTTAGTTAATTAATTTTTCATTATTGGGAAAATTGCCTTGAATAATCAAGGCATTTTTTTTGAATTTATAATGACTACGGTATTACCTGAAATCCATTAGAATGGTAAGTATACTTTACCAGAGCGCTCGTCCTTTGCATCCTTTTGAGTCGCATGTAAGCATTCACAGTCGTATAAATTCCCATAAAGTCTAGTTTTTTCATTTTGTTTATCATATTCTTATAATTTCTACGCTTGTTGTATTGATTTATATACAATAATACAGCTGTTAAACTCAAGGTAACCGCTTATTTGACATCCGATCAACTTTACTGAGTAAGTGGCTGATTATATTGTTTGATTTGCTTTTTTTTAATAAACAAAAAACCTCCCAAAACAGGAGGCTAAAGTAGCTTTGAATAAATATTTTATATCAAAATGTAAAGCGAAACATCTAAATTTTTGCCTACAGACCTACTTATGAACTTACATGATCTGAGTTTACTTTGTGATTCTGGCATTTGGAAGCCGTTTAAGTATATCTAAGATAGCTTTTTTGTCATCATCACTATTAGACCATCCGTTCTTAAGTTGCATCATTTTTAAGATATAGGGTTGAGATACCTTTTGGATTTGCCAATCAACAATATGATCTGAGGGCATAACAACACAAATTGTTCTTTTAGTTTTGCGATGTTTTCCAAGAACTTTTACTTTATCTAAAATCCCACCTTTTGGAGGAAAACAATACACCTTAGTTCCCGACCTAAAATGTTTTGTTCCCTTACGTAAAATCTTTTCTTCTCCTTCTTCAAAGTGTTCATCTATAACGCTCCCTACCAAACACCATATAAATGAAGAATCTTCAGAAGCAGTACCTTCTGGCCTTTTAGTTTGTTTTTTCCCACTAACTAACTGAAATATATAATTGAGTATTCCCATTCCTTAACAAATTATCAGTTCAAATTTTCAGAAAGCTAAATCTATTAAACGCTTTTCCAAAATTATTCTTTAAACCCCATTAGCGCAAGGGTTTTTTCATCTTAATATCTCAGGTTTTTTACGCTCTTTGGCCAAGTCTTTCTAAAATTTAATGGTACTGTTTTTTAAAAACCAAAATGAGTAATTCCTAAATTTCATTTGCTAACCTTTTAGCATTCTCAATCTGTTATCAAAAAAGGGCCATCTTTCCAGACGGCCCTTTAGTTTTTTAATTACCGTTGTTCTATTTATTCACAACAACTTTGGTGGTCATTGTCCCATTATCTTTATAAATGGTTAACACATATTCACCATTCTTTACTGCATTAAGGTTCAAATCAAACGTATTTTGTCCTATAACCACAACCCCTTCTTTCTCTATCAAAAGACGAGAAGAGGCATCTGTGAGGGTTGTGCGAATAGTACCTTCTTCCTGAGACTCGAATTTGACATTCAAAACTTGCGTTGCAGGATTTGGATATACCATTAGCTTGGCTCCACTTTCGATCTCAGGTAGGCTACTGGCCGTTTTGGAACCAGAACATACAGTGATACTCTTACAGTACTGTTGGTAATATGGCGAACCACTATAATTAACCCCGACGCAAAGTTGCCCTGCAGAGAAAGAAGTTCCCGTAACAAGAGTCGTCTTGTAGGGCTGAGCACCGGCCGTTAAAGTACCAGATCCAGTATACCACCAATTGTATGAGGTGGCATTAACTTGTTTAGTGGCATTGAGCTCACAGGCCAATGACGTATTATTGCTACCGCAATCTGGCCCAATGATATCTGCTGTACTGACAGGGGTTACCGTAATGCTGATTACAGAAGAAGTAGTTACGGCATTTAAATTATCCGTCGCTTTTGCAGTAAGCGAATATGTGCCAGCTGCTACCGAAGTCCATGCATAACTATACGGCGAAGTGTTATCCGTACCCAAAAGCGTAGTTCCATTATAAAAATCAACCTTGGATATACTACCGTCCGCATCAGCAGCAGTAGCAGTGATTGTTACAGAAGCAGGCGCTGTATAAGTCGCATTATTCGCTGGAGCCGTGATACTAACGGAAGGAGCTTGATTACTAGAATTAACCACCACAGTAACAACAGAAGAAGTGGTCACAGCATTAGCGTTGTCAGTAGCTTTCGCAGTAAGCGAATAAGTACCTGCTGCTACTGAAGTCCATGCATAACTATAGGGTGAAGCATTATCTGTACCCAAAAGCGTGGAACCATTGTAAAAATCAACCTTAGACACTGTACCATCTGCATCGGCCGCTGTAGCAGTAATGTTAATTGATGCAGGCGCAGTAAAAGTTGCATTATTTGCTGGTGCTGTGATACTTACTGTAGGGAACTGATTACCAGAAGTTACCGTAACATTTACGACAGAAGATGTTGTTATCGCACTTAAATTATCAGTGGCTTTTGCGGTAAGAGAATAGCTACCTGCAGCTACGGAAGTCCAAGTATAACTATATGGCGAAGTATTGTCTGTACCCAATAATGTGGTGCCGTTGTAGAAATCAACCTTGGATATTGTGCCATCAGCATCAGCGGCAGAGGCATTAATGGTAATGGATGCAGGAGCAGGATAACCAGTGTTATTAGCAGGAGCAGTAATACTTACTGTTGGAGGCTGATTGCCAATAAAAAGTATCGAATTTGGCACCAACTGTTTGGTAATACTTGGTCCAGAATAGTATACATCAAGAGTATTATCACCCCCTCCTTCGAAGTATGCAACTTTGATGGCATGTTTACCGGCCTTTAAACCGATCACGCCAGATTTTTCTGTGCTTCCATGGAAACCGTCATTCCCTACCACCGGGGTGGTACCGATATACAATACAGAACCATCATCAGAAGCAGTATAAAAAGTATAAATACCATCTGTTGGGACTTGTATATAACCATTAAAAGCAAAACCAAAATTATCGTCAACCACCCTTGGAGTAAGGCTAAAGTTGGTACCCGTACCTGTGCTCACAGGACTTACCTCGTCCAGTGCTGCAACTGAACTAAAACTACCTTCATAATATTTGTAATTAAGACCATTACTTGTATTGGTAGGATTGTCAGGATCACGCAACTTTAAGATTGTAAGTTTCTCCAAAGCAGGTGAAACGCCTGTCAAAGAGGTTGTGGTATACGCCTTAGCCGTAATTGTATAAATACCAGAAGTGACATTCGCCCATGTAAAACTCCAAGGGCTCGAGGTAACGGTACCAATGAGTGTATTTCCACTGTAATACTCTACCTTATTGATACTTCCAGAACTTGTAGTTGCAGTACAGGTAAAGGTAACATTGCCTTCGAGCAGATACGATACTGATGCTGGAGAAGTAATATTCACCTGTACTGGGGTGGCATTGTACAAAGGTGATTCCCAAACACCTCTTCCATAATAGGAAACCCGCAGTGCACTCCGAGCAGCCACTTTATTGTAAATCATGAAATCGCTAATATTTGCTATAGAAGGTAAACCTTTTGAATAGTTCAACCAACTAGTCATGGAGCTGTTTTTATAATATACACCCATGGCAGAACCAATGTATACCGATTCATCAGTTTTAAAGTCGTCACTATGAATCTTGAGCAAGTTTACTGGCAGTAAACCATACGTTACATCAGTCCATGTTCCGCCCTTATTAGCAGACCTGAACACCTTCGCATCACAAGTAATGTATACAATATTGGTGTTGCTTTTTAATACTGTAATACTTGCTTTATTACCGGTAGTAGCCGTGGAGGGCAAAGTGATCGTAGTAAATGTAGGTGTTGCAGCCAGGGCGTTGTCGCTTCGAAACATGCGGTTATCATTGGTAATTACGTAAAGCACATTATTATCAGTAGGTGAAATCGCAATAGCCTTGATCCCTACAGCAAGGTTGGTAATCTTGGTCCAAGTAGGTGGTGAGGACAAAAGGTTATTGGTAATATACACGTCTGCCTTACTGATAAATGCAAGATTAGACTGAGTTGACGAAAAAATCATAGATACATCATCACCTGCCTCAAAGGGGAAATTAATCCATTCTCCACCATTGTTAAAAGCTCTGCGGGTTCCATTTAAAGAATAGTCGCTAGTATGATCTTCCAAATAATATGCCGTACCTGCACTCGAATAATCCACCACGATACGCGAACCCCAATCTCCTCCTCTGTTTGTGTTCCAAGAGGTTCCGTTATAAAACAGCTCTCCATTATCTTGTGTGCCTATGTACACAGAATCTCTAGACAAAGGCGATTGCCCCGCATGGTAGCACTCTGTAACTGAAAGTCCTTGACATTTTGTAACCCAGCTTCCTCCTTGGTTTTTACTGAGCCATAGGCCACCATCATTAGCATTGAAAAGTTTGGAATTATTATATGGAGATACTTCGATTTGGTGCATATCGGTATGGATACCTTCCCACCAACCATAGTTATTGGTCCAAGTAAGACCACCATCCGTTGACTTCCATACAATGTGCCCCGCTATATACAGAGTATTAGCATTTAATGGATCTACACAAATATCATAGTTATAGTTTTCTTGTCCTCCACCGCTTCCATCACGCTCATAAGAATTATAGTTAATGGCGTTGGCAGCTTTGACGACCGTAAAACTCTGGCCACTATTCGTTGATTTTAAAATTGGTGTCCTATAGCTCGCAATACCTACATAGGTAAGAAATACCAAGTTACTATCAGCCTTGGTCACCCCTATACGGCCTCCGTTGTTGAAACCATTCACATCGCCTGGCAGCGTGAGAGTAGTCCAAGTCTCGCCCATATCTATAGATTTCCAAAAACCAGTTTTAGTGGTTGCATAAATTGTATTGGTTGGTGACTTCTGTTTGAAAATCATATCGGTAAACTCGCCACCCACTTTCTTAACCACCCAAGTTGCTCCAGCATCGGTACTTTTCCAAATACCAGAGTTGGTTGCTGCGATAAGGTTATTGTGATTACGTGGATCCATAAGGATCTCTACCACCAATCTAAAACCCATACCGTTTGCTGACATGTTCCATGTTTTACCTCCATCCACACTCTTCCATACCCCGTAGCCTGGCGAATAATAGTTGGGATCTCCCGTACCTAAATATAAAATTTGATCATTTGTATAATCGATACACACAGAAGCACAGGAGGTAATAGGAAGATTATCAGTCCCCGTTTTAACCCAGGTATTACCAGTATCGCTACTAAGCCACAATCCACCAGTAGCAGCTGTAGTATACATTTTAGAAGCATTGCTAGGGTGAAACTTGAATTGGGTGAGTCGCCCCATCCCATTAATTTGACCGCTTAGATTAGTAGGGAATGCAATAGGCCCAGTAGGCGTCCAGTTTTCCAAGCTTTGAGCACATAGCATCGTAGCCCAGACATTCAGTATTGTCAGTAATATTCTTTTCATAAATATATATTTTTAGAATTGATTTTGTTCTTTTTGCTTTTTCCACAACTCCAGACGCTCCTCTGGAGTCAATATTCGACCGTTAGGCTGTACAAATGGTGCATTGACCTGCATCCAGTTCAAAAATCTTTTGTGAGCAAATGAATATTTTTCGGCAAGCTCTTCTTCCTTAATTTGTTTAGCTTTAAAAATCTTCTCTAGCAAAGTGGGCTCCTCTTTAAGTTTTATCTCACGAGACTCCTCCTCTTCAGTAGGTTTTTTGCGGCCCCTCCAAAACTCATTATAAGCTTTTAGGGCTTCATGATAGTTTGTTGTAGAATCGTCCATCATACCGACCCATACAGCTTCAGAATGATACCTAGCCATTTTGGCCTTCTCCTCCTTTACAGAATCCTTTTGAATTCTGAGTGCGTCTTTTTTCTTGTCTTGGGCTTCAGCGGGAACTGCCAAGTACATTACCATGGCTAACGAAATGCTCCACCTCGTTGCCTTATTCAGTCTAGTTACCATAAATATAATAAAAATTGAAAAACTTATCCCAGTCACTCCTTAACTGTAAAACGTATCAGATATATTTATATATATGTATAAAGTATTAATTATTTACAATTAAAACACATAATAATATCTGCGAAAGATGACATGCCTCTAGGCTAATTTACATATCAATAGCAAATATAATGCTTTAATCAATACAAAATACAGTTTGATGTTTAAACAAGTAATTAATATTACAATTAGAGATCAAAATATTAGAAAAGCAAACCCCTAAATATAGTATGTAATTTTTGTGTTAATAAATTGTTAATATAAATAAACATATCAAAAATATAATTATTTATATATAAAATAGACTCACATATCTCACATCATAAATGTTCTAACCAAAAGCAACAAAACTGTAGAGATTATGGTTATTGATATAGGTATAAAACACAAAAACAATAGTTATGAAAAAGTTAATTTTAGTAATCGCTACAGTTTTAAGTTTGAGCCTTTGGGCTGGCGATGAGATTTCAGAAGCAAATGTGCCAGAACTCATCTTTAAGAAGTTTTACAAACAATACCCTGCAGTAAATACTGTAAGATGGGAAAAGATAGAAAAGTCCTATGAGGTGTCATTTGTAGAAAACGGCAAGTCTTTTGCCATCAGCTATGACACTAACGGTATCGTTAAACGGCAAGATTGTGAAATGGACGCAAATGAGTTACCTACTATCTATTTTCAAAAAATCAAAGAGCTATATGCCAATGATTTCAGAATCGTAAAAGTTTTCCTTAAAGGGTATAGCTCTAAAAATCCAACCTATCTGGTAACGATTCAGCATGGGTCCATTAACTATAGGTTTACGTTTGAATACGTGAATACAAACGGACAAAGCATGTATATACAAAGAGTGGAAGAAGTAGACTAGTTTAGGTGCTCTATGACATTCGTTATTATCGCTAAACAGTAGTGTCTAGACACTGAATTAATGTATTGGTGGAAATCAATGTGAGCATCATCATTAGCAGTATCGGAGATGCTTCTCACGACTACATATTTAATATTGTATTCGTAACAAACCTGCCCAACGGCCCCACCCTCCATTTCCACACATAATACCGAGGGCAAATCTTGTCTGATTTTGTCAAGTTGTAGCTGACTACCTATAAACTGGTCTCCACAACATAGTAGACCGCTGTATACACGAGCATCCAAAAGACCGAATTTATCAATATCCGTCTGGGTTATTCTTCCCAAAAATTGGTTTTGAATAAGATGGTTACATGCATGTAGAGCATACTTTACCAATTCTGGATCGCATTTGAAAAAACCTTCGTCCAACAACGGAGCCTCAAACTGTTTAAATAAAGGTCTCGCATCCAAATCGTGCTGTACACACTCGGTAGCTACTACGATATCACCAATATGCAATCTAGGATCTATTGCTCCTGCCACACCAGTAACGATCAGGTGACTAATGTGGAATTTCTCGATCATGACCGCCGCAGTAACTGCAGAAGCCACCTTGCCTATTCTCGAAAGTGCTGCAATGCAATCCCTTCCTGCTATTTTGCCTTTATAAAAATCTCTTTTGCCTGAATGAACGATTTGTATATCCGTCATTGCATGTAAAATAAGGTCTATTTCCTCCGGCATGGGTGCTAAAATACCAATCAACATGTCTTTTCCTAAATTAATTTATTATCTTGCTTTCAGCTTTTGTACATTTAAATAATAGAATTTATTTCAAAATACGGCCCATGAGCATAGAATCGAGCATCAAAAATACAATAAGAGACGTTAAGGACTATCCGAAACCTGGAATTATTTTCAAAGATCTCACTCCTATACTCAAAGATCCTCAGCTATGTAAAAACATACTTGGGGAATTTGTAGACCACATCAAACCTTTTCATCCCGACGCTTTATGTTGCCTAGACGCCCGTGGCTTTTGGTTCGGACTAAGTATATCCATGGAGCTGGGCATTCCCATGATTCCCATAAGGAAAAAAGGCAAACTCCCCTTTGACACCATCTCTCAAAAATACGAACTTGAATACGGAACCGCAGAAATAGAGGTGCATACAGATGGTTTTGAAAAAGGCATGAAGGTGCTCATTCATGACGACCTTTTGGCCACAGGTGGTACTGCCTCTGCTGCTGCCGATCTTGTCAAAAAAAGTGGCGCAGAAGTCGTCGGCTTTGCGTTTATGGTAGAGCTCTGTTTCTTGATGGGCGCGGAGCGTATCAAACACCACTCCGAAAGAGTAATGAGTCTCTGCAGATATTAATTTAATTTTCTAAAGCCCCATTATATTTGCATAAATGACATCTAAGATTTCGTCTATTTCCAAAAGCGCCCCATTATACTGGTGGTGTATAGCTAGTATTATAATTGTTTTCTTATTATACCTACAATATGGCTATCAAATTGGTATAGAAGATGGTCCCGAGTTTCTAACATTCTCCAAAATCGCACAAAACCCATCACTCTATAAAAACGACCTCTTTATGCAGTCTATGCTAGATATGGGTTGGAACGAACGTACACTTTTTGGACATTTCTTTGCGCTGTTCCCTAACCTTGAGTGGGCAGGCTGGATCGCCCATTTTCTACTCACTACTATGATGGTGATAGGCGTACAAGTCTGTGCCTACAAACTGCTTCAAAACTTCTTGTGGTCCACAATGGCTACCGCCCTAAGCCTTCTCATAGTGAATAATCTTGAAATAGGAGGCAATATGCTATATTTCAATGACATACAAGGAGAAAGCTTTGCCAACACCATCGGTATATGGGTCTTCGCGGCTTGGCTATACAATAAAAAACCATTAGGTATCATACTTTTAATCATCGCTACATGGTTTCATCCACTTATTGGCTTTCAACTATTTCTAATTTTCAGCGGATCTTACATATTGTTTTCCTTGTATCAAAAAAAGTTCGAGAACCTTAAAGCAATGCTGTTAGCGACTTTAGCCTACTTGACTTTCGCCGGTTGGCTCATTGTCTATATATTCATAGGTCATAAATCTGGACAAGAAATGGCCAGTACAGAAGAATTCATGGAGCTCTCTTATAAATTTTCGCTCATGTGTCACTTCACGCCACATGTATTCTCAAGAAAAGGCTACATATTCCTTAGTATGTGTTTGATAGCAGGCATCTATTACTTTAATAAAAAGAACAAAGAAGTGCTAGCGCTATTAATCGTTTTACTCATAGGTTATATTATCTATACCATTGGCTATTATGCTAATAGCTACCTCATTACCAGTACTTGGTGGTTCCGTACCAATATGTGGACAAAATTTATCGGCACACTAGCTTTATGCGCCTTGATACAAGAATGTAGCAAGGGTTTGTCCCAACAAATCATACCTTTCGTCATATTCACCATATCTATAATAATGAGTTTTCTGTTTATTTCACAAACTAAGTATCTTTTCCCTTGGAATGATCTTCGCAAACAGAGTGACGAAATAGATCTTTCTATAGCAGCTAAAGGACTTACGAAACAAGATGCCGTATTCATACAGCCCTTCTTTTTCACCGCACTTAAATATTTCGGAGAAAGGGCCTCCTATGTAGAATACCACAGGATCGTAAGATCTAGGGCGACTATAAAAATATGGTATGCACGATTAGGCGAACTTTACCAACTTGACAAAAGCATAAATGTAGCACGTAATCCAGATTTGTTTGAGACTATGGATAAAAACTACGCTGGCCTCAACACTGTTGCACTTGAACAACTCAAACAAAAAGGGGTACAATACATGATTACCTTCAGCTACTGCAACTATCCTCAGTACAAGACTATCTATCAAAACAAAAGCTACAAATTGCTCAAACTCTAAAAACTTTCACATTTAATTGAATTATTTCAACCCAATATTCGGTTAAGTGTTTACCGTTTAAAGACTTTATACATTTTTAAAAAACTCATTCATTTAACATAAATTGCTTTTTCATATGAAATACAAACTATTAGGCCCTTCAGGATTAAAAGTATCAGAACTCTGCCTTGGTACGATGGGCTTTGGTACCGAATGGAATTGGGGAGTAGACCAAACAGCAAGCTTCAAGATCTTGGACACCTTTGCCAACGCAGGCGGTAACTTCCTCGATACCGCCAACCGATACACAGAGGGCAGCAGCGAGAGGATCATTGGCGAGTACATCAAAAACAATAGAGACCACTTTGTATTAGCCACCAAATACAGTTTACATGACAACCTCACCAACCTAAATGCCTCCGGTAATAATCGCAAAAACCTATTTAGGAGCGTGAACGAGAGTTTAAAAAGACTCCAAACAGACTATATAGATGTGCTATATCTTCATATCTGGGATTTCCTTACCCCTATAGACGAGGTTATGCGTGGCTTTCAGGACCTAGTGTCACAAGGCAAGGTAAATTATGTAGCCATTAGCGATACACCTGCATGGATCATCTCTTCTGCACAAACTATGGCGCAATGCTTAG
Organism: uncultured Cytophagales bacterium; assembly: GCA_945957555.1. Lineage (GTDB taxonomy): Bacteria > Bacteroidota > Bacteroidia > Cytophagales > UBA9547 > CAMFLX01. Next base: position 56,912 of record CAMFLX010000002.1, read on the forward strand.
GTTGGAACAAGCTCGTAGCCTTACAAGTAGAATACAGTCTTATACAAAGAACACCGGAGAGAGAACTTATACCTATGGCACAGCACTATGGCATGAGTGTAACGCCTTGGGCGCCTTTGGCAGGTGGCGCACTCACTGGAAAATATTTAAAAGGCGATAAGGGACGTATTCCAGAACAAAGCAAAAGACTTAACGAAAGAAGTGTTGGTATTACTAAAGTAGTAATGGATGTAGCACAAGAACTTGGCGTAGAGCCGTCTCAAGTAGCTCTTAAATGGACCATGCAAAAACCTTTCACCTCTATCCCAATAGTCGGAGCGACCAAAGTAAGCCAATTGGAAGAAAACTTAAAAGCAATCACGCTACAACTAAGTCCGGAACATATAGCCAAACTCAATGAGGCGAGCAAGATCGAAATGGGCTTCCCTCATGAGTTTTTTGAAGAAGCTGGAGTGAGACAGGTCACCTACGGTGGATTTTACGACAAAATAGAAAAAAGATAATTTCAGATTGAATCGGGAGCTTTGGGATAGCTCCCGAATTTTTCATAAATTCACTCCTTATGTTAAAATACCTTTTTAAAACATTAAAATATCTTTTTAGAGCCATTATTGGCTTGGTGGCACTTCTTTGTATATATACCTTAGCTGTCTTTTTATGCCTCTGGTTTCCTACAAACAAAGACTTTGAAAAAACACCAAATCGCGACATACCGATTTATATCGTAAGCAACGGCGTGCACACAGATTTGCTATTGCCCCTAGATATGAGCCAAAAAACAGATCAACTTATTGTTGAAAATCAAAACCATGGATCCTTACCAGCTTACATTGCTTATGGTTGGGGCGATAAAGGTTTCTACTTAGAAACACCTACCTGGGCCGATTTAAAGTTTTCAACTGCATTCAAAGCCGTTACTGGGCTCTCTAGTGCCGCCATGCACATCACTCTCTATAAACATGCACCTCAACTTGACGAATCTACGTTTAAAATCCTCGTCAATACTGAACAATTGGCAAAACTTAGGGCTTATGCAGGCAAAGACTTTATTTATCAAAACAATAAACTAGTCTATATCAATTGTTGCTGGTATCACAACGACCATAGCGATGCCTTCTATGACTCTAAGGGAAGTTACAGCCTTTTTAAGACCTGTAATGTGTGGACCAATGCCGCACTCAAAGATGCGGGTATCAAAACTGCTGCTTGGGCACCCTTTAGCGATTGTGTAACTTATCATTTGAAGTAAGGCTCCTAATTTTTATTTCTGGTATCAATTTTGTTAATTGCTAAGAATAAAAATACTCAATATGAAAAAAATCACATTTCTCTTAGCATCGTTTGGATTTTTACTCTTTTCTAACGCACAAGATTCAACTCAGTCAGCAAAAAGAGCAGTGGACAAAACGGCTCCCGTTCTTAAAAAAGTAGAAAAACCCGCTACTCATCCAGATAATATTCAGGTGTTTTTCAAGAAAAAGTTTGTATACCCACCAAGAACCAACTATACAGGAAACGTAGTAGTAACTTATATCGTTGAGTTTGATGGCACTTTATCAGACATAAAAGTAATCACTCCATGCCCAGACAAGATCAAAGAAGAGGTGGTAAGAGTATTTACAAAAAGCAGTGGTGCCTGGACACCTGCTCAACATGAAGGCGAAATGGTGCGCCAACAAGTATCTACCCAAGTTAAAATTGTTACTCCGTAAGTGATTTATAATATACAGGACAAAAAATGGGGGCTTCGGTTTTTAATCGAAGCCCCCATTTTTATATTCAGTTATCTAGTTTATGACAAAGAATCATTTTAATTATAAAGCTCTTTCTCTCGTTTCTTCTCCACCGAGGCCGAAATGAATATACTCAGTTCATATAAGAAAACCATAGGCATACCCACAATAGATAAGTTGAACAAATCTGAAGTAGGTGTGATGATAGCTGCTGCTACAGTAATAAGTACGTAGGCATGCCTCCTGTACGATTTCATAAATGAAGGTGTAAGAAGCCCCAGTTTCGAAAGTAAAAAAACAGCCACTGGCAACTGAAAAGCTATTCCACAAGCCAACACCATAGTGAGTAGTAAACTTACATACGTATTTACTGTCGGCATTTGAGCCGTTTGATTACTGGTCTTAAAAGTAGCCAAAAAAGTAAGGGAAGAAGGTGACAAAATGAAATAACCAAAGGCAGTACCTATAAAAAACAACAAACTTATGTAGAATACAATCCCGGAAATCTTCTTTGTCTCCTTCTCATAGAGTCCTGGTTTGATAAAACTCCAGAGTTCCCAAATGACGTAGGGAAATGCGAGGCAAATTCCAAAAGTTATCGAAAAAGTCATGGCCAAATTAAACTCACCAGCAAAATCCGTAATTACAAAATTGATTTTTGGGGGCAACACACACATACCATCCACGCCCAACTTGTGTGCGAGTGCGCAAATTGCCTTATAAGTGATAAAATCTGGTTGTACCGGGCTAAAAACAATAAGGTCGAATAACTCTGTCCTAAACACAAAACCAATAATCGTGAAAACCACTACAGCTATAAAAGACCTTATGAGATGCTTTCTTAGAGAATCTACGTGATCCAAGAAAGTCATATTCTCAATATTTTGTGGACCATTGGACGAAAAAAGCATACTTACAAACTTTAGGCTACAAAAATAGTGATATTATTCAATTAAAAAATATACGTGGAAATTGACCACAAAAAAGCCTCTTCCATACACATGCATGGGAGAGGCTTTTTAAGATATAAATAAGAATACTTACTTAATTACCGTCATCTTTTTAATGAATGTTTCCTTCTCGGAATAAATTTTTACAATATAGAGACCCGCATTAAAACTACTTAAATCTATATACTTTTCAGAAGATATATTATTTATTGTAAAAACATCCCCTTGGTTATCAATAATATCAACTTTATCGACATTTAAGTTGCCAGCATCAATCATCATTTCATTAGATGCAGGATTAGGGTATATGGAAATAATATCATTATTATTGCTTTCTTCATCGCGGCTAATCCTCATACTGCCATTAATAGAAATTGTAGTAAATATATTACCAGAGTTTGTATTGTAACCTTCTACCATTGCATAATAAGTACCTGCTGATAACTGTGAAGAAATAGAACCTTTTAATCCACTACATAAGGGTCCGTTATCATCATTTGAGGCTATCACACCACCTGTTCCATTCAAAAGATATACATATGTATCAAAATTAGAATTACAAGTACTGATACTTAAGGTGCTAGAAGACGTAATTGTAAACTTATAATAAATGTCATCGCTTAGTTGTCCAAAATTATTTTGATAACCATTTGCAGTTGAATTATTTGCCGTATTTGAATAAGAAATGATCGAAGAAATATTACCCGCTTCAATAGGACAAGTTAATGTCGCTCCTTGTGGAACCGTAGAAATACTCGTTTCAATACCAATGACCGACGGATTTGTTCCAACTACCCTAATTTTATAATTACCAGTCAAAAGAGCTGAAGGTAATGTTGCTGATATTGTTCCGGCATTAATAGATGCTAGAGTTCCTAATGTGTAAGGAGACGGATCAAAAGTTCCATCTGGTTTTGACAATTGAACTTTAAAAATATTCCCACTCAAGAAAGGACAAGATATAGTATACGACACGTTAAAGCTTGAGTTACAAGACAACAATCCAGAAACTAAACTTGTATTAATAGATGGATTTCCTACCGTAATAGTTTGGGATGCTGAACTAGAGCAACCATTTGTGCTATATTGATATGTAACTATATGATTGCCAATACCTAAAGCAAGGGGATTGAATATTGAAGTCTGCACCCCATCCACAAAATAAACTCCTCCAACGGGACTACCTCCAGATAAAGTGAATGCACTTTCAGTTATACAAACATTGTTTATTGTACTTAAGCTCACATTAGGATTGGGGTTAACCGTTACAGTACCAATATTGGAATATAAAATTCCACCACAGGGCCACACCAATTTTACCCGATATTGATATACTCCTGAAGTTGTTTCGGTTACAGGATTATAATTTCCTTGACCAACAGTTACCCAAACACCATTCACAAGCTTTTCCCAAATAAGCGATGTATATTCGTTGGGGTATCTTGTAAAAAAGGAAAGAGTTCCTGACCCTCCAGCACAAAAGGTGAGATTTTGTGGTTGTTTAGTAATGATAGGAGTTTCATAAGAAATTTTCGCTAAATAATAATTATTCATATTACTATAAGCCATAATTGATTTATTCTCGAATGTAGCGGGCGAGCCTGCGCCCGTATTGATATGACCAGTAATATAAACTTCTCCACAATTACTTACATCAATCCCAAATCCAGAAGATCCTCCTCCTGAGGAGTTCCCTGCCTTCGTCCAAATTAGATTTAATGAGTTATCATACTTGGATGTAAAAAATGTTGTACCCTTGGAACCAACTACATAAACATTACCACTATTATCAACTGAAACTCCATTTCCAGCCACTGACAGGGCATATGGATTAGGAATTTCATATACCTTTGACAATAAATTCCCATTTTGATCATACTTAGCAATGAAAGCATTAGGCGCGTCCTCTCCAACAACATATAAGTTGTTCGTTTGATCAGTAGTTACTCCATTAGCCACAGCATAAGTATTTGTTGTAACAACTGATTTAGTCCAAAAATTTAGTCCATCAGTTGAACTGAATTTGGCTAAAAAATTACTACCCAAATTTAATCTGCCTGTGACATAAACACTACCATCAGTACCCAATGACAGACCACTTCCCTTAGCATTCCCAGAAGAGGTTGAATTTAAATATTTAGCCCATAATTTTTGTCCTGAAGGACTATACTTTGCTATTATAACAGAACTACTCCCGTCTCCTGTTATATAAATATTGCCAACATTATCCACAGTTATACCTCTTCCGGTGAGGGCACTATTTTCAGTAACTGTCCAAGCTGGAGTTCCTGATGCATTATATTTAGTTATAAACAACGACTTTGTTGGCTGACCAAAGCCCGCCAGAACATTACTATACGTACCAGTAATATAAACATTTCCATTTGGATCAACAGCAATCCCGTAGCCTACTGACTCATCACCTGATGAATTTCCACCAGAAACTGCAGACCAAACAATGTTCCCTAGAGGGTTATATTTTATTACAAAAACTGATTGAGTGGCATTGCGCCCATCAAGATGGTTAGTTTTGTTTATATATGTTAAACCAGTATAGTACCCTGTTATGTATGAGTTACCAGCTAAATCGACCACTATAGCATTTCCTTTGGCATCATCTGACCCTTTTGTGCTTATCCAAGAAAATGATTGAGAAAAGCCAATATGAGCTAGAATTATAAAATAAAGTTTTAGTAATTTTGACATGATGATTTATAATTTATTTATAGAAATAGTTTATCCGAATAATGGTCTAGGTTTGCACCTAGACCTATTGTATTATATTAAGCTTGACTTTTTGTCTAAAAAATAAAACCTATTCTCACAGAAGCTACCACTTGAGGTTTTAATGAGAAAGTACCGCCATCACTTTTGTTTTCAACAGTAGTTGTTGTCGATGAATTAACACCAGAAGGTACTGTGGTTTCTGTTTTGATTTTGCTGTTTTTGAAAGAAAAGAATCCCCAACCAGCCTCAGCACCAAGATACAATTTCTTAGCGATATAGTAGTCTGCACCTGTTACGGCTCTCAAACCAAAACCAAAACCACCACGGCTAGCATTGTCAGTAGATTTAGCTACACCAAACACACTAGAACCTTTCACTTTTCTAGAGTTGTTTTCGCTATAGTTACCACCTGTGTACTTTTCTTCTTTCAAAGAAGCACCAGCAGCACCTAAAGATAAGTCTGCACCTATGTAAGTAGAAAGTCTTTCAGTACCTGCAAAGTGTTTTTCTACACCAAGGTTGAAACCATAAAATGAAGCACTTACTTTCTGTGTACCTACATCACTAGTTTCTTTACCATCAACATCCAACTTGTAGGCTTTATCAGTTCTAGAGTTGCTAGAGAAGTTAAAGCTAGCTCTTACTGCTAGGTTGTCAGACAAAAAGTAACGAACTTTCAACATTGCTGGAAACGCGTTACCAGAACTGCTAAGATCGGTTGCTGTATTCCAAAGACCACCAGAAAGCCCTAGCTCCACTGCCAAAGCACCAGAAGTTGGTTTGTAAGCAACACCACTACCAGAAGCGGCTTCTTGAGCATTAGCACCTACAAAAGCTGCCAATACCGCACTTGTTAAAATTAGTTTTTTCATTGATTATAAAAATTGAGTGTTTATTTGATGGCCCAAATTAAATAGATTTGCACAATAAATACTAATTCCGATGGAACATTTTAGAGTCTTGGGGGGTTATGCTATCGATTTAGAATATAGATATGAAAATAGGAATGGTTTGCTATCCCACTTATGGTGGTAGTGGTGTAGTAGCAACAGAATTAGGTAAATCCTTGGCAGAATTGGGCCACAAGGTACATTTTATCACATATAACCAACCCACAAGGCTCGATATCTTTAATGAAAACTTGTTCTATCATGAAGTTTCTATCCCCAACTATCCATTATTTCAATATTCCCCATACGAGACCGCACTGGCAAGCGCTATGGTAAATGTAGTAAAGAACGAAAAACTGGATCTATTACACGTACACTATGCTATTCCACACGCATCCGCAGCATATTTAGCTAAACAGATTCTCAAAAGCCAAAACATATACATTCCGGTAGTCACTACATTACACGGTACTGATATTACATTGGTGGGCAAAGACCCTTCATATGAGCCTGTTGTTACTTTTAGCATCAATGAATCCGATGGCGTAACCGCGGTATCAGAAGACCTTAAAAGAGATACACTAGAGCACTTCGATATTGAAAATGAAATCAAGGTTATCTACAACTTTGTAGATCTCAATAGGTTTAAAAAGCAAAATAAGGAGCATTTCAAGAAAGCAATTTGCCCAAATGGTGAGAAACTCATCGTACATACATCCAACTTTAGACCTGTTAAGCGCTTAGGTGACGTATTTGATGTATTTGTGGGGATCAAAAAGCATATCCCTTGTAAACTCATCCTTATTGGTGATGGTCCTGAGAGGGTAAAACTAGAAGAGCTTTGTCGCAGTACAGGCCATTACGAAGATGTTCGATTTTTGGGTAAGCTAGACGCTATCGAGGACGTATTGTCAGTAAGTGATCTGTTTTTATTGCCTTCGGAAAAGGAAAGCTTTGGGCTAGCTGCACTAGAAGCCATGGCCTGTGAAGTACCCGTGATTTCAAGCAATGCAGGCGGTATCCCAGAGCTTAACATCGATGGCGTCACTGGCTATATGAGTAATATAGGCGACGTAGCAGATATGATCGCCAAATCATTGTTAGTCTTAGCAGACGATAAATTGCCCATATTTAAAGCTAACGCGCTTAAGAGAGCGAAAGACTTTGAAAAATCCAAAATTGTCGCGGCTTATGTTGATCACTATTCAACAGTTATTCAAAAACATAAGTTAAGTTCAACCAATATTGTATCTTAATTTTAAGATTTTGTATGGATCAAACTCTAGGTACTCAAATTTTTTGCTTTTCAATTTTCTAGCTTTCACCAAAGATCTTCTTAATTGATACGTAAATAAAAACCCCGTCATGTACTCCTTCCACTTCATAATTGATAATTTTTGGTCACAAAGAATAGGTATTAGTACGAAAATTAATTTGTCTGGGTTTCATACACACAAAATGTTTATACAAATGTGTGAGACAACCGAAGCTTTTATAAGAAAATAGTGCTCTATTATATGCTGTAATAGACAAATGGATTACAATAAAATTCGTTACAAAGTCTTAATTTAAAATTACTCATTCATTAACTTGGTATAATTACTCAGAAGCAGCATCACACTTTTCATAAAATGTGTTTTTATAGTAACTTGCAAACATGATGGCGAAAATAATAGGCATAATGGCTTTTGCATTGCTGTTGTTGACAACAAGCTGTAACAGGGAAAAGCTCGACACTAAAGAATTTGCAAAAGAATTAAAATCTAAGAAAATTAAACGAGTTACTGAAGGCGAAATAATTGCTAATGCACAAAAACTGGGCGACATTCTTAGTGATACACTCAACTTATTGTTTGACCAACGTAAATGTGAATTACAAAGCTTACCAGTAGTACAAACATTTATAAAAGAGTTTGATGCAAAGGTGAATATCTATAGTAACAAGGATACATCTACAATGGATAGCCTCACGAAACAGGTATTCCAAGCAACCTCATATGGTATTGGCATCAATGCTGCAGAAGCTCAAAAACCCAATCTACAGAATCTAAAAAATGAATACTGGCTGTATTCTAGGCCCTTAAAACAAGGGCAATGTGGCACCAAAGAATTTACCTTGTTGTGTATTGTTATCTCTCAAGCTGAAATGATCAAAAAACTAAATTGAAGGCTCAAATAAAAGATAGCTTCAACTTTTTGAGCAAGTTGTCACTCCAAAAAGTGATGAACTTTAAACTATTGATCATTTCGTACTATTTCTCCAAACTCTTTAAGAAAGACTTTTCCAAGGGTATGCCTTTCAGTATCTCCGTAGAGCCTACCACTTCTTGTAACTTACGTTGCCCAGAGTGTCCCAGTGGTTTGCGCTCCTTTACAAGACCCACAGGTATGCTCACTGACGACACCTTCAAAAACATTATTGACGATCTCAGCCCCACACTTTCTTACCTCACCTTCTATTTCCAAGGTGAGCCCTATCTGAACCCTGCTTTCCTAAAACACGTGCAATACGCACATCAAAAACGGATCTATACGGCAACATCAACCAACGCCCACTACCTGAGTCCTGAAAAAGCTGAAGAAACTGTAAAATCAGGATTAGACAGATTAATCATTTCCATAGATGGCACTACACAAAGTACTTATGAAAGTTACAGAATTGGCGGAAGCTTAGATAAAGTGCTAGAAGGCACCAAAAATATGATCGCCGCTAAGAAAAAGTTAAACTCCTCCAAACCATACCTCATCTTTCAGTTTTTAGTAGTTAAACCTAACGAACACCAGATTGACGAGGTATATAAGCTAGCTCATGAACTTGGGGTGGATGAAGTAAAACTAAAAACTGCTCAGATTTATGACCATGAAAATGGTTCTGACTTGATTCCTGAACAAGGAAAATACTCACGTTATACAAAAAACAGCGCAGGAAAATACGTGATTAAAAACAGTTTAGAACATAGTTGCTGGAAAATGTGGCATTCAGCCGTAATTACCTGGGACGGGAAAGTAGTACCATGTTGTTTTGACAAAGATGCAACCCATCAACTAGGCTCTGTATCTTCCCAAAACTTTAAGCAAATTTGGAAAGGACCCCAATATTCACAATTCAGAAAGAGCATTCTCAGGTCACGATCTGAGATTGATATCTGCAAAAATTGTACGGAAGGGACGAAAGTATTTTTTTGATCAATAAGCCTATAAAAACAATCTATATTTATACTCTATACTTTTAGGGGTGGCATGACTATCTGAACAATATGTCTGCCAAGTTTTTGTCCTCTGGCGTTTAATGAGCCTTATATAGGCCTTTGCTGTTTTATAAATTCCGAGAAAGTCTAGATGTTTCATCTTGATAAATATATTTTTTCTAGTCGTATACATAAGCCACATGGATTAATAACACAAATGTACGTACCAATCTAAATCTCGCTTTAGCAAACTTGACAACTGTACCATTCTATCTAGTAAGTGGTCGGGTTAAAAATACTTCACAAAATCTACATATAAAGTACGATTATAATAAACTGAAAATAAAACACTGCCCAGCACTGCCCCAATGGCAATGTTGGGCATAATGCCTAAAATGTATTATCTTTGTATTCGTTTTCTCAATTTGAGAGGTTATGATTGACAAGTTAGAACAAATAAAAGGTAGATTTGACGAAGTAAGTGAGCTCATCGTACAGCCTGATGCCACTTCAGATTTAAAGAGATATAAATCTTTAAACAAAGAGTATAAGGATTTAGGAAAAATTATGGAGGCGTATACCGCCTACAAAAACATACTCAGCAATATTGATTCTGCAAAAAACGTCCTACAAACCGAAAAGGATGAGGAGTTTCGTGAAATGGCAAAACTGGAACTGGATGCACTTTATCCTCAACAAGAGGAAATGGAAGCCCAGCTTAAGGAAATGATGATTCCTAAAGATCCAAATGACAGCCGCAACTGCATCCTAGAGGTACGTGGAGGCACAGGAGGAGACGAAGCGGCCATATTCGCAGGCGATCTGTACCGTATGTACCAACGCTTTGCCGAAAAACAAGGATGGAAGTTTGAGTTGATTGACTATACCGAAGGTACATCTGGTGGCTTTAAAGAGATCACAGCCAATGTATCAGGCGAAGATGTTTATGGAAAACTCAAGTTTGAATCGGGTGTTCATAGAGTTCAGCGCGTACCAGCTACTGAAACGCAGGGCCGTATACATACATCTGCTGCCACTGTAGCAGTATTGCCCGAAATGGACGAAGTAGACGTGGAAATCAATATGAATGATATACGAAAAGACACTTTCTGCTCCTCTGGTGCTGGTGGTCAATCGGTAAACACCACCTATTCTGCGGTGCGCCTTACCCACCTTCCCTCAGGTTTGGTAGTGCAATGTCAAGACGAACGCTCTCAGATCAAAAACTTCGACAGAGCCCTTAAGGTACTTCGCGCAAGGCTTTACGAGATTGAGTTAAGAAAACATAACGAAGAAGTTGGTAACCAACGTAAAAGCATGGTGGGTAATGGTGACAGATCTGACAAAATCAGAACTTATAACTATCCTCAAGGTCGTGTGACTGATCATAGAATTGGTTATACCGTTTACAATCTCCCTGTAGTTATGGAAGGAGACATCGGAGACTTCATTGAACAACTTCGTATCGCAGAAAATGCCGAGAGGCTTAAAGAAGGTGCTGCTGTAGAGTAAAGCAACCATTTTGATAAGACATATACCCCTAAAAACTCCCCAATTGGGGAGTTTTTTCTTTTATAGCCTTCTCGAAATAACACTTTTTGTGCAATTCCAACATCTGCTTATATTTACCACTGTAACTTATATATAGATGCAAATATTTCTAAGATTCCCCAATCGTGCGGCAAGAATGGCCGAAGTAACACAAATCATGCAAACTGAAGCCGATTTCATTGCATTTCAGCTACCTGTGTGGAGACCCGGACGCTATGAATTACAGAATTATTCAAAAAATATCATGTATTTCGAGGCTTTTGACCACAATACTGGCGTTGTTTTACCTTTCCACAAATCAGACCGTAACACCTGGGTGGTACAGTGTACCAAAAATACGTACATAAGAATACAATATAAATATTATTGTTATCAACAAGATGCTGGGGGGAGCTACCTTGATGATGATGTGGTATATCTCAACCCTGTAAATTTATGCATGGAGGTTTCTGAACATAAAGGAACGATAGAATTACTTTTAGAGCTCCCACAAACCTATAAGATTTCTTGCGGATTAAGTTTCAAGAATACAAACATACCTACTAGAAGTGAAACCTTGGTATATCGCACTACTTGTGCATCATGGTACGAACTTTACGACTCACCACTATTTGCATCAGAACATCTCGTCGAATATCAGTATACTGTACAAGGCATTGTATTTAAATTATGGTTTTATGGAATCAAAGAGCTTAACAAGTCCGAAAAAGTAATCAGTGATTTTAAGAAATTCACCCAATACCAATTCGATCTTTTCGGAAGCTTTCCTTTCGAGGAGTATCACTTTCAGTTCTTAATACTTCCTTATAAATATTACCATGGGGTTGAGCATAGAAATTCCACAGTCATAGTGTTGGGTAGCGCCGAGGAATTTAATGCAGGCAAACTGGACGATGACTTTCTAGGCATCAGCTCTCATGAACTTTTTCACGCATGGAACATCTGCAAGATTAGACCTGAGGAATTGTTGCCCTATAACTACCATACTGCACCGTATTTCAATACTGGTTTTGTTGCAGAAGGTTTTACAACTTATTACGGCGATTATGCACTCTACAAGTCAGGAGTGATCAGTAAAGAACAGTATGAAAAAGAACTTGAGATGATCTTAAAGAGACATTTTTCAAATATGGGAAATGCGCAATTCAGTCTTTCCGAATCTTCGTTTGACCTCATGGTTGATGGTTACCAACCGAGCCATCCCGAACGCAAAGTTTCCATATATGATAAAGGAGCTCTCGTTTCCTTCATATTTGACGCCTACATCCAAAAGATCAGTGGAAGCGAGTATTCTTTAGACAACGTGCTTCAAACATTATGGATAGAATTTGGTGCTCAAGGAAAGGGCTATGCAGCTCTAGATGTTTTAAAAGTTTTGACACGGTATGCTGATGCGTCCATAAAAGATATTTATGAAGAATGTGTATTTGGTAAATCTGACCTTAAAAGCCTATTGATTCAAGCCACAAAAATCAAAGATTTAAATCTTGAGGTCGAAAAGCTTTGGACTAACGACTTACAAATCAAAGGATTCACGCATATAGATAGGGATGAAAAAAAAATCATCGAAAAGGTCAATCCCAAGCATCCAATTTATAATAAAATCAGTATATATGACGAGATAGTGGAAGAAAGCGATACGTATTTGCACATAATACGGAATGGCAGATCCACCATAATCCAGAAATAGGAAATTCTCAATTGCTGACAAGATGAAAAAATCCTCCAAAACTAAACGAATTGCAATGGTGCTCCTATCATTATGTATAGGATTAGCAAGCTGTAAAGCTCTAAAAGAGCTTACAACCTTTTATATTACATACTCTGAAAATGTGACCATTGCCAAAAGCACCGCGGTAAATTTACCCATAGATATAGCTACGCCCGACATAGTAACTAATTCCGAAGCTACATTTGCTGCAAACAAGACCAGAAAGGACCTCATTGATGAGGTCAAACTTAGGCAAGCAAAATTAATTGTAACCATTCCTTCTGATGGCGAATTTAGTTTTCTAAAATCGGTTGCAGTATACATCAGTAGTTCTGGCCAATCAGAAACCAAAATCGCTTGGCGCGATGATATACCCGATGATGTGGGCAATGAATTAGTTTTGTTGGTATCTGATGCAGATTTGAAAGAGTACATAAAGGCAGATAAGTACAAGCTCAGAATCAAAGCTGTTACAGACAAACTTACCTCGCAAGACTATACGGTGAAAATTGAGACGGAATTTACGGTAAAAGGCAAGTTAAAATAATATAAGTTCATTATTCTCGTCTCTTGGACTAAGAGATGAGTGTAGCAATCATGGGAAAAAGTTAGTAAGACCTAACTCATAAACCTCCTACACAAATTTTTCTAGATCTAATGTTGGTGCTTGAGATTTATATGTTAATTTTATTTTAAATTCAATAACATATTAACCCCAAAAAATAATGAAACTAACATTTGTATCTCTCATTTTAATGTTCACCCAAATCATGACTGCCCAGCAGGACTTTCAAATCAAACAAATTTTGATGGATAAAGTGAATGGTGCTGGTTACAATCTTGCCACAGATGGTAAGGACCTATTACTCACAGAATATGGTAAAGACAAGGTACATGCCTATCATTTAAAAGCCGATAGTACTTGGGAATATGTACAAACACTGAGCCCCTCAGACAAGAAAGCAAATATCAGCAAATACTGGTACTACGGCTATGACATAGCAATGAGCGGCAATAACGCCATTATTGGTGCTTCCGACAAAGGCACACAAAATGAAGACGGTGCTGTGTATTTTTACCACAAAGGCAATGACGGTCTCTGGCATGAAGAGGAAATTATTAATGTACCATTTGATACCTTGGCAAACACTGACTATTATTATGGTGGGCAAGGTTTAAATATGTATGGATCAACTGCCACCGCTTGCCAAAACAATGGTTTACCAAGGTATGTCCATATTTTCAAAAGAGTTTCAGAAGGCAACTGGGAACTTACTGATACCATCTTAGACAAGGACAACATTGCCATATATAATGATAAGTCGTATTTTACAGACAGCTTGTATATATCGGGTGTTTATAAATACCAAAACCAACGCGTAAAAGAATATAAGTTAATGCCCAGCGGCACTTGGGTAAACACAGACACTGTAGACATTGGTATTACGGATAAAGACACCTATTTTGGAAACGACGTAGTAGTAGAAGGCAATTTAATGGCCGTGGGTGCCTACAACTATGATGTAGAAAGCACTGAAGGTCCGTTGAAAAATGCAGGAGCCGTATTTTTGTACGAGCGCATAAAAGGCAAGTGGAGCCTTATACAAACTTTAACAGAAAAGACTCCAGCACAATATCACTATTTTGGGGCATCATTGGCTTTGAAAAATGGTATGCTTGTAGTTGGGGCAACAGGTGTTAAAGATTCGGCAAATGTGAATACTGGAGCGGTATACATTTATAGAAAAATAGCTGGATCTTGGACACAGACCGAAAGAATAGCACCCAAAACACAAACCGCTCAATATGCAGAAGAGCTCTATATCAACCATTCGCAGATCTTGGTGGCGAGTAGTGCTGGACTTTATGTATTGCAGGCCATGAAAGATTGTAATGGCGACAAATATGGAACGGCAGATTACAACAGTTGCGGAATCTGTGTAAACGGCAACACTGGAATTGATTCTCTTGCAAGCGAACAACAATGTGTGACGGGAATTGTAGAATTGACTCTGGAGAATAACTTGAAAGCTGCACCGAATCCCTTCAATGAAGAACTCATCTTAAACCTTCCCATTGGTTCGGAAGCGATTCTTGTAGACATACATGGCAAAAAAGTTATGACTAGGCTAGTCTCAGGCAAAACAAATACTTCAGGACTCACCAAAGGGATTTATTTTCTGAGCATTGAAGCTCCAGACAAAACGGAAGTGCAAAGACTGATCAAGTTTTAGGAAACAGGTTAATAATTTTCTACTCATTTTTTTGAAGATCAAAAAAAATAAATACCTTTGCATTTATGAAAGCACTTGTGGCAAAATATAGTTTTAGTTTTTATTGCTCGTTAAGCAAACGAACAAGCGAGACTACTATGTTTATCTACAACTAAAAATATTAGAGTCAAAAAGTAAACCGCTTGTTACGTTCAGTAGCAAGCGGTTTTTTTTTGGCCTTTTGTATTTGGAGGATAGGCAAATGTTGGTTTGTTGCGGCATCCTGCTAAGATGTTTCGTGTAACAGCGGCGGCGGTTCGATTCCGCTGTCCTCCGCAAAAGGAAGTGTAGCAAAGCTGGTCTATGCGTCGGTCTGAAAAACCGAAGATACAGGTTCGACTCCTGTCACTTCCACTATGAGTTAATCGTTGGGTATACTCAATGGATGGGAACATGTCTGCAAAACGTGTATAGAGGGTTCGATTCCCTCCCCCATCTCTTTATCAGGGCAATCGGCTACGACGGTGGAGTAGCAGCGGACTGTAAATCCGCTACGTAGGAGACGCAGGGGGTTCGAATCCCTCATTGCCCACATAAACAAAAAGGTCCGCCAGTTTTGCTAGCGGACCTTTTTATTCTTATTCATTATGAGACACTATTCCTCAGAAGTGTCTGTAGGAAGTACATCAGGTGTTACTTTTACCTTTTCGCGAATGGTCTTTTCGATCTCGTCAAAAAGCTCTGGATTGTCAAGCAATATGCTCTTTACAGAATCACGTCCTTGCCCAAGCTTGTTACCTTTATAAGAGAACCAAGACCCTGATTTCTGGATGATCTCCAATTCCACACCCAAATCAAGCACCTCTCCTACTTTGGAAATTCCTTGACCGTACATAATATCGAACTCCACTACTTTAAACGGAGGCGCGACCTTGTTTTTAACCACTTTTACTTTGGTTCTGTTGCCTACAATGTCTTCACCATCTTTGATCTGTCCAATACGACGGATGTCTAAACGTACCGATGCGTAGAATTTAAGTGCATTACCACCGGTAGTAGTTTCTGGGTTACCAAACATTACGCCGATCTTGTCGCGCAACTGGTTGATAAAGATACAAGCACAACCAGTTTTATTGATTGCTCCTGTAAGTTTTCTAAGCGCCTGAGACATTAACCTTGCTTGGAGTCCCATCTTACTGTCTCCCATTTCGCCTTCAAGTTCGCCTTTAGGCACCAAAGCCGCCACAGAGTCAATTACGATGATATCTATAGCGCCAGAGCGAATCAAATGTTCGGCGATTTCAAGTGCTTGCTCGCCATTATCTGGCTGAGAGATCAACAGATTTTCAGTATCAATGCCCAATTTCTCAGCATATGTTTTGTCAAATGCGTGTTCTGCATCTATAAACGCCGCAATACCACCTTGCTTCTGGGCCTCTGCAATACAGTGGAGTGTAAGTGTCGTTTTACCAGAAGATTCTGGGCCGTAGATTTCGATAACCCTACCCCGTGGGATTCCGCCAATACCCAAAGCAATATCCAAGCCTAGGGAACCTGTAGAAATCGCAGGTACGTCTACCACTTTGTTGTCACTGAGTTTCATTACGGTGCCTTTACCGTATTCCTTGTCTAATTTATCTATTACAAGCTGGAGTGCCTTAAGTTTTTCAACTTTTTCGTTTGCCATAATCTGTACTTTTATATCGAGTTGATGATCTGCTTTTGAGTTTTTATCAGCTTTCACGGCTGTGCATTTTAGAGTAACAAAGTTATAAACAAATTCGAAGTCTATAAGGCTTTTTTATTTTTTGTTTTTCGAATTCTTGAAGCAGCCAATCAAATAAATATCATAGCCCGTATAAACAAGATTTATAGGACATCACAAGCTTGGGTTTCAAATATAGGGAGGTAAACCCTCTTTCAAATGAGCATACCAATTACCTTGGAATAGTTTCTATAAATACTATAATATTGGTTAACTGGTAAGTATTAAAAATTCAATAGCACAGTCTTTAATTTAGTATTCTTCTAAAGAAATATATTTGTAATTTTAGGCGTAAATTCTAGATTAACTCTTGCGATATGAATCTCCAAGCCAGTAGTTCAGAATTTATTCAAAATTATTAAGTTCCTTTATCACATGATATATAAAAGGCTTTTTTTACCCATAGTCTGTAGTCTACTTTTTGTAGCTATGTGGGGATCATCTTGTAGGCACAAAGCTGTTATACCAGAAACACAAGTCATTAGTTATAATGACCAAATCGCACCCATCATTACCAGCAACTGCGCGAGTAGTTCCGGCTGTCACGACGCACAGAGCCATAGGGCGCTGAGCAGCCACGACAAAGTCATGTCTTACGTAAGTGCTGGCAATGCCCACAGCAGTGAGCTCTATAAGGCAATCACGAGCTTAGGGGCCGATCAGATGCCTGTAGACAAACCGCTCAATGAAGATCAGATCAAGTTGATCTATGTCTGGATTATGCAAGGCGCACAAAACAATTAATTGTATGCAATTGAAACTATTTTACGCTATAGGACTTGCGTCCTTATTGATCCTATTAAACTCTTGTTACTACGACAAGTTTAATGAAATCCATCCATTGGATGGCTACAAAAACCCTTGCGACAGCACTGCGGATAGTACCTATACGCATAGCATACGCTACATTATGTCGTACAACTGTACCTCATGCCATAACAGTAGTACGGCATCGGGCAATATCACTCTTGATAGCTATGAGGCAGTGGTAGAGCAAACTAAAAACGGCAACCTCATGGGCTGTGTGCAGCACGAAAATGGATATACGGCTATGCCTCTGGGCGCTAAGATCCCTGATTGTCAAATAGAAAAATTACAACAATGGGTTAATGCAAATTACCCAAAATAGTATCGATATGTCTATTCAAAAATATTTACTTTTCTTTTTCGCCCCTCTGGTTTACACCAACTTATGGGCACAAGACGATCTGCTCAACAGCTTGGAGCAAGAAAGTCCCAAAACTAAATCATACGCTTTTGCTTCTTTCAAAGGCACAAGGTTGATCAACCTCCATACTATAGAAACATTGGGCAAAGGCTCTTTAGATTTCAGAATCTCTCATAGATTTGGCGATTTTAGTAGTGGCTTGTACAATTTTTATGGAATCGATGGACCAGCTACCATCAGGATAGGCTTTGACTATTCTGTTACCGATCGATTCACCGTAGGTATTGGCAGGTCTTCTTACGGTAAAATGTTTGACGGCCTCCTAAAATACAGGATCCTCAGGCAAACCCAAGAAAAAGGCATGCCCGTGAGCGTAACAGGGCTTGTAAGTATCAATGCCATTGGCATTAGAGACCCCAACAAAGCCCTAACAGGTGTGGATATGTATGAAAACTTCAGCTCTAGGTTGGCTTATATGTATCAGCTCATGATCGCAAGGAAATTTAATTCCAAATTAACGCTCCAGATCTCACCCATTTTCATCCACTACAACATGGTCGTCCGTACTAATGACAAGAACGATATGTTTGCCATAGCGGGCTCCGGCAGGTATAAAGTGAGTAAGAGTATTTCATTGACAGGCGAGTATACATTAAGAGCCACAAAATATACCGTATTGAAATCAACCTACTACAATAGTGCTGGTGTAGGCATAGACATAGAAACAGGCGGACACGTCTTTCAGATGTTTGTAACCAATTCCAGCCCTATCAATGAGGTCCAGTCCATTCCATTTACTACCAGTAGCTGGAGCAAAGGACAGGTAAGGCTTGGGTTCAACGTCTCAAGAGTCTTTGGCATAGCCAAACATCGTCACGAATCAAATCAAAATAAATCATGGTAAATATGATACGTTCCCTTTTTCTCATCCTATTGTTCGCTCTGAGTAACACTATTAGTTTTGCGCAAACGAGTACCCAAATCTACAAGACCGCCAGTGGCAAACTGAGCTTTTTCTCAGAAACACCCCTTGAAAACATCAGCGCTACCTCAAACAGCGTGATCTCGGCCATCAACCCCAGCAATAGAAACGTTGCAGCTGTGGTCACGATCAGTACCTTTAAGTTTAAGAATGCCCTTATGCAAGAGCATTTCAACGAAAAGTATCTCGAGAGCGATAAATACCCCAAGGCCACCTTTTCTGGGATCATCAATGAAGCTGTAGACCTCATGACCCCTGGCACCTATCAAGTAAGTGTTACTGGCAAACTGACCATACATGGTGTGGAACAAAACAGAACGATCAAAGGGACCATTACCATAGACGCCAATATGAAACTGAGCCTAAAGTCTGAATTTGAGGTAAAGCTCGTAGATCATAAAATACAAGTACCTGAGCTCGTATTTCAAAAAATAGCCGAAGTCATCACCGTAAAGCTGGAAGGTGAGTACAAATTGCAGTAAGACCAATTCTCACAACTTTAGGCATCCGCTTGGATTCAAAACCTTGACGCCCGCTTCGCATTACCTTTACATTTGTTACATTAATGCTTAAATTAGCGAGACGCCATAAAAAGTAAGGTCTAGGCGGACGTTTTGAACCAGTATGCACTACTTACTCCTCAACGCTTGGACTAGCGGGGTATTACCATAGCTTGTGACTCTTATTAAAAAAGAACCCCATCCTATAAAATTCTTCCGGCTTGTGAAGAACACAACCGTAAAGTGAACATGTTATACCTCCTAAAAAGACGAGTGCCATTTTGATTTTCTTGAGTATCAAATATAGGAGAAACATATTTTAACCTCTAACTGACCCAATCAAACTTTTTCGATGCTTTGTCTTTTGTAAGTACGAGAAAGGTCTCTATGTTAAACAACTTAGCATAGGAGCTGAATTTTGATTTATATTCTGTATTAATGTTTGAAATATAAGAGCTATCTGGATCGGTCCAATTTATGATTGAAAGTAATCTGATCTTTGTTGATGGAGTAATACTAAAAGGCGAGCATTCTTGAATTTGATTGCTATAGGGCTTTCCAAGTAGTATTGACATAATCATACAAACACTATCAAGTGATTTTTTCCATAGTTCTTCCAATCTATATTTCGAAATATTAATTTTGATCTGATTTACTTTGTCAATAGGGTAATTAGGATCACTTTCTTCTATCAAAGTATTGTTTTCCCAATTTTTTAGTTCAATTATATATAAAGTATCAGACTTTTGTTCATACCAGCATACATCCATTTCTTTAATATGTGATAAACGTTTATGTCCAGCACATTTTTCAAAACGGAAAAAGTTATTATCAGGGAAATTGAGGGTAATGTTACTTTCTGTTAATTGTGTCATATTATTTTAGGTCAATATCTATTTCCTCGTCATACATTTTTATAGCTTCATCAATTATTGAGTTAGAAGGAAGGATCCCGTCTATTAAATCATGAAAAGAATTGTTTACGGGTTTTCCTATTTCTCTTGTTAGGTTCCAGCAACTTACATTTATTTGTTCTCTTTTAGAACAATTTGCTAATTGCTTAATAACAAAATAACTATGCGATGCTATAAAAATTTGAACCCCAGCTTTACTCATAGCTACTAACATTTCAACCATTTGTCTGATTGCATCTGGATGTAGAGCTGTTTCTGGTTCGTCCATAAACAGTATTGTACCTTTGCCAAGTTGTCGATTTGTAATAAGTGTGGTTAAAATTCCGATCTTTTTAATCCCTTCTGCGGTTTGTTGCATAGCAAATTGTTGATTACCCTTTTTAAATACAAAAGGTTGATCTTTTTGCCCAGTTTGCTCGATTTTTCCTTCAAATAAATCTTCGAGAGACTTGTTGACTTGGCTCAATTCATTGGCAACTCTTCCTTTAGTAGTCTCTAAATTCAATGCCTTAATTAAATCTAAATATGTGTCATCGAATCCTGTACCGTAGAAATTCTCTCTTATATTTCTTATGTCTGTAAATGCAGTAAGAACTTCCTTTGCAGGAACAAATAATGCATTTATTGAGTTTGCTGGGATCGCTTCAACATGTTCGATGCAAGTTGAAATAGATTTTTCAGTTCTGTCTCCAAATGAATAAAAGATCTGTTGCCTATATTTTCCGTTATTTCCATTTATTACTAAATCGATATCTAATCTTTCTTTACTACCTTTTTGAACAAGGTCGCCTAGTCCGTTCTTTCTTGGCATAAAAGTATCAAGCAATTTGTCCGAAAGTTCTTTTTTGAATACAACCTCTGATGATTTTGCTTTCAAGCTGTATACTTCTAAGGATTTAACAGTCGCATAAAGCAGTTTGAGTAAGCCTGTTTTTCCAGTATCATTTTTTCCAATAATTACGTTTATTGCTGGAATATCTTTTAGGCTCAAATCTGAATGAGCCATGAAGTTTTTTATTATTATTGAGCTTATCATCTTGAATTCTTTTTTAACCCCAAATTAGTCTTTAATATGGCATTTTCATGTAATTAAGAAACTAACTTATCTAATATATTATTACTTCCCCTCCAAGCCCTTAATCTTCTCTTGTAACAAAGCGATCATATCAGCTTGGAGCTTGATTTTGTCTTCGTAAAGTTGAGTCAGCTTTTCTGACAATCCTGCTTGGATCGTTCCATGATTGAATATGGATGCATGGTCATGCAAAGTGTTATTACTGAATACCAACTTCTCATCAAAACTTAAAACTTCTTCTGGCTTCATCTCAAAAATACCCGCTAGTTCGAGGAGGCGTTCCATGTTGATCGATACCTCATCGCGCTCTATGCGTTGGTAGCCTGAGAGGCTCATGTTAAGGCGATCGGCCATGTCTTTAGGGCTGATGTTTTTGAGTTCTCTGATCTTATGAATCTTGTTGCCGATCTTCATGATGTGTCTTTTAAAAAAATATAGGCTTTACATGCTGCGCCTGTATACAAACATAGTATTTTTTTGTGAGATTTTACCTGCATAAAAGTTGTAAAAAAGGCATAAAGTGCCGAGCAGACCTTTTAAAATGGGGCCTTGTGAGGGCCTGAGGGCTTAATTTTGTAGTATAATTCATCATCGCAATTCTTAAATACTACTTTTATGAACGCAACTGTACAGAAAGAAATCGTCCTCCATCTCATCTTCAACGATCTGGTTAACTGCAAACTCATTTATGGCCTCATAGCGCTTCACATAGACGCTGGAATTTATAGCTTGTGCATGGCTGAGTCGATCTTTAAACTCATGGGCTTTGCCGAAGCACAGTGTACGCACGAGCACTATGACCACTACGCGGTTCTTTGTCGCAAAGTCACCGACATAGCCTATGCTGAAGGACAAGAGCATGTGCTGCAGGCATTGGCCTTGGAGATTTATGAAGACTTGGCTTGTGGATTGTGAAAAAAGATGGTGACTATACATAAATTGGGTTTAAATTGGGCAAGACATAAAAAAAGCCCCGACACGTCTGTCGGGGCTTTCGTTTTTAGTATCCCTTAGGCAGGCCTGCCTGTAACGGATATCTGGACTGGGTCGCTCCACTCGCCTACGGGTTCATCGCGCTTCATGTAGATCGCAATGTACTTCCACACCTCGGCCTTGCCAAACTCTGGCAAGGGATGCGTGTCCAAGTAATTAGGGTAAGTATCGTAGGCCAAGAAACTGTAAGAACCTGTACCACGGTCTACCACGATCTTGATGCCGTCCATCTTGCCCTTTTTCCAGAGAATATTGGGCTGACCACTCAGCACCTCTATACCCAACACAGGCTTTACGGCAGCAGGAACTTCCGCAGGAGGCGGACTGGGTGCTTCTATGCCCAAATCCTTACCCATGGCCTCGTTGTAGTTTTTGTGTTCCTTGATCACATCCACCCAGGCCACGATTTGTCCAAAGATGTTGCCTTCCACCACGCCCTCAAAGGCCAGCGTAGCAGGCGCCTCACTCAGAGGTGCCAGTTCCCCCTTGGCACCATCGCGCAAGAGGTTTTTATAAGCCGTGAGCGTCGTCCCGTAGCTGCGGTGCGTCTCTAGGCCATGCATCATCAGGCTGAATTGTTTGGAAAAAGTTTGTACCTTATGTACCACGTCCAAACTAAAGTCCACCTCTGGTGCATACTTCTCAAACTTCAGTGCGAAGTTTACGAGCCAGGGGTCTTTGTCCTGGTCGCTACTGGGCAAATAATTTGCAGTTACCATATCTTTAGTGTTAAAGATTACAATAAATCTAGTATTACAGTCCTATACTCCATGCCAGGGGCTCGCGATTTCCTTGACGGATGGGTTAAGTATTTCAGAACGAATCATAAATGTTTCCAGAATTCTCTCAATCTCCTACCGGTACTGGATCTTGAGCGTAAATCTCTACAACATTCGGCTTGTTCCCCTACGACCTTGCGACGTTTCACAAGGTCTCTTGCTACATTCTTTGCTCGGTCAGCGACGGCCTTGCAAACCATTTATTAGATAACGGATGGATCGTTTATTTTATTGTGTACCGTTCAAAAATATTTTTAGAGTCTTCGAAAATCGTTTCCTGATCCCACAAAACCATTTCATAACCTTCCCGCATCGTTTCACAACACTCCGAAAGGGTTTCGCAGGCCTCCCAAAGCATTTCGCAACGCAACATATCCTTTCGCAAGCCTCCCAAATGGTTTCGCAACATTGTGAAACCATTTCATAATCTTCTCAAATCGTTTCATAATTCTCCATAATCATTTCGTAATCTTCCCGAATCATTTCCTAACCCAACAAATCGTTTCACGATGCTCCCAAACCATTTCGTAAGCCTATGAAACGGTTTCACAACCTTCTCAAGGCATTTCGCAACGCGACAAGTCGTTTTGCAGGTCTCTCAAATCATTTCGCAAGGCTGCGAAATGGTTTCACAAGCTTCCCAAAGCATTTCGTAATTCCAATAAAATCATTTTGGGATCGTCTTAAATCGTTTCTGAATCCTCAGGAATCGTTTTATGATGGTAACAAATCGTTTTATAGAGTCCCCATAGGGCAGCCTATATCTAAACTTCTGTCCGTAGAATCAGCGAAGCGCTCTACGGATTGGGAAATGGCTTTAGAGGCTAAGCCTCGGATCCTTGCCAATTCTTACACTCTATACGTAGAATCAGCGGAGCGCTCTACGTATTAACAAATGGTTTTAGAGGCTCCCCAGAAATCGGGACAAGTTGCGCCTCGGATTTGTACCCATTGACATCCTTACACAAAGTCAATATCAAGCAGGCCCTTGCCATTACAATAGTAATTAATCGCACTGGAATACATGTAGTCCCACTCGTTTCTTACCAAGCCCGCTCTTAAAGGATTTTCATGTAAATATTTCATCTTTGATTCCAGCATTGAAGTACTGGTACACTCTTCAGGATGGTTGTCTTGCTGCCAAAACTGATGTTTGTCGTTCCGTTTGTTCTTTTCTCCAGCACTTCTAAAGATCCAGAGCATCCAGTTCCTACGGCTTTCTCTTTCGTTTTCCTCCATGGCTTTTACAATTTCGCGAGAGGTATGCCTTTTGAAATCCCTAAGGACATCCGAAAGGGTATTTCTTCCATCAGTGGACAAGATCAAATGTACATGATTACTCATAATACACCAGGCGTGGATCTTAAGCCCTTTTTCCTTTTGACAATGTCTTAAACTATCCAAGACAATTTCCACATAGTCCTTTCGAGTAAACACATCTATCCATTCGACGACTGCAAATATGATAAAATGTATGGCATATTGGTCTCTGATCCGGTATCCTCCTTCTGGCATACACAAATATAAATGACAGCTCTAAAATATCAAGGGAGAATATTATTAATGCTGTGGTGAGAATCCGAGGCACAACTTGTCCCGACTTCTCGGGAGCCTATACATTCATTGCCTTGTACTGAGAGCGAGTAGATATTCCTTGAATATTATTTAATACTGTGGTGAAAATCCGAGGCGCAGCCTCTAAGATCATTGTCTTGTACGGAGAGCGGCTGCGCCTGATTCTCCGTACAGTTTAGGGATTTCCTTTTGCAACGAGTTGGAAAAGGAAATCCTCCATGATATCATCAAGCATTGTGGAGGGGACCCTAGCAAGATGAGCACATTTAATTCTGCATAAACCGAAAGTTCCTTACACTCTTGGGTTCGAACCTCGCCGACGTTTCATTTCGCTGATGCTCACTGTAGATGCTTTAAACGCAAAAAGCCCCTGCTTTCGCAAGGGCCCTCTGAACACTCAATCAATCAATCTCTTAGAACTTGTATACTGCAGCTAGACCTATGGTCACTTGTGACTTAGTTTGTTGCCCTGTATTATCTTCGTACATGCCTTTACCCTTCTCTGCAGTTCCTAAAACATAACCCATTGTTCCTGAATCAATTCTTAACTCTGGTTTAAACGTCAACTGACCATCAGCAACCGTTATAGGAGTAGTTAATGTTACACAGTTGTTGGTACCATTAAAATATCTAACACCTGCATTATCATTGAAATATTCATATCTTAAACCAATTCCAAACATATCAGAAATTTTGTAATTGGTATAGATCGCAACACCACCCCACTGTTTCTTAGCAGAAGAATCTTTAGTGAATCCTCCATCTTTTGTACCCTTAACAAGATTTCCTAATGTATCTCGGAAAGTATAGAAACCATAAGCAGCATTTAAACCTACATAAAACTTATCCGAAACCTGATACCCAGTAGTCAAATCAAACATGTTTCTCACATAAGAACCAGTCACGCTATACAAACCAACAGCATTTGGATCTATAGAAGAAGAAGGTACTTTAAAAGGATCATCATTCTTTCCTCCGATATAGTTCACATATACGTTCCAACCACTTACTGGAGTAAAGAACAATTGTGCTATTGCCGATTTTTGTTTTTTCCAGTCTGTCATCGCATCCCAGTTGTTTACTGCACCAACCATCAAACTCATTTTGTCTGAAAATGCATACGTTGCTTTAGCACCCACATGGTAGAATGGGCCGTTGTTGAACAAGTTAGAAAGCGAATAATTATAGTTCACTGGTGCATCGATTACCTCATAACCAATGTGGGTACCAAACTGACCTGCAGTGAAGCTTAGTTTGGAAGTAGCTTTATAGGTGAAATATGCTTGTTTAATCGCGATACCATTACCGTATAATGCGGACTTATTGGCATTTGTTGGAACGTAAGAACCTGCTCCGATAAACAATTGGTTACCAAAGTTTCCTAATTGTGCGTTGGGACCAAATGTTAAATCGACTACTGCTTCCGATTTAGCGTTCGTGTATGTAAACTTAGTCTGTACCAAACCCAAACTGAATTGTTTATCAAGCCTATCGAATGCCCTTGAAAAACCAACAGCTGCTGGACTATTAGCATAATAACCCATGTAGTTTCCACTTTTCGGATCATTCAATCCCACCATGTAATAGCTGTCCAAATAACCACTCATTACCATCTTCCCCGCTGTGGACGCTGTTGAATCTCCTTTAGTTTGATCTTTTTTTGCAA
The DNA here is from genome assembly GCA_945957555.1 of uncultured Cytophagales bacterium. Classification (GTDB taxonomy): domain Bacteria; phylum Bacteroidota; class Bacteroidia; order Cytophagales; family UBA9547; genus CAMFLX01. The sequence continues at coordinate 83,292 of CAMFLX010000002.1, forward strand.
ATGCCGGTAACGATGCTACCGCTAAGCCTAACGTGATGTAAAACGTACGTTTCATAATTTTTAAGTTTAAAATTAAAAGTGGATTCCCTTTTTAATTAAAATCCAATTTGACTGCCTTTATTTATTAATATGATTTTTTTGATATGACAAATATATAGGGCTTTTATGTAATTACAAAACAAAAAGGTTATAATTTTATACACTCATAAGTAAAAAATGAGTATTATTACTTAATAATTGGCAATATATATGGTTTATTATACAAAATATAGGGCATAATTTTTATTAATTAACTTTAAAAAATAAAAACCGACAGCCCCCTTTTGGGTTAGAAATTGTAAAAAAAAAAGCAGGTGATATGCCTGCTTTTTTGTAATATAAGAATAATGCAATAATACATCAATTGTCTCCAAATCAAAAGGGCCCGAGCAAGCTCGGGCCCTTTTGATTTAAATATGATCAAAAACTCTTAGTTATTGAGATATGCCCAAAACTCTTGCTTTTTCTCTTCTCTTTTAAACACACCACTGTAGTGCGAAGTAACTGTAGCGCTCGAAGTATCCTTAATACCCCTTGAAGAAACACAAAGGTGTACTGCGTCAATAACTACCGCTACATCTTCCGTATTCAAAATCTTTTTAAGACTCTGGGCTATTTGTACTGTAAGGCGCTCCTGCACTTGAGGCCTTTTGGCAAAATGCTGCACAATCCTGTTGATCTTAGAAAGACCAATGACCTGACCAGAAGAAATATAAGCTACATGGGCCTTACCTACTATGGGTACAAAATGATGCTCACAGTTGGAATAAAACTGTATGTCTTTCTCCACCAGCATCTCCTTATAATTGTATTTGTTGTCAAACAACTGTATATCTGGAAAATTCTTTGGGTCTAGGCCACTAAAGATCTCCTTCACATACATTTTTGCAACTCTCTTTGGTGTGCCCTTAAGACTATCATCATTTAAGTCAAGCCCCAACACGTTCATGATTTCCCTAAAATGCTCTTCGATTTTCTTGATCTTAGTAGCATCATCCATGTCAAAGGCATCTGCACGTAAAGGTGTGTCAGAAGAAGTACTGATGTGATTCTCCCCTATCTCATCTGGATCCATGTCACTTAGCTTCAGGGTATTCAACAAAGTTTCTTTCCGTTTCATATAATAAAACTTTTAAATCGTACTGAGCCGCAAGTTTGGCCCGCACTAAATTGTAAATAACGACAGCAATATTTTCTGCTGTAGGATTGAGGTCTTTAAACTCCTCTACATCCAAATTCAAATTTTTATGATCAAATTTATTAATGACATTTTCAATGATGAGTTCGCTCAGCATTTTCATATCGATCACGTAGCCTGTATCTGGATCAATTTCCCCAGAAACTTTTACCACCAACTCATAGTTGTGTCCATGATAGCTGGGATTGTTGCATTTTCCAAACACCTTTTGGTTGGTCTCCATGTCCCAACTTGGATTGTGCAAACGATGAGCCGCATTAAAATGTTCTTTTCTATAAACCGTTGCACGCATAAACTAATTCATAAACATGAGAATAAATTATTTGTTCTAACAAATATCAATTAATTTCTCAAAAGACAAATTGAAAAACTTTTCTGGGCGAATATTAATGGACAATACAGTAAACCATGCCCTTGCTCTGCTCCTAACTCTATAAAAAAGCCTACAAAAATAGATGTTTATTTGAAATATTATTGATCGTCATCCAAATCTTCGAAATCAATACCACCCAGCATACTATTCATAAGATCCTTAAAGGTGACCTTCGTATGCACATTGTTTCTACTGATTTGCGAGAATTCGGCCAGTGCGTATAACACAAACTCCATATATAGCAGAGTTGTGGCCTTATCTGCTGTCTGTATTTTCTCAGAGACCAATTCATACAAGCCAGGCACAGAATACAAAACGGCACTAAACTCGGTATTGGGCATGTCATTATATATATCTACATACTTGCCTTCAGCAAACCAATCTGTAATGGCTTGGTACGCACTCTCTCCTTTTTCTTTTTTGAAAGACTCAGGATCAGGAAAGTACTCTAAGAAACGGTTTCGAAGGGCTTTACCTATGAGGTTCTGGGCCACAATCATGGCACCTTCTTGCTCGCCTTCATAAACCAACTCCACTTTTCCCGTAATGGAAGGGATCACCGACCAAAGATCTGTGATGCGTACCGATGCCCCGTCTTCATTATTAATAATCATGCGTCTCTCCGCCGCACTGATGAGTGTTTCCAAAGCAGAAATGGTAAGACGTGCCGAAACACCACTTTTTGAGTCTACATATTCGCTACTGCGGCCCTCTATGGCAATTTGCTCTATAAGGTCGTTTAGCAGTTCTGGCACAAATACTTTGTCTTGACCTTTTTTTACATGAGCCTCTTGCTTGGTAATGGCTTTGCCGATCTCGATACTTGCTGGATAATGGGTAATGATTTGACTATCTATTCTATCCTTAAGCGGAGTGATGATACTACCACGATTGGTATAGTCCTCTGGATTGGCCGTAAACACAAACTGTATATCAAGAGGAAGTCTTAATTTAAAACCTCTGATCTGTATATCTCCTTCTTGAAGGATGTTAAATAAAGAAACTTGAATCCTTGCTTGTAAATCGGGCAATTCGTTGATCACAAAAATACCTCTGTGCGAACGTGGAATCAAACCAAAATGGATGACACGATCGTCGGCATAACTTAATTTCAACGTCGCGGCCTTGATCGGGTCCACATCCCCAATAAGATCGGCTACTGAAACATCAGGTGTGGCCAACTTCTCAGTATAACGCTCGCCTCTATGCAACCATGAAATTGGTGTAGCATCACCCTGCTCTTCTATCAGTGCTTGAGATTGTCTGGTAATAGGGTCTAAAGGATCTTCGTTCAGTTCCGAACCCACCAATACAGGTATGTATTCGTCTAACAAATCGACCATAAGCCTTGCAATACGTGTTTTTGCTTGCCCCCTGAGTCCCAATAAGTTAATATTGTGCATAGAGAGGATCGCTCTTTGCAACTCTGGCAGTACGGTATCATCATAACCGTAGATACCCCTAAACACCTTTTCTTTAGTTCTGAGCTTCGCTATAAGATTGTCCCTAAGTTCTTGTTTCACACTTTTAGGTTGGTAGCCAGATTTTTTTAATTCGCCGAGCGTTTTGATGCTGGTATGATTCATATCCCCAAAAAATACTTTATGTCAAATATACAAACCTCCTTTTAAGTAAAAAGATTTAAATCTGGTAATTTAAATTTAAGCACTAAGTTGAGTTAATTATAAATTTTGAATTTTAAATTATAAATGATTGCAATAGAAAAGAAGGGCTTGCCAAAGTTTGTGTCTCCACAAACTTGTCTCAGTTATGCGTTCGTGAGGACACGAACGTAGGCGGGACTATTCATACTAAACCTATAAGATATTTAAATGTATTGCATAATGTACTGATATATAAATAATTGTGATAAATTAAAGAAGAACAGATAAACATAGGGTAAACAATTTTGAAACGTAATTATTTAGTTTCGAAGTTTACCCTATATACCATAAATATAAACTAAACCCATAACATACCAATAGCATTGCTCGGATACTTATCTCATCATGATGCAAAATGAATAATAGCTATACATTGAATAAATAATCTAAAATTTTGTTTTTCTCTTTTTCCTTTCTGTCAAGGCATGTTGCCAAATCCCAATGTGAGGAATATTGGGTACAGTGATTTTTTACAATTTTGAAAATGCTTGTCGGATAGTTACAAATCTTTGTATCATAAAGCTTGTTGCTTAAACTTTGGTTTATCTCTCGCTCCAAAACCACTAAATTGCCTATTGAATTAATGTTCTCTTTCCAATCATCTAAAATTTGAGGTCTCAATTCCAGATCACGGTCATTGTAGGACTGTATATGTTCAATATCAATGTCAGTTTCAAAGAGTCCTTTTCTTATGAATTCAATCTTGTTTTGATCCGTTGTTTTGTAGTCCTCTTCGAGCATTGCAGAAAGACGGCAAATAATGTTTTTCAGCTTGCCGTTATGTACAATATTACCCGCCAAAGTATTGTCAAGGTCTCCCCATCCTCTATGATTATCAAGTATACCTATTTTCTTGTTCAAAGAATCCATCACCTTATCAAAGGAATCATTCATTATGAGTGATACTAAATCATAAGTGAATCTATGGATTTCATTGATCGACTTCAAGAACCTGATACTATAGATAATATAAAGCTTGCTCAATTGTCTTACAAACAGGAGCATTTTATCCCAATAATTTTCCTCACCCCTAAATCTGTAAAGAAATACAAATGTAAGGTTCCAATATTTCCCATACCTTGACCACCAGATAAAATGTATAGCACACGCATCCTCACAGGTTTTATATTCAGTACCTTGCCATTCATAACGAATCTCAATAATCCTATGGATATCATCAATTGACAACTCTATATCGTTAACATGGTTTTTGAAATGTTCCCATTGGTTTATGTTAAATATTGTATCAAATAATCTTTCAAAAAATGTGTCTGTACTATAACTATACAGAGTCGTTGGTAATGTGTATTTGGCAATTAATATAAATTGATATATGCCCAGCACGCCTGTAATGTCCGTTATGGTTTCTTTGAATCTTAAATTGTATTCATCTATTTTTTTGTAAACTTGGTTTATTTCCTCAAAGACATTTTCGTCCATTGATTTTTTTTCTCTTAGGTATTCATACAATTTGATCTTGAATACATCTCCACCGTTCAAATCCAAGCCTGTAGTATTGATAGCATTGAAAATTTGCAAAGTTTTAGACAATCCTGCCATTGTCTCAATTACAACAAAATAGATATTGCTAAATAAGTGAATAATGAATTTGTCTACGTTGAAATCTATAAAAGCTTCTTCTTCATTTTCTATTTGTTCTTCAAACAGCTCCATGATTGTAAAAGCATTTTGTAGGTACAAGTTTTGGCTTTCTTTAGAGCCTCCCAAATCACTCGAAGCCATTTCTTGTATCTGTTCTTGCTGTATTGGCCTATTAACATGTGTTGTTATCCAGTCCAATCCAGTTTGGTTTAACTCCTGATTATCGGGAAATTTTATTTTAAGTACCTTGATGAAGATCAAAAGAGTTGTAAGCCTTTGTTGTCCATCAATTATATAATGTTCATTATTTTCATTCTTTTTTGACAATTGCATGGTACCTATGAACATTGGCTCTTCTGTGGAATTCCTTTCATTTCCCCAAAAAGAAACAAATATGTCAGAGATAAATTTTTTAAGCTGTTCATCCTTCCAAGAATAGGGACGCTGATATATAGGAACTATATATCTTGTACCATTGCCTAAAATGGACGCATAACCATCTTGATTGTTATACTTTAAAGTACATGTTTTAGCACTTATAGAAAAAACTGTATGAGAACTCATGTGTGTCATGTTGTCTTTTGTTATTGTCACTTAAGTTAAAATTTAGTTGAGATTATGTCTGAGACGCAGGAAAATAGATGAAATTCACATATTCATCATTGTTTCGAAACGTTTTTTGACGGTTCCACATGATAATGTGCCACCCAAACGTTCCGTTCCGCATTGAAGACGTGGAAGCCGATCTTAGTGAAGAAATAGCTGAAAATCTCTGCGGTCTCATCACTGGTTGCCATGAAGGTGCATTCCAATCGTTTTACTCCTGTATTGGTACAATGTTGTACAAGTCTAGAAACAGCTAGTCTACCGTGTCCCATTCTCATGCCACCTGTGATCTGGACAATTCTAATTACTTCGCCTGTTGTTTCTGCCTTGACTTTGAGTCTGCATTCCGCATCTGGATTGGTGTTGAGGTTATAAATTTCTATTTCGGTCGCAAACGCATCTATACACAGCAATACTGGTACTCCCTTTGAAGTGGTATGGAACTCATAGATACAGGGCTTGTTCTGCCGTTCCAGAACGGCAGTAACGCACTTGAAACGTTCCTTGGTTCGTTTCAGGGTCTGTTCCATGTCAAGGTATTCCACAATGGGAGTTGCCTTGTCTGGGGTCTTTTCAGGGTTTCTTTTTAAAAAATCAAACAATTTCATAACTTCAATATGTCAATTAGGGACAAAGGCGTTGGGGATGCCCCAAGCCTTTTGTAAATCAATAAACCTACATTATGCTGGTGCGTGTCTTATGCACCAGCTACCGTGATTTTTCTTGGTGTTTTAAGACAAAAGACCAAGAGTTTTGTCGTCAATTATTTCAGAGCCATCCTTTAAAAGTAAGGCATCTAAGTGTCTTGCCATTTCTACAAAGATTTTCAAATCCTTAAATTTTGGAGGGTGTGCAAATTGAATTGTTATCCAATTTAGTTCTTCATAAAAACTAACACTGATATTATACAATTTTTTATTATCTATATATTCCGCAAAACATCTAACTTTATTTAAGCTTGCCAAAACCCTTTCTTTAAAATCATCAGGAACATTTTCCATGTTTTGCAAGCTTTTCTTTCCTTCCTCTGTGTACTCATTCCAAATAAAATAGCCAGAGTGATTATCAACGAACTGAACCCACTTATCATAATCTAAAGGTTCTGTTTTAGAAAATACATTATCAAGTAAGCCTTTTGCAATTCTAAAGTTTGTATTCTTCGTAATCTTCATATTTCTATTGTATAAAATCTTCTAATGCTTTTATTTCAAATTTTATTTTGGGGTCTATTATATTTAATTTATTCATCCAAGAGGTTTTTAAATCCTGAGTAATGTTAATCTTAGGCATATAAATATGAATTTCCGCATTGTTCAAAAACATTTTCAAGCTATTGTTTGGATCGATTAAACCACTTGGAGTCAATCCTTCTTTTAAAAACCTAATATTGTCCTGAACGGATTGATATTTTAGCCATTCATCCACATTGGTTTTGATGGTTGTTTTCATTGAAACTGCTGTATTCGCATATATCTCACTACCTTGTTGTGCACCTTTATAAAAATCAATTCCCTTCACATTAAATGAAATATCTCCTGTATGATTCCAGCCTGTTGATTTTGTATAACGATATTGTCCCATTATATCTTCAAAAAAACTTCTACCTCCTAACATATCTGGAATAGGATATTTGGTTTTCCAAACATCATCAATGTGCTTTAACTTGTCATCAAGAGATTTATTTATAAAGCTGTTAAGATCATCAAGTACATCCGCATTTTTGGTCTTCCTAAACTCCTCCCACTTCTCCTTCGTAAGCTTGCTGGGGTCAGCCTCCACAGCCTTGATGTACCCTTCCAGCTCATCCAGCTTCACATCGGAAGCATCCAGAGCCTCAAAGAGGTCTTTACGTGCCTGTCCCTGTGGCAAAGCGTTAAGCCTATCTACAAATTTATTGAGGTCGTCTGCCTTGATCTGGCTAGGGTTGAGTTGAGCAAAAAGCTTCTTAAGGTTCTTGGTCTGCGCAAGGAATATCTTGTAAGGACTCCCTGCGACATCATCTATCTTGCTCGCTATCGTCCCGAAGCTGGTCACCGCATCATCCCCTGCCTTTAGGGCATCGTCAGCCTTTCCTGCAACCCCTCCAAAGATAAGCGTTGCGAGTTCAAAGGTCATCTTACCCTTATCGTGGTAGTCCTTATCGGTGCTTCCTGCTATGGTGCCAAGTGTCTGCTTGCCGAAGCCCACCAATGCTTTACCTACCTTTGATGGTGTGAGCGACTTGAACTGTTGTACCAGAGCATCACGCACCTCCTCCTTCAGGGCGATGTCCGTAGCCAATAGTACCAGTTGCGGAATGGATTTAAGTTCGTCCACCATGCCATTGCCCAATCCACAGGCGAAGGGCGAAGTGTTGAAGATAGACTTGGGGTAGCCTGCATCCTTCGAGTCGTAGACACTGGCAGGTATTGCACATTTTTCGAGGAGTTCCCCTGCTGTCTTGGAGACCCCCGAAATCATCTCTATGAGGGAGGCCTCTTTTACAACGGTCTTGTAACCATCGGTTTCAAAGGCATTGGGGTCGGTGGTCTTGGGCTGTAGCGTGGCTAGGTTGTCGGCACTGGACTTTTTGAGAAAGTCCTCCATCCGTTTTTTGATATCTGTCTGTAGGGATTGTCTTTCGGATTCGCTTAAGGGCTTGAAGCCTGTTTTTTGTGGTGTGATGTCCTTTTTGAGGCCAAAGGTCACATCGTGTACGATCTTGCCGTCCACCAACTTGCTCTCCACCAATACCTGTGAGTTGTCGGTAATGTTGCCAGCCTGTATGCTTGTTTTCAGTGCCTGTATCTTGGCAGGGTCGCTCTCCGTGGTCTTGTTGCCCTTTTCGTCTATGGTGAGCAGGATGCCGTTTTCAAGCACGGACACCTTGGAGCCTGATACCTTGGTGTTGTTTATGGTTTTATACTTGTCCTTGATCTGGTCAGTGGTGGTTGCCAAGGTCGCAGTGCTTGGCGGTGCCTTGTTGCCCGTCTTGGTTGTCCAGATCGGAAAGGCACCGTTGAACTGCCCGTTCACCTCAAAACCTTCGTGGATGCTCAATGAAAGTTTATTGAGCAATGGGCATCCGTCCTGCATGTTGAACAGCTTGAAACCATCGTCCCCCAACAGCTCATAGTTGGCACCCGTCACCGTCCTGTAAACCATCTTGATACAGGACGCAACCCTGTTCAGGTCATAGCTCTCAATCAGGAACCCTCCCTTGTAGTCATCCCTGAAGCTGGCAAACTTCTTGTCGTTGTCGAGCACCAGAAGCCTGTGGCTGACGATCTGGGGTTTGTCGGGTGTACCCGAGACCACGTTGATCTGTTCGCAATAGCTGTTGATGGTGCCATTTTCGCCCAACACGTCATACTTTTCCCTAAAGCTTTTGATCTGTTTGGTTTCGACGGTCTTGGTCTTGTCCTTTGTGTTGAAGAACTTGGAAGCGACCGCATCGAAGGTATACACATTGTCGGGGTCGATGCCGTTGTCTAGGCTCGCCTGTGCCACCATTTCAAGCACGGGGCCATTGGGTATTAACTTGGTGATCCAGAAGCGGTAATTCCCTCCATCAGAGGTCTTGGGTATCTCAAACTTGGTGCCGTCAGGGGCTAGGAAGAAGCCCTCGTCCTGTAGGGCAAGCCCCACGGTGCTGTTCTGACCAAAGCGTATCTTCAGTTTGGGGTTGTGTGCAAGCCCCCATTGCAGGAAACACAGGTTGGTGCCCTTGGTGTAGTCCATGAGGTTGGTGCCGTCTTCGCCCATGAACACATGCCCCAGTGCCAGCGGATAGCCATGCCCCACCTCGTGGGCAAGGGTTCGGAGGTCTAGGGTCTCCCCAAAGAGAAAGCCAAAGCCCCTGTTGATCGGTGTATGCCCCTTGATCTCGCTGTTGCTGGCCTGCTTGCACAGGAACAGGTAGAGTGTGTTGTCTGTCTCCTCCCTGTGGAAGTCTATGTAGTCAAGTATCACCTGTGCCTGTGCTGGGGAATATTCACCCTCCAGCTTGCCGTGTTCCACGCTCAGGGGTTGGTCGGCACTGGCGGAACTGAAAGGCTTGTCCACGCTCACGCTGTAGGCGATGTTCGCCTGATGGTATACCTTGTTGAGGTAGCTTTCGATCTGGCTGGCATTGATCTTGGTCTTGTCGTATCCATTGAGCGGTACCAGTACAAGATTGACCTGTTTTCTATCCAGTGGCATTACGTTGAGCTTGCCACAGATGGTATCCCTACCGTTACCATAAAAGGGAAGCACAGCAAAATCGTTTCGGTGCAGGCCTGCGGTGATGGTGAGTGTCCATTCCTGTTTGAGGGAGTCGTATTCATGGGGAACAACCACGCCCCAATTGGTCTTGAACCTGATGCGCTTCATGTCCACTTCAAGGGGATTGGCATATACCTTGGCCTTAACCTTGTCGGTACCCGAAGCGCCTACGGCCTTATAGGGAACATAATAGTTTTCCTGATCGTTGATGATGGCCTCATAGCCACGTTCTCCCATCGTGTTCAGTGATGGAGCATCAAAGCCCCAGACCTGATCAGGATGTGCAAAGAACTCCAAAATAGGTTGCTCATCACGAAAATAGAGACCATCGGTGTTCTCGCCACCTTCCTTTACGGGTTTCCCTCCCTGTACCTTGCTTTCAGTTGCCTTTGCTTGTTTGCTGATACTGTTGTCCTTGCTGACCAGATAGACGTTGCCGTCCTTGTCGGTGATCTTGTAGTCCTTGCCTGAACCGAGGGTTCGCACGGTCAAGCCTTGGGGATCGTTGATCACGATCTTCTTCAACGTGCTGTCGTAGGTTACCGTGCCTATGGTCACCTCTATGCTGATCTCTTTGGGATGCACGGCATCGTCCTGATTGACCATGTCCTGCGTTTTCTCCAAGCTCTCCCTGAACTCCCTTACCTTCTTGTCGCTGAATACGTATGGTTTTTGCTGAAACTTGACCACCCCAGTAATCAATCGACGGTCGGTGTTGATGGTGATGCCATCAAAAAAACAGACCACGTCCACGCCTCCAAGCAAATAAAAGGGCGTTTTGCCTTCACCAGCAAAGCTGTTGCTGTCGTTCCTTGTCACCCTTGTCACGGTGATGTCAAAGTCGAAGGAGGTGAATTTATCACCCACGGCAAGGCTTGGCAACTTTTTGAAGTTGGTGATAACGATCTCGGGGAAAGCACCGCCACAGCCCCATTGGTTGTTGTGGTCTGAGGGAGGCGTTCCTATGTTCACGATGGGGCTGTAGGCACTGACCCTGTCGCTACTGCACAGGGTAGCCACACGCATTTGGTACTGTGCGGAGGGATATGTTTTCTCAATGGAAAAGCGGTTCATGAGTACGTCCGCCTCAGACCAAGCGGTGTCGATCCTGCCGTATTGGAGCCTGTAGCCTCCTTGGCTGGGCGTAAGTGCCCAGTTGACCTGTATACCCCTTTTATCCGTGGTGGCGGTGAGGTTGGTGGGTGGGTTGCAGGCATCGCCATAGGTAAACTTGACCACCTGAGAGTAGCCGTTGTTGTTGTATATCTCCCTGCCGTCTGGCGACAGTACCTGTACCCTGAGCGCATAGGACTTGCCTGCCGTCAGGGGTACATTTGACATGCCATAGTTGTAGGAGGTAAAACTCGTGTAGTCGTCCAGTATGGGCGGATAGTTGCTGTTGGCAATGATGTTGGGGTCTTGGCTGGCATCCAGCATCTCCCACATCTCTATGCGGTAGGAAGGTATGTTGGCTTGGTTGAAGCTTGCAGGGTTCCTGTTCGTCCAGTTGATGGCGAAGTTCTGCATGGGGTTCTCGTTGACCTTGCCGTTGTTGCTGGGCGTGTTGATGATGGGGGGCTGTCCCCTCTGTATGCTCATCAAGCCTATGGCCTCGTTGCTCGCCAAGGAACCCGTAAACTTGAGGTAAGCCTTTATCTTGAGCTTGTAGAACCCCTCTGGGAGTTGCTGTCCAGTGGCAAGGAAGCTTTCCCTTCCAATGCCTTCAAAACTTAGGGCGTTTACGTTAAAGTATTCCGCAAGGTCGCTGTTGGTCAGCATGAGCGATTGACCAGGAATCACGTCTATGTAGGTGCTGGGTCTGAACGAAGGTAGGGTCTTTAACCGTACACCAGCACTCTCCAGCTCTATGTTGAGGTATACCTCCTGCGACTCCCTCGTGATGTCCCTCTGGATGAGGAACAGTTGTATGTTGTTGCCAGTGGCGTAGTCGTTCAGATAGGTGGAGTATGGGGGCATCGTGGACAGTTGCGCACTGATGCCGTACTGGGCTTTCAAGTTGTAGGTTGTCCAAAGGAAGCAGAAAAATATAAGTAATAGTTTGCTCGTTTTAAGGGTTGACTTCATGGTAAATTATTGCTCATTCTTGATGTATACCTTGTTTTTGCCCGAGACCTCAACAAAGTTCTGGAACGGGGAAATGGATTGTTTGATTTCTAGGTTGTACCAACCGTCGGGGAGATAGAATTGATCTTTTGAAACTCTTATGGATATACTATAGCGTTCGTTCACAGTTTTAGAATAGTCTGGTGTTTCAAAAAAGACATCAAACAAATGTGGTATCTCCTTTTGCCCGACAAACACCTGCATATTGTCAGGCACTTGTCCTGTCATCAACATCTTCCATGAAGTGAAGTGCTGTTGCTTTTTAATAATCAAAGTGTCCTGTATAAGTTTGAATACTGGCTTTATCGGGGCAAAGTTGGTAGCACATATCCGCATATCAGCCCTGTCATTTTGTTGATTGAAACTTCCGTGGATGATCTTTCCAAAGTACAGATAGGCTGTGTCCGATTGCGTAGAATATATCTCGTTCTTGGAGCATCTGTAAAGTATGGTAGAATCTGTGATAGCCACCATTTTACCGTCCCTTATGGGGTTTCGGGCATTGATCCTAACATCCATACGTGTATCAGTAGCTTTGGCATAGCCTCCAACGGTATACAGTTCCAAGAAATAATCGTTCTTCATGGACACATCAAAGCCCTTGCCCTTCACCAGCACATACATGCCTGTATCCACATAGGCATTGTCCTGCAAGGTGATCCTGATGTTCTCACCAGAAGCAATGATGCTGGAGGAGTCAAAAGGAACCACTTTCGTAGGCTTTGGCGTGGAATCATATCTCTTACAGGAAACAAGTACTGCAACTAAAAAAACAATGACGTAAAATGCTTTAAATATTTTCATAGACTATTCGTTTGTAACCAGAAACCTCAACATGAACACTTCACTTTTGACCTTGACATAGACCGCATAGGCACCATCGGGCAAATCCTCTTCAAACGTCACCCTGTGTTCGGAATATTCGTTGGAAGTGATCTTTTTGAGGATGGAACCCGTTGCAATAGATGCGAGGGTAAGTTCCACGGGAATGTTGGGTTCGTTGAGGTCAACCGAAACCGTAAAGTCACCGTTGTTGGGATTGGGGTGCAGGGAACATTCCTTGACAATGCTGACCTTCATGCCCAAGGAACGGTCGTTGTTGTTCCTTTCATGGGCTGGAATGATCGTGATCGTTCTTTTCCTCACGTCCCTACAGCCTTTGTAATAGCTTGTCATCTCAATGCCATGTTCCCCTTCGGTATGGAACACCAGTTCCTGCGCCCTGAAATCGGGGTTGCCTGATATCAACTTGTGGTAAGCATCGTCAAAGCCCCACCTGATGGAATCTATTTTGGCATCGGTATTAAGCAACACAACTGTATCTCCCTTTACCGCCTTGCTGGGCATAAGGAAATCCGTCCTGATCTCAACATCCGATTGTTTGAGCAGAAAGGTGTCCCTGCCTACACAACCCGATTTGTTGGTGACCTTAACATAGTAGGCACCCTCAAAGTATAGGGTTACGTTTCTGGTATTGGCTACAAAGCCGTTGTTGCTAGACCATTCGTACCTTATGCCCTTGTCTCCAGCATCAAGGTCAAGGGTTTGTCCCTTGCAGATCAGTGGATAACCTTTCAGGTCAACTTGCAGGGAAGGAGGTGCGACTAGCACAAAGGTGTCGATCTTGGCACAACCAATCGCATCGGTAGCCTTAAATATGTAAGTACCTTTGCCAAGTCCCAACCTTGTCAGGCTGGTGTCCTTGTTGGCTTCCGTGTCCAACCATTCGTTTTTATAGGGTGCTATGCCGTTTTCGTTTCGAATCCTCAATGAGCCATCATTGCTTTCGTCACAGGCTGGGTTTTCCTTAAGCAATACCGTGTTCGTCAACTTGGAAAGCGTACGCAAAGTATAGGATGCAGAATCCACACAGCCAAGACTATCCTTTACATAAAATGTATAGGCACCTGCCCGAAGCGAATCATAGTCTTGAAAAAACACAATATCCTTGTTCCTTGTCAGAATTACACTGTTTGAATGCCAGACTTCTTTTCTTCCAGTGCCTCCTAGTCCCTTGATGGTAAAGCCCCCATTGCTTTCGCCTTGGCATTTGACCTGCCTTTCCTCTACATTGATGATCTGTATTGGAGAAGGTTCCCTTACCAATACCGTGGTGTCCTTGACACAGCCTTTGTTGTTCTGTGCAAAGACCTTCTGATAGTTAGAGAGTAGTCCCTTGAATACTCCCTCGGTTTGGAGTTGTGCCTGATCGAGTGCATACGAATAGGTATATTGGGGATCATTACTGGTGCATGATACATGTAATTCCCCCTGCTGTGCCTTCGGACAAATATTGTCTACGATCTTATCGACCTTGATATTAAAATCGTGCGGGTTGTTGAGCCTTATGGAAGGCAAGCTAAGGCTACAGTTGTTTTTGTCATAGACCTTTGGGTATACCAGTGTTCCTGCCTTGGCTGTATATTGTGGTGAAGTCTGCAACACAGTTGTAACAGGCTCAAACGAGTATTTGTAGGGGTTTGTAGCGTCAATACGTGTACCTCCACTTGCCACGATGTTGATCTTGCCCAAACCGTTGTGACAGGGTACGGAGTCTAGGGAAGCGCTTGCCTGTATCTGGGTAGGTTCCGTAGCTGTGTATTTGATCTCCTTGTCATAGACGCAACCGTTTTGATCTACAATCTTGAAGTCATAAGTCCTGTTTCCTTTGAACAAGGGAATATACCAGTCTTGATCGTTGTTGATCGGTGCCCCGTAGATTCCATACTGTACTTCGTATTTAGCGGTATTGCCCTTGACATGGATGTTCATGGACGCACTTTCACTATAACATAAAATATCCTCAAATCTTGTAGAAATCACTTCCAATGGTAAGGGAGCCACGATTTTTACGCTGTCGATATATTGCTCACAGGAAGTTCCAGTTTGGTATATTTCATAAATTTTTAACCGATAAGGACTCCCTTCGATTTTCAGCTCTATCTCATTGAATTCTTTACTTAGGGTTAATTCCGATGGATTTTCACCATTGCGTTCATAGTGCGTTAATCTAAAAGTCCTTCCAAATACAGACTTGTCCAATGACAGGTGTGCTACTGTCTTGGAATCATCACCAGAACTTTGGGCATCCGTACATTTGGGCTGTGTGAGGATCAGGGTCTTGCCCAGCTCCAGATTGGGATAGGGACTGTGCTGGAAGTTGATGGTGGAGGTTTGCCAGTTATATTTGTTTTTCTGAACTATGGCATAGATTTGCATGGGCTTGCATTTTTCTCCCGTATACAAAAGTTCTGTGCCAGCATTTTCGAATCTGAATTTTGGCTTGCCGTTTTCATAACCATAGCTTTCCTCAAACACATACCAATAGATGTCCAGAGGATCAAAGTTGTTTGCCAAGAAATCGGGCGCACGAAACCGCATCTCTGGTGTGGTGACCAAGCCGTTGACATTGGGACTCAGAATCTTCGGTGCGGTAAGGGATTCGGGTACACAGACAAAATCCCCTTGGTACCTGATATGGTTGTTGTATCCATACACCTCCGCTACAACATTTTTTTTGATATAGTTTGTATAGTCAAACGACAAATATTGCACCTCCCCATACACATCGGTACTGCATGATGCAATGGTGGCATGCTTTTTCAGTCCTATGGGATTATGATCAAAAACCATGTAGCCTCCTGCCGTGTCGTTCCCCAATCGGTTGTATTCTACCACCGATTGTTTTATTTCCTTGTAGAAACAGCCCAATATAGGATAGCAGTTTTCGTTTGTACCGTACTGATACAAGAAATCCATGAACTTGGTATCGGGGTTGTCCATGGTAGCCAGTTTCATGGTAATTTGTCTTGTGTAGTGACAAACACGGTTGTTGGTAATGTCAAACAGGTTCTGCTTGTGGTAGAGCCTATAGCTCTGTGAGAAGCCATGATAACTTGCCATGACAAGGACAAGGAATATGGGTAAACGGGCTTTCATCTTTAGTGTATCTGTGTTTAAGGTTTGTGAAACTGTTGTCCTGCCAGCCTATCGGTCAAAACGACTGCGAAGTTACTTATTATTTTTGGTTTTGTCCTTCCCCCGTTTTGGGGGATATAGATAGGGACAAAGGACGCAGGCAACGCCTGCTCCTTTGCGGATTCAATTTAAACTAACCTAATACCATGAGTCTTTGAGTTCTTGTGTACATGTTTGACAATGTGACGCTTTTTTATGTTATGAATCGGCATTTAGTTTGGGACGGTTTTGATAAGTACAAAGGACACAGGCAACACCTGTGCCTTTTGTGTGTATTAAATCCTAAACTAACCTAATTAACTACCTTGAATGTAATGTTCAAATAATGTGACTTCTTTATATGACATTTTTTAGGAGTCATCTTATGATTGGTCTTTTCGTCAGTGAGGGGAATCGGCCAAGTACATAATCATTGGTGTATTGTACGATGATTGGTGTGTGCATTCTTTTCATTTTTAGTGTTATTTTAAAGTTGAATTTTGTATTACAAAGATAAATACTTCGATACTATTATATTACGAACAAAAATTCTTATTTTTACTTTTCAGGACAAGTTTTAAACTTTTGAGACAACAATGATGAGGATTGGCGAAAAAATCAGGATATTGAGGGAAATCAAGGGAATCAGCACCAAGGATATGTCAAGTGAGTTGGGTATGACACAGGCTGGCTACCTAAAGATTGAGAGAGACGAGGTGGACATCAATACGGAAAAGGTTGAGAAAATTTCAAACAAACTTGGGGTGAAGCCACATGAACTGTTCATGGATGAAAAATTTGTTTACAATCACCAAACCAACAGCATTTATGGGGCAAACAATAACTTTACATTCCCAGAGGATATGAAAAAACTCTATGAAGACAAAATTGAACTGTTGGTGAACAGAATCCAGAAAATGGAGAGAAAACTAAGGAAGATGGGCGTTCCAGAAGAGGATATTTGATCTGGTGTTTGGCTTTGGAAACAAAAGTTCTAATTTTGCTATAATTCAGTTTTTATAATATTTGCTATCCATGAGAATAGGTGAGAAAATAAGAATACTAAGGGAGATTAAAGGCATCTCAAGTAAGGAAATGTCTGCTGATCTGGAAATGACACAGGCAGGCTACTTGAAAATTGAAAGGGACGAAGTGGATATAAATACGGAGAAGATAGAAAAGATAGCAAGTATTTTAGGCATAAAACCTCATGAACTATTGTCTTTCGATGAAAAATATGTCTTCAACAACTACAGTACCAATGAATATTATAATGCTGGTCTGAATACTGTAAACTATCATTTTCCCGAAGAAATGAAAAAGTTGTATGAAGACAAGATCAAATTGTTGGAGGAGAAAATAGAGGCATTTGCCGAGAGTAAAAAATTGCTCAACGAAAAAATAGAAGTTTTGAAATCAGAGATTGAAACTTTGAAGAATAAAGATAAATAAGATTGGCTGGGGCAATTCTTAATTAGCCAATTACGAAATAGGCTAAAGCAAACAATAGATTTTAAAAGTTAATTAGGTTAGGTTGTGTTAGATGGATCAGGGAACGGACAGGTGTCTATTTCCTGATTTTTTTGTTCTTTTCCGTACCCATTCGTTCCGAAAACGTCAAAGAATGTTCCAAAACAATTGGGAAAACGTTACCGAATATAGCCAAAGGAACGTTTCTGTAACATTCCAAAACACCTTTTTGCACATCAATGGGGCAGAGAAACCCCATTCCAGACCAATTGCTCGTTGCTATGCCAAATTCAAGAACAAGGAACCCAAACTCAATATGTTCTCATGGAAAAATCAACGTTTGCTGTACATTCTCTCAATGTTTTCTCAACATATTCTCAACCAGCACTGTCTTACGATTCCTCTTGTTTTCAAACCATCCTGAATATCCATTGTCAATAAATGGTTTTGGAGACATGGACATAGAAGTCCGTCTTCAATGTCTTGCCTAAAGGTTTGCATCTACCATGTTAATTTGAAAGGTGAGGGAACCTAGAAGGTAAGTAGGATGTATAGGGAACGAGATATGTGCCCATTTCCCTGTTTTTGCGTTCCATCCGTTACAAAATCGTCACAAAATGCCATGAAACCCGTTCTGGAACGGGTTTCAGGGGAACGTTCCGAACGTTACGGGAACCTTAAAAACACTGGTTTTGAGGGTTGGTGAATTACTGTTCTGTCTCAGGCATCACCTCAGTGATCTTGGCCAATAGAGCATCCTCGGTATAGGGCTTGGAGAAGTATCCATCCATACCTGCATTGAGGTATCTTTCATGGTCTCTTCATGGCATTTGCAGTCAGTGCGATGATGGGCACCCTTGACCATAACATTCCATTTAAATTAGGTGCAATCCTTTAGCAATGTCTTGTATGAATTTTGACATAGGTCTTTTGTGGATATCTTCTGGAGTGTCATAGTTACCAATTAATATTCTATTGAATTGTTTTGGGTGTGGAACCACTGAGCTAAAACTTTCAAATAAAGAATTTTTATATACGTCATTGTATATTAATGACTTATTTATGAGTTCTGCTGCAATATCTTTCTGAGTGTTGTATATTTCTTGTATATGAAACAAATCTTGCAAACAACCTTCAGAGAAAGATTCTTCTGATATCTTGTCAGGATCATGAAAAGTTATAGCTAGTTTTTCATGATTAAAGTCTATCAAATATTCTGCTTTGCTTGTCTCTGTAATTGAAAAAGCATAATTATTTGGATTTGGTGTATTAGAGTCGGAGTATAGTTTGAAGTTTACAGGCTTTTTTTGCTTTATGTTATTACAAGTTGCACATGTAGGATATAAGTTTAATAAACTTATTGACAGGTATGGATAATCAATTTGAGAATAAAAATGATCGACTTGGAATTTGGCAACCCAGTGTAAGGTGTCTTGCTTTTTCCCACTTTCATTGAAAGTGCTTTTCTCCAAGCTTAAAGTATATTGGCTGTTACAGTAAACACAAGCTTTAATACCAATTTTGCCAAAATATTTAGGATAAAAACTACCCCTCTTGGAGTGATATCCAAGAGCATTTATTATTTTAGACTGTAAGGTGTCATCCTTTTTTTTAGAAAAAGTAATTGTTGGTACTTTTTTTACCATGGTTTTTAATGTTTCCATCTCATCCAAACCTAACGTGAGAATATTTTTATTCTCTAACTCTTTTACTAGCATTTTGATGAACTTCAATGCTTTTGCATTATTTTTTATTTTTTTATCATCCGCTAATAGTTTTAGTTTATTGAATGCATCATTTGAATATTTTTCTATTTCCTTTTCAAAGTACTTTATACATTCATTGATTGTTAAAATGGAAATCGCAATCATTTGTTTAATTCTTTAGTAAGCCTGTCTATTTCCCTTTTTATAGTTTCCTTAGTATTGAATTTGTTTAAGTACAGACGTCTTATCCCCTCCTTCAACATTGGCTCCCCAATTATTTGAATGAATTTGTCAGCTTTTTCTTGATTCCATAGTTCCTCATTCGTGTCTCTGTTTTCTAAGTATGTAATCAGTGACTGTATTTTGTTTTTTGCAAATTCACCCATGAAACCTTTATTGAGGAAAAATTCATATTTGAGAAGATCATGAATGTTTGCTCCAAAAGTTTGATTAATTCCCTTTTCTGTATGCGGAACGTAAGTGTTGTTTTCGCTTTTTAGCATCAAGATGTTTGAATCTGGTATATCTGAAAGTATAAATGGAGAGTGAGTTGAAAATATAATATTAATGCCCTGTATGTTGTTTAGATTGGCATTCTTTAAATTATGCAATAACCGCCATATAAACGTTCTTTGATATTCGGGATGAAAATGAAGTTCAATCTCATCCATCATAATATTCAGGTATTTATATCTTATCCTTTTTTTAGATATTTTATTATCAGATTTATCATCAAAGACTGAGTCTATATTATTAATCTGATAGATTATGCCTTGGATAGAATGAATTAGCTGTTGCTCTCCTGAGCTAAGCTTGCTAAAGTAATTTGAAGACGATGGGTTGTTTAAGCCTATATTTTTTGGGAGATCATATAGAACCAATTCTATATCAAATAATGAAGGAGGGATTACTTCAATAATCTTGTTAACAGAAGTTCTTGTTTCTATAATTCTATTGGACAATGTTTCTACTGAAATTTCAAATTGCTTTTTTAGAACTCCATTCGAATCTATTTTATCAGTCCATATAGTTTTTTCGGCAATATCGTTCCTTAAAATGTCCCCTTTCAGATAATTAATTGCTTGAAAAAGCTTGAAAGTTATATGACTTTTATCTTGAGTTAGTTTTTTAAGAAAACCATCAAAATCCCTAAACCGTGATCTTTGCTGAATAATTTTCTTTCCATTAATAGGAAGAATCTTGTTTGGGAACTCGGAAAAATGTTCTTTGTATTTAGGATATGTTTGAGCAATTTTGATTAGCTTTTTAATAATATACAATTCTATTTCAGTCTTGTAAATAATATCATCAGAAGGCTCGGATCCAAAAAATACCCCATATATGGATTTTAGGAGCAATTCTTTTTTATCCTTTTTAAAAAACACTTCAAAACTTATTTCTTTGTCTTTTGGATTGGTGCTTTTATATGCATATTCGATCTTACTATTATTTAATTCGAACAAAAAACCTTTTACTTTATGTTTTTCTGTTATATATCTGAAGTCGTCGCTTTCACCTTTAATCGGCCTTAAAATATTACTGAGTAATCTTTGTTTAGCTAAATATATTTCATGGTTTATATCTATTATTCCATCTTCTCTAAAGGGATTAATAACGATGGGTGTTTGATAACCATCATTTTTAAAGTAAATCGCTTTTATCCAATTTCCAAGATTCAAAGAATTTAGTCCAAATAGTGAATAATTGGTAACTATTGTATAAAAAAAATCATGCAAGTTGAAATTTACAATATCATCTTTTGTTTTATTAGTAAAGTTGGTTAAGGTAATATCGTCATTTAAAAACCGAATCTGTTTTATTTTATCGTTTGTCAAATAGTAAAGTTCACAGTTAAAACCTCGATGTAATTCTTCGATTATTTTGTTTGTTAATGGGTCGATTATTATTTTTCTTTTGACAGCTATATTATACACTGCAATAAAAATAAGTTCAAATAATGAACTTTTGCCTGAACCATTCTCTCCAACTATGGCTGAAATATTTACCGATACATTGGTTTTATTCTTTAAGTTTTTAATATTATACAGATCATTAATCTTAGCTCCTTCAGAATCATATTCTACGTTAATTACCTCTAATTCAATATTGTTGTCTTGGTAAATAAACTTGTAATCATTAAAAAACTTATATGTTTGATTTGGTTTTAACACTTTCAATAACGCTGGGGAGCAACCAATTAAAGGTCTGATTGCTATCAATTTAAAATCATTCATGTTCTTTTAATAAAGTCTGTCGTTTATATAAGGCCATTTATCGTTGGTAATTTTTATAGACAGGATATTAAGTTGAATTTTATCCATTCCATTTTCTAATGTAGTAAATCATTGCGTCTAATAAAAGTAACTTTGACAATACATCGCTATTGTTTGTAATCTGCATCATCTTTCTTAAAAACAGTAAGATTCGACTTTTGATACCATAATATTAAATAGCAGTTGGAAGATTCTATACTTCAGCAAGGAAAACTCGATTCTTGCTGTCTTTAAGAGACCAAACAGCAAAGCCGACCTTTTGGGTCGGCTTTGCCGTTATTGATTGGTTTACACACAACGGGAAAATCAATCCCCGTACTCCTCGTCACTGTCGTCATCATCTTCCACGTTCGTCTCGAAGAAGTCGTCCTGATCAAGACACTCGTCTAGGTGTTCCAACTCGTCACTGTCATAGTCGATGGTATAGGAGTCGTCAACCTCCTCCCAGTACCCCTCAAACTCCTTTACAAAGTCGTTGAGCCTCTCCCAGATGGTGAACACCTCGGGACTGTGGTCGGTGTTCATGGCAATGAAGTCCTCAATCTCGTCCCTGAGCTCAGAAAGCCTGTCCTTGAAGTCCTCCAAGTCCTCCTCATCCCACTCTATTTCCTCGCAGTCCTTGCGGAGCTCTTTCAACAGCCTCAGATACCTGTTGAGGTACACCTTGCCCTGTCTGGTGATCTCCTTGCGCTTTTTGTCCTCCTTGCTTGCAGACTCGCCCTTTTTGATCTCCAGTTCCAGCGTCCTGTTGCGCAGTTCGTACATCTTGCGCTCGTGATCCAGTTCCAACTGGCGGAACCTGAACTCAAGGTCACCATCCATTCCCTGAACGGGATTTTCGATCTTGTGGTAGGCAAGGTTCCCCTTGGTGTCCATCGTTCCGTAATGGTTCGTTGAAGCTCCCAATGTCATGTGCAACATCCTGTGCACAGTGGTCTTGCTGACGTTCAGCTCATTTGCTATCTCCGACATGGACATGCCACTCTCGTACATTTCCTTGGCCTTTTCTGCCGTTTCCTCGTTTGCCATCTTTGTTGTGTTTAAAGGATTGTGTGAAATCTAAAAGTTGGGAACGGTCGGGCTGTATTCGTGGCCGTTCCCGATATGGACAAGGGGCTTACCCCTTGTATCCTTTTTTGAAGGCTGGGTTCTTGTGCGCTTTGAGGAAGGCCTCAATGTCCTCCATCCTGTAGTAGATCTTGTGGCCTACCTGTGAGAAGGCGATCAGCCCCTCGTCACGCCAAGCCTGTGCGGTGGGCTTTGATACGCCCATGAGCTTCTCGAACGATGCACTGTCCAGAAGCCTTTCTGCATCCCTTTTAAGGTCTGCGGTTGCCATTGCCCTTGCGAGGCTGTCGATCTTGGAGACCAGTACCTTGTAATGGTCTTCCGTCATTAGTTCCACGTTCATAAGATTATGGTCTGTGCTTGATTTGAACTTGGTTCAAATGAACAAAAAGCGTCCGACATGCTTTCCCCTTTCGGTCACAAACGGTAGGGATCGGTCACAACTTTGCCCGAATCTGCCCGTTTTCATCGCATTGAAAGCATCTTGATCCCATTTGTGGGCGGGACACCATCGCTGATCCCAACCAGTTTCAAACATGGCTCAAATCAAAGGAAAATATCTGGGACACTGTACCTGTTTTGCGGTCTTGTGCGGGGTTTTGTGCAAATATGCCGAACTATGGTGGATTTTGCGTGATTTTGCAGGGCATACGCAAGGATAGTCACACCCTATCGAAAAAACGTTTGGAACGGCATGGAATGTTCCATATCGATATGGAACGCTGGGGAACTGGCTGTATAGGGTTGGTGGAACGGAGGAAAAGTGATACTTCCCCTCCGTTTGATCTATTTATTGTCAGGAGTTGAACACGTCCATAGCCCTGTCGAGATCCTCGTTCACGATCTTGGCATAGTCCAAGGTCATCAGGATGGTGGAGTGACCCATGAGCTTTGAAACTTTCTCCACGGGTATACCTTTGCGCAACGCCCTTGTTGCCCATGTGTGCCTACCTATGTGGGTGGTCACCTTTTTGTCGATCCCCGCAAGCTTGGCGATTTCTTTCAGCCCCTTGTTGACTTTCGATGTTGCCTCCTGTATGGAATCGTGCAACAGTTCCGCATCATCCGTGTCAAGATCGTCATCCAGTACGGGGAACAGGTAGCCCGTCTTGCGCCTGTATTTCTCAATGATCACCAGTGACCTGTTGGGTAGTTTTAATGACATTTGCCCCTTGGTCTTGCGTGTGGTGAAGTGAACGTGTGAACCGTCCATCTTCTCCCACCTAAGCTGTAGGAGGTCTGAAATCCTTACCCCACCCGTCTCTGAGGCAAAAAGGAACATGTCCCTGTACATTTCAAGATCGGGATTGCCAGTAAGTTCCAGTTTCACCAGAGATTCCAGTTCGGTTTCGGTAAGGAAGCCCTTCTGGGTCTTTTCCGTCTGGAACTTAACCTGCCTAAAAGGGTTCTGGTGGTATTCTATTACCTCCTTGCGCAGTGCCTCGTTATAAACCGCCTTGAGGAACTTGAGGTTGTGGGTGATGGTATTGGTCTTGTTCTCCAGTTCGGTACGCATGTATTCGGTGAAACGTTCCAGAACGGGGTGTGTGATATCGGAGAACGATGCGTTCCTGTTCCCTAGAAAACGTTCCAGCTTGTTGAGGATGCCCATCCTGTCCCTGTACGTACCAATCTTCTTCTGTTCCTTGAAACGGTTCACCATCTTGTCGGCAAATGGAAAGAACCCGATGCTGACTTTACCGTTCACCTTGTCCCTGATCTGGGTGGAAGACAGCGACCTGTCCACAGTCTGCGATTCGAGGAACATCGCCTGTACCTCGGCAAACTTTGCCTGTAGCAGGGCGTTGAGCCTTGCGCTGTTCTGTACGCTCGGGCGAACCCTTGTGTTTTTTTCGTCCCATGCCTGTTCTGGAACCATGATGCCAGAAGCAATGTACCTAGGTTTCCTGTCCTTGGTGATGCGGAAGTGGATAGGGCATTCGCCCCTCTTGTTAATCTTGTCCTTCCTGAATACGATCTTTAGTGTTGCCATAATATCCGTTGTGTTTTACATTACAAATATAGGCAAAAATCAATACAAAAGGTAAACAATGGGGTAAACTTTTAGACCTTTTAGGGCTATTTTTTCTTATTGTGATTCAACTTAAAACAAGCTAAAATGCCTTTTAAAGTACAAATAGGGCAATATTAATAAAAATTGATTGAGATTTATTTAAACCTATAAGGTTTTAGAAACCTTGGAGGTTTATGTTAATTTAATGGATTTGGCAAAATGTTCGTCAATGAGGCTAGGTGGTCTAATGCACAATTGATTGCTGTTGTTTTCATGTTAATTTATTAGTTTTGCATCGTGAGTTCATATTTCACAAATATCAAACAAGCTTTCTCTACTTCTGTTACGGGTCTCAAGCTCACGATGAAGCATGTTTTCAGTGCCCGAAAGAGTAGTAGCAACTTTGACATCTCCTCTCCGGAGTATTTCAAAGATGCTGAGAACGGTATTGTAACGCTGCAATATCCTCATTTTAAGTTGCCTGTACCTCAGGCAGGTCGCTATAAGCTGCACAACGAGATCGATGATTGTATTGTCTGTGACAAATGTGCCAAGGTTTGCCCTGTAAACTGCATAGATATAGAGCCGATCAAGTCTACTGAGGACATTGGCTATACCTCTGATGGCTCCCTGAAAAGGATCTATGCAGCGAAGTTTGACATAGATATGGCTAAGTGCTGTTTTTGTGGACTTTGTACCACAGTTTGCCCGACCGAATGTTTGGTGATGACACCTGAATACGATTTCGTAGAAACGGATGTGAGCAAGATGAACATTCCCTTTGGCGAGATGAGCGAAGCCGAGATTTTGGAGAAGAAAAGACTTTTGGAAGAAAAACAACAAGCTGCTTCAGTTGCAAAGCCGAATGTACCTCCTGCGCCTGAAACCAACACAGATAGCAGCAGCAATACGGACGCTCCCAAACCCAAGGCCGTTTTCAAACCTGTCTTTAAAAAACCTAGCTAAACATATGGAGATTGTATTTTTGTATATTTTCTGTTTTATTTCGGTGCTTTCAGCATTAGGTGTATTGCTACTTAAAAACCTACTTCATGCGGTATTGTGTTTCAGTATTACCCTCATTAGTGTAGCTGTCCTATTTTTATATGGACAAGCAGAGTTCTTAGCAGTGTCACAACTCATGATCTATGCGGGCGGCATTCTTATTTTGATCGTTTTCGGATTGATGTTGACCTCCAAGATAGGGAGCAAACAAAGTAATACTAATAATTCCAACCTCTGGTCAACTGTTCTCTTAGGTCTGGTTTTGTTTGGTTTTTTCTCGAACAAAATTTTAAAACTAGATATATCTATTGTTCCTCAACATCAAGTGGCATCTATTCCAAAGATAGGCTATCTATTGCTTACCGAACACTTGTTCACCTTTGAAATGATCACTATACTTTTAGTGATTTCCCTAATCGGTGCAGCAATTATTTCTAAAGGCTTAAAAGACGACTCTCATGCAGACTGAACTCCTTATCGTTGGTCTGGCCCTATTTTGCATAGGCATGGTTTTGGTCATTTCCAAAAACAACGCCATTACGGTACTCATGGGTATCGAGATGATCTTTAATGCAGCTCATATCAATTTTGTAGCTTTTAGTGCGCAAGACAAAATGATCGGAGGACAGATGTTTGTGCTCTTTTCTATCATCATAGCCGCTTGTGAAACTGCCATAGGACTCGCACTGGTTCTGCAGATCTACAAAACCTTCAAAACCAACAATCTCAACGAGATCGAGAAGTAAACATCTCTATCAATTTAGAATTTCGATGTTAAGCTTTGTTTAAAAGTTTTACAATCGTGCAACATGACGCTTCTTAAGTTCTAACATTCGAATATTTTGTATTCCATAGATGAGTCTTGTCGTTTAAGCCATTAAATATTGGGGTTTAAATTTGAAGACAAAGGAAGGCACTATATTAGGAAAATCTGTTTGAGCTTTTGCCACAAATACAGCCTTGTCATATTACGATCCCAATAGTTCAAGTAAAGCCCTGTATACATTAGAATAACCTAGCCTTTACATTCGACCACTGTAACACACTGACAACTTGATACTTTTAACATAATGCTAAACTGGGCTTAACAGCTCATTGAAAGCCTATACCTAATTTTGAGGATCAGAAAATCACCTCTTTTATTTTTTAAAATCAATTAATCTTAAATCCTTTTTTTAAATGAATTCAAAACGTTTACTCCAGACATTTACCTGGGCTTTGGCAACATCTTGCACCATGGTGGCCCAAGCGCAAAACAAGCTAGAGGGTAGGGCTGTAGCACCGGCAGCTACTTTTTCGGCAGGACCGATCTCGGGCAAATATATAGGTACAGGACCCATTGCTGGTCAGGCGGTTCCTTTTGTGGGCCAACCGTTTCAAGGCATCTCTGCCTTGATTGACAACCACGATGGCACATACATGGCTATGCCAGATAATGGTTACGGCTCTATAGAAACCTCGGCAGATTTCTATTTGCGTGTATACCGTATAAAACCAAGTTTCAAAACGGCTACTGGTGGTGCAGGCACTCTTGAGATCATTAACTTCTTGGAACTGAACGATGCCGACAAGAAAATCCCTTTTGCGATTGTGAATGACTTTACGCAAGAGCGTAAACTAACGGGTGCCGATTTTGACGTAGAATCCATCCAACGTGCAGCCGACAGTACCTTTTGGATCGGTGATGAATTTGGCCCCTTCCTTTTACATTTTGACAAATCGGGAAAGCTCTTGGAGGCACCTTATCAATTACCAGATTTCGACAATACTGGAAAATTTGTCCGTGCACCTCAAAACCCTTATAATGAGGAAGCATCTGCGCTGCGTCTTATGAATGCTTATCGTACCCATGCACAAATGAACGGCAATATAAAGGCACCTGTCTTCTCGCCTAATGCCAACTTAATTGATGACTCCGACACAACAACTGTGTCTGGAGACCGCAAGAGTCCAACGGGTGGTCTTGCAAAAGCTTCTACGGATCTCTTTAATGTAACGCTCCTTAAGGCGGGTGGTTACCCTGTAGTAGCTTGGACGGTGAACGACTCAGCATCGATCATGAAATTGATGAACTTGGGTGTGAACGGCATCATCTCAGATTATCCAAACCTATTGATGCGCCTGGTACGCACTTATGACAAGAACAAAGACGGTCAGCCTGATTTCTTGGATGCGGATGGCCTTGTGGACATTAGCAAATTTGACGCTCAAGCGCACCGTGGCGGCAGAGGGCTTCGTCCAGAAAACACCTTGCCTTCTTTTGAAAATGGCTTGGATGAATTGGTTTCTACCTTGGAGATGGACTGCGGCATCACTTCTGACGGTATTCCTGTGATCTCTCACGATCCGCACATTCAAAACTCTAAAGCTTATAAAACCAATGGCGCTCCTTATACTTTGAATGATGAGGTATTAATCAAAGATCTGACTTTGGCTGAGTTGCAGTCTACATTTACCCTGAACAAACTCTTGGGAGGAACTTGGACTGCACAAACAAATGACACCACGCTTTCTCCAGTATCGGTGGCCTTTATCAAAGCGAAAGGTATTGCGCATACCTATACCATTCCAAGCTTGGAGCAAGTGTTTGATTTTGTTAGCTTTTATGTAGAATACTATACTTCAGGTGCTGGCAGTACACATCACGATGCTGTTAAAAGAGCTAAAAATGCGGCGCGTGTTCGTTTCAATATAGAAACAAAGTTCAACCCTAGAACGGATAACGACGAAAGAGGTGTTGCTTTTATCTCAAGAACAGCTCCGGCCGATTCATTTGCAGTAAAAATCGCTAAATTGATCACCAATAAAGGTCTAACACAAAGGGCAGATATCCAAAGTTTTGCCTTCCAGACTTTGCTAAAAGTACAGCATGATTTCCCTGCTATTCGTACGGTATACTTGTTTACCGACAGTCCTAAATTGCCTACAAATGCCAACGATGGTGGCAACTTACAACCACAAGGTGCCGACAACAAGAGTCCTTGGCTCGCGGGCCTGTATTGGCCTTATAGAAGCACCAAACAGAGTAATCCTTTCCGTGCACAGCGTAGCGGTGGTTTTGAAGGTATGGCTTTGAGCATGGCCAAAGACAAACTGTGGCCTCTTTTAGAACTCCCTTTAACAGGCGATGACAGTAAAACCATAAGGCTTCATGAGTTTGATCTGGCTACAAAAGCTTATACAGGAGCACGCCATAAGTTCAAATATGGTCAAGGGGGCACCAATATCGGAGATTTCTGTATGTTCAACGAAAAAGATGGCCTCATCATAGAGCGTGACAACAATCAAGGGCCAACTTCGTTGATCAAAAGGATCTATAAAGTTTCTTTTAACAGTACGGATACTTTGGCAAAGACCTTAGTGGTTGATTTGTTGGATCTGCAAGACTCTGACAATCTTTCATCGGGATTAACCACGCTTACAGGTGACTATGGTGCAGGCACTAACTACAAATTCCCGTACCAAACTATAGAAAGTGTGGTGGTTTTAGACGCAAGCACTTTGGTAACGATCAACGACAACAACTATCCATTCAGCGTGGGTCGCCACGTAGGCAATACTTCAACCACTGCCGACGATATCACTGATGACAATGAGATGATCGTGATCAAGTTGGATGAAAACCACAAACTGGATGCCTTGACTTCTACTGCTGACCAAAAAGTGCAAGCGGATCTTAATACTTTGGTAAGCTATCCTAATCCTTTTGGAAATAGTACTGTGTTGGAGTTTGCTCTAACCGAAGCAAGCAATGCAAGTGTGAGCATCCAAAATACGCTGGGTGAAGAGCTGATACACATTAATCTCGGTGAGCTTTCTTCGGGAAGACACTCGCATACTTTAAGCAACTTGCAAGTACTCAGCCAAGGTTTGTATGTGGTAAAATTGAACACCAATGCTGGGGAACAAAGTCTAAAAGTGATCAAAACACAATAATAAGACGAAAGCCCAATTCTCAAAGGCCCTAGCTCCGCAAGGACATGGGCCTTTTTTATGCACTAATTATACAAATCCATCAAGACTTGAAGTTGTTTAGATAAGGTAATAAATTAACAAAAAAGGCTCTCCGATTGGAAAGCCCTTCTTATTACAAAATCGATTTGGGGTTTTACTTCACAGAAACGGTATAGTTGCTGTTGTTTATATTATATTTAGTACCCTTTACACTTTCAAATTTGGTGTATGTATTGTTGTTGTCTTTTACAACTTCAACATTGCCAACCACTTTTATCTTTTTGGTATTTACACCATCACTTACCATTACGGTTTTAGTACATGATGCAAAGAACCCAAAGATCGATAAAACCAACATTAAGTTTATTCCTCTTTTCATCTCTGTACTGTTTAAAATGTTTTTATTTCGAGTTTAGTCAAACAAAGTTAAGAAATTTCATGAAAATTAACAATTTCTTAACATATAATATTACGATAAAAGCTACTTAAAGGTTCCGAAAGCTATAAAATATTCCAAATACATAATATTCAGTCTTTTGTACACTTCAAATATTGGTAACAATTAATTAACATAGCATTGTAGCCAGAAAATGGTTTTATAAAAATATTTATTCTCTACTTCATAAATTGTTTGTCAATAATTGAATCTTTTCTTGGAAGAATTTTAAATTTGCTGCAAATTAGTGCGAAAGTAAATTGGAATAGATGATAGCAATAGCAGATAGTGGTACCACCAAGACATCTTGGTTGTTTGTGGACAAGATTAATAACAAAAAGTATGAATACAAATCTGTAGGATTTAACCCTTACTATCAGAGTTCCGAAAACATTACCAACAATATATTGCATGGACTTATTCCTCATTTGAACTTTAAGGTTCAAGAGGTTGAAGCTATATACTTGTATGGAGCTGGCTGTGAGCTCGATTCAAGAAAAGAACAGGTTGCTGTAGGAATCAGAAAGGCTTTTCCAAATTGTAAAGTATCTGTTTACCACGATTTGCTAGCTGCTGCAAGGGCTTTGTTTAGTGACACCGCTGGTATTGCTTGTATTTCAGGAACAGGCTCTAACACTTGCTATTATGATGGTGAAAAGATCGTAAAAAATGTGGAATCTTTGGGCTTGTCGCTTGGCGATGAAGGTAGCGGTGGCTATAAAGGCAAGCTACTCGTAAGGGATTATATGAGAAAACAAATGCCTGCGCACATCAAAGAGGCATTTGAGAAAAAATACACGGATCGTACACCTGAAATCATGGATGCGGTGTACACTAAAGAGTTCCCTAGTAGATATTTGGCTTCTTTCACCGTATTTTTAGGTGAGCATATTGGAGATCCTTATGTACAACAACTCGTACACAGGAGTTTTTCTGAAATGTTTCAAAACTGTGTTACCAAATATGAGAATTACAAAGATGTGCCTATAGGTTACATTGGATCCATTGCGTATTATTTTCAAGATGAATTACAAAAGGTAGCAGCCGAGTATGGTGTGAAAGTTTCTAAGATCATTCGCAATCCATTGGAAGATTTGGCTGAATATCATTTTAAGAAAGGTATATAGATTTTTGCTGAAAAGGCTCCTCTTGGAGCCTTTTTTATGTAAGTATAAGAAAACACGATATGTATTTGACAAGATTTCAATTGATGGTGAGCTTAATGCTGACTATCGCAGTTTTAGTTTCATGCAAAAAACAGGTCATAGTAGTTACTGCCCCAGCTGAGACTTATGTGAAAAGAAAGTACCAGCCTGGCGTTTCTGAAATACATGTGCCAGTGACGATCCCTATCAAAAACATTAACGACAAATTGAATAAGGAACTTAATGGTATCATATATGAAGATAATAGCCTGGAAGACAATGGCGAAGACAACTTGATGTTGAAGATCTGGAAACGTGCCGACTTTAAAGTTAGTGTTACAAAGGATCGATTTGATTACGAACTTCCCTTAAAAATATGGGTGAAGTACGGAAAAGAAATATTAGGAGTTGATGCTTTTGGGGAAGGAAATTTTGATTTAAAGGTTCGCTTCAAGACCCACCTTGTGATGGACAGTACTTGGCGAGTGATCACCCATACCGAGTCCGACGGTTATGAATGGGTTTCTTCACCGAACATACAGATTGCAGGTATGGAAGTACCTATCAAATGGGTGGCTGACCTTATCTTAAATAGACAAAAGAAAGACCTGAGCAAGATGATAGATGATATGGCTGCGCAATACATAGATGTAAAAAGTTATGCGGATGGTATCTGGCGCAGTATTCAAAATCCTATCGAAATTTCATCTGAACCTAAAGTTTGGCTCAAAATCACGCCACATAAGTTTTCCATGACTCCTTTTTATGGAGATTATGGAACCATAAAGTCTGCTTTAGGCCTTGTGGCTACTACAGAAACTGTTTTGGGTGAAAAACCAACGGTAATTAATAACCAGCATTTGCCCAATCTCTTGGTTACCAATACCGCAAAAGATGATTTTTTCATAACCTTAAGTACAGAAATCCCCTACACAACTGCTGCGGAAATCGCGAAGAAGCTACAGGTTGGGCAGACTTACGAGTTTAAAGAGGGTAAATATAAGATAAAAATAGAAGATCTTGATGTATATGGAAGTGGCGAAAACATGACCGTCAAGACCTTATTGTCGGGAAGTCTTAACGGTTGGGTGTATCTCTCAGGAACACCAGAATACGACGAACTTAAAAAGACGATTTCCTTGGTCAATGTAAAATATGATTTTAACACCAAAAATGCGCTCATGAAAACAGCTGATTGGATGTTTCATGGAGTTTTTGAGAAGAAGATACAGGAGAGTATGATTTTTTCGATCAAAGATCAACTGGATAGTAGCAAGAAGGAGATAGAAAAAGCGCTGAATAACAATAAAATACCGCCTGGAATTGTACTCAATGGAAAGTTGGGCAGCCTAGATGCTAAAGATATTTTGCTAACCCCTACAGGCATAAAAACATACGTGGAAATCAAGGGTAATCTCAATATCGTTGTGGACAGTTTCTAGAACTTTTTAGAGTTGTTTTTTTGTAACAGATACCATTGCTTTTTACTTTTACACAATGAAATTCAAAGCCGATTTGGAGTTTGCAAAAACTATGGATAAGAACGATCCCTTAAAAAGGTTTCGCACACAGTTTTTGTTCCCAAAAATCAACGGCAAGCGCTGTATTTACTTCTGTGGCAATTCTCTGGGTTTACAGCCAGTATTTACAGAGTTGCATATCACGACCGAGCTCAAGAAATGGGCCGATTATGGAGTAGAGGGGCATTTTCATAATCACGAACCTTGGCTGAGCTATCATAAATTACTCAAAGAAGGTCTTTCGCACATAGTAGGCTCCAACGAAGATGAAGTCGTGGCTATGGGCACACTCACCTCCAATATTCATATACTGTTGACTTCATTCTACAGGCCCAATATGAACCGCTTCAAGATCCTGATGGAAGATGGCGCCTTTGGCAGCGATACCTATGCGGTCGAAAGCCATGTGCAGCTGCACGACCTAGATCCAGAAATGGCCGTAATCAAATTAGAAAGTAGGCCCAACGAATTCATTCTGCATACCGAAGACATTATAGCAGCTATCGAAGCACATAAAAACGAAATCTCTGTGGTCTTTCTAGGTGGAATCAATTACTATACTGGTCAAGTGCTAGATATGGAGGCGATCACCAAACATGCACACCAATACGGGATCATGGTTGGTTTTGATCTAGCTCACGCAGTAGGAAACATAGAGCTGAAGCTTCATGATTGGGACGTAGATTTTGCGACTTGGTGTAGCTACAAGTATTTAAATGCAGGCCCTGGTGGTATCGCTGGCATATTTATCCATGAGCGACATTTCACCGATCGCAAGATCAAGCGTATGGCAGGCTGGTGGGGGCATGAGGAAGAAACGCGTTTTCAAATGCCTAAAAGATTTGTGCCTAGCTATGGAGCAGATGCTTGGCAACAGAGCAACATACCGATTTTTCAAGCTGCGGCCCTTAAAGCTTCGCTAGACTTGTTTACTGCGGCTAAAATGCATCATTTAAGAACCAAAAGCCTACTGCTTACAGGTTATCTTTTGTATTTATTGCAATTTGTTCCAAAAGGACGGTTTGAAATCATCACACCATTGGAAGACAGCCAAAGAGGTTCACAACTATCTTTATATTTTGAGAATGAGGGCCATAAAGTATTTGAAGAACTTGCAAAACAAGGGGTTGTGGCAGACTGGAGAGAACCTAACGTGATCCGAATAGCACCAGCCGCTATGTATAACAACTATGAGGACGTATATCGATTTTACGAAATATTAAAGCAGATTCTTGAGAAATAAGGCATCTACGTTTCCTTCCTTACTCAACTATATTTTCAAAAGATCTTTAAGGGCTGAATAGCCACTTTTACTTACTGGTATGGCAGCATTGTTAGCAAGTACAATACGATATGATTCCTTTTCATAATGCTCTAACCTGTTCACATACTTTATATTTACCATATACGAACGATGGGTACGCACAAAATCTTTGTTCAGATTCATCTCAAAATGTTTCATGGTCTGTTGCTTCAAGTGCTTATGACTTGTAGTATAGATCATTACGTAATCATCTTGAGCCTCAAGGTACATGATCTCCTCACAAGGTATCAGTTGAATCTTGTGTCCGTCTTTTACCACAACACGGTCCAGCTTTTCACTTTGGGGCAAAGGATTGCTTTGGAGGCTTTTGATGGAAAGGTCATAGGCCTGTTTATTTTGCATGGTGGCTTTCACTTTTTCCACAGATTTTAGGAGTCTATCCTTGGAAAAAGGCTTCATAAGGTAGTCTAAAGCATTCATTTCAAAAGCTTTGATCGCAAATTGGTCGTATGCTGTCGCAAAGACAATGATCGGAGGATTTTCCAAAAGCTCCAAGAGTTCCAACCCCGTGATTTTAGGCATCTGAATATCCAGCAATACTAGGTCTGGCTTTTGATCTTGTATTGCTTTTAATGCCTCAAAGCCGTCGGAACATTCCGCAATTACTTCTATATCCTTTTCAGTAGAGAGAAAGTTTCTCACCAGAGTCCTTGCTAGTGCTTCATCGTCTACAATAATGGTTCTAATTTTTTCCATGACTTTTTATGGGTAATGTAATTTTAACAATAAAAGCCCCATCCTTTCTTTGGGTATGTATTTCTGCCTCATCCTGATAAATCAGGCGTAGCCTTTCATGTGTGTTTTTGAGCCCCGAGCCTGTACCTTTCTTTTTGGGAAGACTGGCATCGAAGTTATTACTTATTTCTATGACAAGACTATTTGCTTCTTGACACGCTTTAAAGTCAATATGAACGATTTCGGTACTTTCATAAACACCATGTTTGATCGCATTTTCAAGTAAAGGCTGTAGCAACATATTGGGTATTCTTTCTTGCAAAACTTCAGGAGATACCTTCATCGCAAATACAAGCTTGTCGCCGAAGCGAACCTCTTCAATATCCAAATACAGTTTACTGTATTCAAGCTCTTTCTCTAGCGTAATCATTTGCTCCTCATCCTTTTTGAGAGTATATCTCATATAAGTAGATAGCTTTACCACCATTTCTTGGGCTTTGTAAGGTTCTATTACAGTAAGAGAACTGATCGAATTAAGACTGTTGAAAATAAAATGTGGATTGAGTTGCGACCGAAGTAAGTTAAGTTCTGCATCTTTCACCAGTGTTTTCAACAAAGCTTCATTCAGTTGTTTTTCCTTGAAGGAATTATAATAGATACTCAAATAATAAAACAATACAATAATGAGATAGTACATGCTACCCAGCGCCAATCTCCAAGGGTAGGATGAGTGCTCAAAGTTTTCATAATCAGCTCCTTCTAGAAGTGCATTGCAAGTTATGGAAGACGAAAACAACCAAATAGTTATAATAATAATTTCTGTAACGATGTGGTTGATGATCAGCGTGAATACTGATTGGTTGTCGAGACTTAAATAACGTATGGTATACCATAGCCCAAGCATCATCACCGCAAAGAGCGCATTGTAAATGAGTGTATCGGTAAGTGCAATAAGGAGAGGAAAGGAGTAAAACAACGATAAAACAGCTATTTGGCCAGCGCTGATGCTGAGCCAAATAGCAATGTAAATCACAAGAACCTTACGATTATTTAAAATTGGATTTTGCACTTAATATAAAGTTTTGCGTTTTGATAGGGATGATAAAGTTAACATTTATACCTTATGCTCTATTGATCTCCACGCCCCCCATCACGACAGTTCCTTTTATGATCAGTTCAGCAGCCGGGTCTACGTAAGCTTGAGGAGTCTTGTAGATGTGGTCATCCACACCACCTAGCACTGGCACCACATCCAGTCGTACATTCCACTCCCTAGGCACTGTCAAGCTTACGCCGCCCATTACTGCTTCTATTTCTATCACAGCTTTGTTGTTAGACAAAGTGCAGTTGGTAAGATCTACTTCCAAGCCCCCCATCACTATGGTGATTTTCCCACCTTTAAAATCGTAAGAACTTATTTTTTTACTACCACCGCTCATGATGAGGGTTTCGTCCAAAAGTTCATTGTTTTCTACAGTTTTGGCTTCCATAACATTGCATTTGTTCAAATCGAAAGTTCTTTTTTTTTATTCATCTTGAGTAGGAACAGTGTACCAATGAAGATGGGAATCAGTGGCCAGAGTTTCTTCTTGTATTCCCAGAGCTCATGTCCTACAAGTTCTGGGGTATAAAACATGATCGCTAAAAAGGCCATAATCGCTGTACCCCAAAACCTCCCATGGATCAGGAAGTTGACAGCCATAACCACAAATATCAGTTTCCAGCTCAACAAACCCGCCGGTATTTCAAAAGCTATCCAGCCCAAGTTCCTTGCCAAAAAAGTAAGTCCTGCTCCTATAAGAATGATCCCCCAAAAGAGTCTTGATCTTTTCTTGCGAGCTTGATGCTCTTCGCTCTCCAAATATTCCAAATTAAAACGACGATGACGACGATGCTTAAACATATTGTTCAATGATTATGAAACAAAAGTAGATGATAGGCCTTAGTTATAAAACACAAAATAGGCGAACAGTAGAAAGCTGTCGGTGAATGGTAAAAAATAGGGAATGAGAAGACTATCTTTTAGTGTTGAAGATGTAAAACCCTCTATAAGTACCATTGATAAATAACTACCAGGACTTTTGTCAAACTTTGGGAAGAGATTATGCGTCAAGACTGTGTTCGCGTGCAATTTAGCCTTAAACACAAAATCCCCAAACAGGTTTGGGATTTTGTGGTCTCACCAAGAATCGAACTTGGATCTAAAGTTTAGGAAACTCATAATAAAAAAATTAATTCGCAGAAAACTATCAGTTTTTAAAGATTTTTAGAAATAAGAATATATTTGTAAATCTATGACAGAGATTTTAAAATCCATAAATGATTATTTCAAATTATATTCAATAATGAGAAAAGAGCTTTCTAATATTAATATTGAGTTAATAATAGAAAAAAGCTTCTTAGAACCAACGGATATTTTGATATTAACACAGTTTATTATAAAACAAAACCAAAGAAACTGTGAAATTACCGTTAGTGCTTCAGATAGTAATGTTTTAGATTATTTAAAAGCTATAAAAATTGTAGATTTTTGTAGCAAAAATATTGATATGGCAACAACTCTTGATGCTATTGAAAATTATACTGCTATGCCAATTAGGAGAGTTGAAGAAGAAAGCATGTTTTCTTATATTGACAGTACACAAAAATATTTTAGATCGTTTTGTGATGGGAAAGATTTAAGCATGTTAGACCTTTGTTTATCTGAACTAATAAATAATGTACATAATCATTCCCACTCTAGTATTGGGGCCTATGTTTTCTGCCAATATTATTCTTCCCAAAATGAAATCAAATTAGCAGTTTCTGATTTAGGAATTGGTATACCAATGTCTGTAAACTCATTTAATAAATCGAAAAATCAAAAGGAATTATCATCACGCGAATGTGTAATTTGGGCACTAAAAGAAAACATGACAACAAAATCAATTCCTCAAAATATGGGTAAAGGCTTAGACATTATTAAATCTTTTATGGGAAAAACCAATTTAACTTGGAAGCTTTATACAAATGATGTATTAATGAATGGTTACCCTTCAGGAATTAAGTATGAAGAAAACCCCATTTCTTTTTTTAATGGAACTTTGGTTCAACTAAATATCAAAATTGACAATTTACCAGATTTAGAAATAATAGAATCTGTTGAATGGAGTTTTTAATTACTGACTGATTGGTTTTTGAAATGAAGATACGTATTTTTTCAAAACATCAGATTGTGTCGGCGTTAATTTTACTGCTTTAACTCTATTAAAAACCTTTATTCCATATTTATCAATAAGAGCGCCTATTGAAGAATTAAGAAATGAAGAAGATGTTATTGAAACACCTTCAAATGATAAAATTAGCATTTCTTCATTTGCATCCAAAGCATTTTCCATAACAACAAATAATGAATAACCTGAGGCATTTGTATATGTTTCTGGAACTATGTCTTTAATTGTAATGATCATATTATTATTGATCTAATTTAGAATATGAATGAAATGAACTTAAGAAATTATAATAGTTGACTTTTTATTAAATATACTAAAAAATCCAAATGATTGTTTCATTTAACCCAAACTATTAAAAAAAGATCCCTTATTTAGATGAGGGATCTTTTAAGTGGTCTCACCAAGAATCGAACTTGGATCTAAAGTTTAGGAAACTTCTATTCTATCCGTTGAACTATGAGACCTTAACTGGACTGCAAAATTAAAGAATCAATTGAATTGTATCAACCCTTCTGGATTTAATTTCACATAAATTTTATTTTTCAAATCTAAAACCTCCTTGGCATAGAAAAAGAAGGGTTTTTCGTTTAAATTAAAGTAGTATTTATAATTATCTCCATAAAAGAAGCGCTTTTCCAATACTACTTCTCTCCCATTTCTCGCATCAGAGATTGAAAATACTGAAGGTCTGGCATACGCAGTCTCCGCCCTTTCAACTCCAAAATACAATAAAGTTTCTGCACTCAACTCTACTAGTTCCCCAGAAATCTCGGCAACAGCCTTATTTTTAGGTCTGTGGTAAATTTGCTCTGGACTGTCAGACTGGGCTACCCTGTTACCATCTAATACAATAACTCTTGTGGCAACCGAAAGTGCATCGGTAGCGGTATGGGTCACAAATACCAAGGTAGTACCTAGAGCATCAGCGATGTCCAGTATGTCATTCTTTAACAAAGCCGTATTACTGATATCTTGGTTGCTAAAGGGTTCATCTAACAACAAAAATGAAGGCTTGGAAATCAAGGCTTTTGCAATGCCTGCACGTTGCAGTTGCCCTCCTGATACTTGCGTGGGATACTGATTGATATAGTCTTTCATCCTGAATACTTCCGCAAGTTCATCTGTTATGTTTTTAAGGTAGGTTTTGCTTTCGAACTTTATAGGTAATACTATATTTTCCAAGATCGTGAGGTTCCTGTCAAATTTAGTATGCTGTGTAACTAATGAGATCTCAGGATGCCCAGGAACTAATTTAGTACCTGGTCCATCGATTTTCTCATTATCCAAAAACAGACCTCCAGCATCTGTCTCTTCAAGCCCTGCAAGAATTCTCAACAAGGTGCTTTTGCCAGTACCGTTTGCACCCAATAAAGCTACGCGCTCTCCTTGTTGAATTTTAAGAGAGATGTTATGAAGAACTTTGTGGTTCTCATAAGACTTGTAAGCGTTTCTAAGTTGTAATACCATGCAATGATTCGAAAAGACAATGTTTCAAAATTACAACTATTAGTCTTATCATAAGCAGTAAATACTATAAAAAGCATCATAAAAAACAAATCCCACCAAGAGGTGGGATTTGTCCAGTATAGAGTGTATGTAGAAATTGAATGTTAACTACCACAAGCTTCACAACCCTCAGGGTTATCAAGCGAACAAACCATGTCAGAGATTTTCTGCTCTTTAGTTGCAATAATTGGTTCTAAAGCAACATCGGCTTGTTTTTCTACTGTAAACTTGATAGCATCGGCCGCAGCTTTAGTTCTCAAGTAGTACATACCAGTCTTCAAGCCTTTATTCCATGCGTAGAAGTGCATAGAAGACATTTTACCGAAGTTGGCATCCTGCATGTGTACGTTAAAGCTTTGGCTTTGGCAGATATAAGCACCCCTGTCGGCAGCCATATCTATTAAGGTTTTTTGCTTTATCTCCCATACAGTTTTGTAGAGATCTTTAATATGTTGAGGAATCTCAGCGATGTTCTGAACAGAGCCATTAGCTGTGATCAGTTTGTTTTTCATGCTATCGTTCCACAGGTTTAATTTTACTAAGTCTTTAAGTAAATGCTTGTTGACTACCACAAACTCTCCAGAAAGTACGCGACGTGTGTAAATATTGGAAGTATATGGCTCAAAAGACTCGTTATTGCCTAAAATCTGAGATGTAGAAGCTGTAGGCATAGGCGCAACTAAAAGAGAGTTACGTACTCCATGTTTCTTCACATCACGCTTCAATGTTTCCCAATCCCATCTTTTAGACTTAGGCGTTACACCCCACATGTCGAATTGGAATATACCTTTAGATACAGGAGATCCTTTAAATGTCTCATAAGGACCTTGCTCCTTTGCCAACTCCATAGAAGAAGTCATAGCGGCAAAGTAAATAGTTTCAAAGATGTCTTCGTTCAGGCCTTGTGCCTCTTCTGATTCAAAAGGCATTCTCAATAAAATTAATGCATCAGCTAAACCTTGTACACCAAGACCAATAGGCCTGTGACGCTTGTTAGACTTTTCTGCCTCAGCCACTGGATAGTAGTTCACATCTATTACCTTATTAAGGTTACGAGTGATGACTTTAGTGACTTCGTATAGTTTCTGATGATCAAACTTACCGTCTATAATGAACTTTGGTAATGATATGGAAGCTAAATTACATACGGCAACCTCATCTGGTGCAGTATACTCTAGAATTTCAGTACACAGGTTTGAAGACTTTATCGTGCCAAGATTTTTCTGGTTTGACTTTCTGTTACAGTGGTCTTTATACAACATATAAGGCGTCCCCGTTTCAATCTGCGATTCTAAAATCTCAAACCAAATGTCTTGTGCCTTTACTTGTTTTCTGTACCTGCCTTCTTTCTCGTATTTTTCGTATAGTTTTTCAAAGTCATCACCATAACAATCAGCCAAGCCAGGGGCCTCGTTTGGACAGAATAGTGACCAAACATCATTAGCTTCCACACGTTTCATGAAAAGATCCGGAATCCACATTGCATAGAACAAATCCCTTGCACGAAGCTCTTCTTTACCGTGGTTTTTCTTGAGATCTAAAAATTCGAAAACGTCTGCATGCCAAGGCTCTAGGTAGACTGCAAAGGCTCCTTTACGCTTTCCTCCGCCTTGATCCACATATCTAGCTGTGTCATTGAATACTTTCAACATTGGTATGATCCCGTTGGAAGTCCCATTGGTTCCTTTAATATAAGATCCAGTAGCTCTCACATTATGTATGCTTAGGCCTATACCACCAGCAGATTGTGAGATCTTAGCACATTGTTTTAATGTATCATAAATACCATCAATGCTATCGTCCTTCATGGTCAAAAGGAAACATGAAGACATTTGTGGTTTTGGGGTACCTGCATTAAACAATGTTGGAGTCGCATGCGTAAACCACTTCTCTGAGAGCAAGTTATATGTTTCTATTGCAGCAGTAAGATCATTCATATGAATGCCAATAGCCACACGCATAAGCATTTGTTGCGGCCTCTCTACTACTTTCCCATCCACCTTAAGCAAATAAGACCTTTCTAAGGTTTTAAAACCAAAATAGTCATAATTGAAATCCCTATCATAAATAATAGAAGAATCCAGTAGCTCTGCATTCTTTTTAATGACTTCATACACCTCTTTAGAAATCAAAGATGCGTTTTCACCAGTTTTTGGATCTTCGTACGTGTAGAGTCTTTTCATCGTATTGAAGAAAGACTTACTCGTTGTTTTGTGAAGGTTTGATATAGCAATCCTAGCAGCCAAGAGTGCATAATCCGGGTGTTTTGTAGTCATTGAAGCT
This sequence comes from uncultured Cytophagales bacterium, assembly GCA_945957555.1. Classification (GTDB taxonomy): domain Bacteria; phylum Bacteroidota; class Bacteroidia; order Cytophagales; family UBA9547; genus CAMFLX01. The sequence continues at coordinate 124,691 of CAMFLX010000002.1, forward strand.
GCTGTTTCTGCAGCTAAGTTATCCAGTTCTACCGTGGTTACGCCATCGTAGATCCCGTTAATAACTTTCATAGCAACCTCAGGCACATTTACAAAGTTAAGGTCTAAACCATAACTAAGTTTATCAATGCGCGCAGTAATTTTTTCAAATTTTACAGACTCTCTACGTCCGTCTCTTTTAATAACTAACATAATTTCTTACAGGGTGATGTTATATATATACGTTCAATTCTAATTAATACCTATCAAAAATCTTCATTCAGACTAAACTTCTGAGAGTCCTTGTCAGACATGACACCAGCTTTCTGATATTCTGCAACTCGCTTCTCGAAAAAATTGGTCTTTCCTTGCAAAGAGATCATTTCCATGAAATCGAAAGGGTTACTGGCATTGTACTCCTTGCCTAAACCCAGTGCAATTAACAATCTGTCTGCCACAAACTCGATATATTGGTTCATAAGCTTTGAATTCATCCCTATCAAGTCTACTGGCAGTGCGCTTGTTACAAACTCTTGCTCGATTTCGACAGCTTCTTTTATAATCCCTAAGACACGCTCTTGTGGTAATGGATTTTTCAGGTGATCTGTATAAAGTAAACAAGCAAAATCGCAATGTAACCCCTCGTCTCTGGAAATTAACTCATTAGAGAAACTTAAACCAGGCATTAACCCCCTCTTCTTCAACCAAAAAATAGAACAAAAACTACCTGAGAAAAATATACCCTCAACTGCGGCAAAAGCAATTAGACGTTCCGCGAAGTCTCCTTGTCCAATATATTTCAATGCCCAATTCGCTTTTTTCTGTACGCAAGGAACAGTATCTATTGCATGAAGTAACCTAGTCTTTTCAGTGTTATCCTTTATATAGGTATCTATTAATAAAGAATAAGTCTCAGAGTGAATGTTTTCCATCATAATCTGAAAGCCATAGAAGCACTTTGCTTCAGGGTATTGCACCTCTCTAAGGAAGTTTACAGCCAAATTTTCATTGACGATACCATCACTAGCCGCAAAAAATGCAAGTACGTGCGAAATGAAGTGTTTCTCCCCTTCGTTTAATTTCTCCCAGTCTTTAAGATCTGGAGACAAATCAATCTCTTCTGCTGTCCAAAAGCTAGCTTCCGCCTTTTTGTACATTTCCCAAATATCACTATGTTGTATCGGGAACAACACGAACCTGTCTTTATTCTCTTCTAATAATGGTTCAACTTCTGTCATATATTTTCTACATTTTCACAATTCAAACATTCCTGCGCAGTTTTGATTGGCTTGACCTCATCAATCTAATGTTAATGAGACTCAAGTTTATCTGATTTGTAAATCAGACATATAACACTTTATAGGAGAGAATAAGTTTAAAAAATCTACCGTTTTCCACAAAACCACTATGCCAAAGTTCAAGAATTATCAGTTCGGAAACAACTTGTCAAACAAAAAAAAACGCACGTTTTGGAAATGTTTTTTAAAATTCATAATTTCATATAGTTCTTATTATCAAATATTTAAACTACATATTAGAAATTTTAGTTTAATAGCCAATTTCGGAATCTTTTTTCTCGGAAAGTTTTCCACAATAAAAATATTTTAACATGGTGTTTTGAATTGTAAAAAATATACGCTATGTTTGCATTCCTTTTTTTGAAAAGCATATGTACGCAATTGTAGAAATAGCTGGCAAACAATACAGAGTAGAAGAGAATAAGTTTTTATTTACTGATCTTTTACAAACTGAGGAAGGTGCCAAAGTAGAATTTGAAAATATTTTATTGGTTGACCACGAGGATGGTAACATTAAAGTAGGTGAACCATCAGTTAAAGGTGTAAAAGTTACTGGCAAGGTAGTTGAGCACGTAAAAGGTGACACAGTAATCGTCTTCAAAAAGAAGAGAAGAAAAGGTTACAAGAAAAGAAACGGTCACAGACAGAGATATACTAAGGTATTAATTGAAAACATTAAATAAGTAAGACGATGGCTCACAAGAAAGGTGCGGGTAGTTCGAGAAACGGAAGAGAATCACACAGCAAACGCCTAGGCGTTAAAATATTTGGAGGTCAAGCTGCTAAAGCTGGTAATATTTTGGTACGTCAAAGAGGTACGGTACACCATCCTGGTTTAAATGTTTATATGGGTAAAGACCATACTTTGCATGCAGCTGTTGACGGTATTGTTAAGTTCAAAAAAGGAGCTAACGGTAGATCATTCGTCTTGATTGAAGGTGTTGCTTAACATATTCTCGAAAATAATTTTTAAAAAAGGACACCCTTAAGGTGTCCTTTTTTGTTTATCCATTATGAAAGCAGAAGAAATTGTCCACCTCATAGAAAGTGAGTTTGGTAAAGATATCATAACTAGTCAAAATTTATCAGCGCTACAGCCCTACATTTATGTAGCTGCCGCTAACATTAGCAAAGTATTGAAATTTTTAAAGCATGATGATCGCACTTTTTTTGACCTATTGTCCTGCCTTACTGGTATAGACAACGGCCCAGAGAAAGGCACAATGGAGGTTGTATATACCTTGTACTCCATTCCCCGTGCTCATGCATTGCATGTGAGAGCTATGCTGGATCGTAATAGTCCAGAGCTACAAACGGCTTCGTTTATTTGGCGTACTGCAGAATGGCACGAAAGAGAAGCTTTTGATTTGTTGGGGATCAATTTTTTAGGGCACCCAGATTTGAGAAGGATTTTATTGCCAGCTAATTGGGAAGGATACCCCCTACGCAAAGATTACAAAGAGCAAGAGACTTTTCATGGGATTAAGGTGAAATACTGATCTATGATTGGCTTTCGCTACCCGACGACTGCTCTGGTCTCTTGAAAATCGGTTTAGCCATTGGTTTTTTTGCAGGTACTGTATTTTCTTCAGTTTTAATCTCCGATTCTGACTTTGATTCTGCAGGTACTGATGTGGGTTCTTGAGGGATTTCTGGTCTCTTAAATATTGGCTTTACTATTGGTTTCTTAGCAGGTTCTTGTTTTTCGGTTTGGTTCGTTTGCTCAGCATCGGCCACTGTATTGTTTTGAGCAATTTCAGGTCTTTTGAATACTGGTTTTACAGTTACTTTAGGAGTAGGTGTCGCTTCTGTATCTTCAACTATAGGTGGCTTTGTCTGCAGTTCCGTTTCTGCCTCTAGTTTGGTCTCTGGTCTTTTAAATATAGGCTTTGCTCCTGCCTTTTTAATCACATTTTCTGTAGCAACTTTAGATTCTTGTTGCCCCTCTATTGGAGCTTCGGCCTTCACTTCATCATTTGGATTTACTACTTCCGAGTTAGGCCTTTTAAAAATCGGTTTTGCTACTGTTTTGGGAACAGGGATCTCACCCGAAGAAATAGATGTTTGAACATTATCTGTTATAACATCTACTGGTGTTACTGATTTATTTTCAGCAAGAAAATTACTATTGGGGGCAGGCTTTTTAAAGACCGGTTTCGCTTTAGATATTGGCACTTCTTGGGTCTCCATTGTGCCTTTTTCATGTCCCAGAGGCAAGTCAGCTACTGGATTTTCCACGGGTTTCACTGCTTTTTCCTTAGGTTTGGCACCTAGGTGCAACTGAAACCTTCTACGGATTTCGTTAATGACAAAGAGCTTTTGAGAAGTAAAGGACTTAGGGTGGATTTGTGCGAACTCTTCTTTCCACTTTTGAAAAGTTGCTTCCTCGGAAGCTTCGAACTTCTGAGGGTCAATATTCTTGGAGATCAAATATGCTACAAAATCCATGCGTTTGCTATTATAGAGCAAATTCGTTATATTTACAAAGTTCATCAATTCATTGTATGTTCACAAGAAAGATCAACGAATTAGTTTCAGAGGATTCCGTTTTTGCTTGGGTGTTGCATTATTTTGGTGTTTCATTTTACAAATATTCTGATTTCACCTTAGAGGAAGTTTGTAAAGATCGCGGGATCAATACAGATCTATTTTTGCACCAGATAGAAACGTACGCTACAAGAGGCGCACACCAACAAGAGGTATCTAAAAAAATAGATGAATATCCCATTGAGCTCATCATAGAATACCTAAAACATTCACACCATCAGTTTGTAAAACAAAAATTGCCTTACTTGGGGCAGTTGGTCAATGCTTTGGATGAGGAGAACTTCTTAAAGCACCCTGAAACAAGAGATTTGAAATTTATATTCCCAACATTTCTAAAGGATTTTATTGAACATATTTATGAAGAGGAGGATGAGCTCTTTTCTTATGTGCTTTGGGTAGATAAAGTTTTGAAGGGCAAATCAAAATCCAATCATTTCGAAATTTCTAATAAGATTAGCAAACACGCTCTGCAGCTTCACGCTCTAGAACATCACGCTCACGAGTCTGGGATGGAAGGAATTAGCAAAATTACAAACTCTTATAATTCTGGCAATACTGGAGACCTTCTTGTAGACGTGATCTATACAGAACTTCAAAATTTTGAATATGAACTAATTAAACATGCCAAAATAGAGAATGAGGTGTTTTTTCCTAAAGCGCTTTTTCTAGAAGGCAGATTGCTACAGGCTTTGAAAAATAATCTTAATTTAAATTAAATGGGTCGAATATTAGCCATTGACTATGGTTTGAAACGTACGGGCCTGGCTGTTACGGATCCCCTCAAAATTATTGCTTCTTCCTTGGAAACTGTGGAGACCAAAATGTTAACCGATTTTTTAAAGGCATACATTGCCAAAGAATCGGTTGAGACGATTGTACTAGGGATGCCTAAAAACCTTAATAATCAAGACACTGATACCACCCAAGTCGTGAAACAGCGAAAGGCAGAACTTACCAAATTGTTTCCCGACATAAATATTGTGTACGAAGATGAACGTTTTACTACAGTAATGGCCCATTCGGTAATCATGGGATCAGGCATTAACAAGAAGGCTAGGAGAGACAAGGGCTTGGTAGACAAGGTGAGTGCGACCATTATCTTACAGTCGTATATGCAGAGAATGGGACTATGATATTACCAACCTCAGGATCTTATAAATGTATAACACGATAGATTTGAACAGATGTAGAATCAATCATAGTATTTACAGGTAAATTAGGCAAGGATCAGGTATATTTGTGGCATACAATTTGAACTTTTAGGCATAGTATTTTATTTTTAAAGAAATTTTTAACACCAAATGATGAAAAAGTTATCTAGTCTTTCAATCTTTCACTTTATAGTATTCATTCTATTGCTTTCTTGCAAGAGTGAGGCGCAATTGTTAAAACCTGTTAAATTTTTTATTTCTGTTGATAAACAAGAGGTTAAAGTCGGTGATACGTTAACGTTGACTGCCGTAGGAGAGATTATTGATGGCTTCTATATGTATGGTTCTCAGTTTCCAGCGGATGGACCCATCAAAACAAATCTCGTTCTGGAGAAAATGGAGGGCTTGAAATTGGCAGACAGCCTCACTTGTAGCAATTGCAAAACCAAATATGACGATATATGGGAAGGGAATATTGCTTATGCAGAACATAAGATCATCTTCGTACAAAAATATGTTGTTACCAAAGCCAGCTATAGCCTTGTTGGCAAAGTTGCTGGACAAGCCTGCAAAACTGATGGAGTTTGTGTACAGGTAAGTGGAGACTTCAACTTTAGCTATGTTGGAAGTGCATCTGGCACTGGGGTTGAAAAAAAAAGCCCTGACCAAAGCAAAACATCCGAAAAAGCAAGTGAGGAAGTAGCATTTTCTCCTTGTGGCGATGATCAATCGTTGTGGAGTTATCTCTTGTTGGCCGTTTCTGGTGGATTGTTAGCCTTATTGACTCCTTGCGTATTTCCTATGTTACCTATGACGGTGACATTTTTCCTCAAGAGAAATAAATCTAAAGGTCGGGCTGTTTTTGAGGCTTTACTATATGCTTTCTTTATCATATTCATCTACACATTTATTGGCTTTGCCCTTACACTACTTTTGGGTAGAAATACCGCCAATACCTTAAGTACTCATTGGATACCCAACTTGTTGTTTTTCACTACTTTCATAATTTTTGGATTGTCATTTTTGGGATTATTCGAGATCACACTTCCACACTCTTGGGCCAATAAAACTGACGAGAAATCTGAACGTGGTGGTGTTTTAGGTATATTCTTTATGGCACTTACTTTGGTGGTTGTATCCTTCTCGTGTACAGGGCCTATTGCTTCAAGTTTGTTGGCAGGTGCCTCTAGTGGTTGCTTTTGGAAACCCACTTTGGGTATGATGGCCTATTCGGCAGCTTTTGCCCTACCATTTGGCCTATTTGCCATTTTTCCTAGTATGTTAACGGCTTTGCCTAAATCTGGAAGTTGGCTCAATACTGTAAAAGTTACTCTCGGTCTTTTGGAGCTCGCCCTTGCCTCTGTCTCTTATACACATCTCCGAGCCCACGAGACGTAGAG